>JAYTXC010000167.1:0-9831 GCA_043743145.1 Rhodospirillales bacterium
AGTCCCGCTCTCGGAATCGTCGCCGACGCTGGCCTCGCCCTCGAAGCACTCGTTGCGGAAGCCGGCGAACGCAAGCGCCGTGGCCAAATTCCTTCGCACACGGAGTGGGTTTCGAAAGTGCAGGAGCGCAAGCGCACGATGTTGCGCCGCACCGATTTCGACAACACGCCCGTCAAGCCGCAACGCGTGTTTCAAGAAGTCAACAAGGCTTTCGGCGACGATACGCAGTTCGTCACCGCAATCGGGCTCTATCAAATTCTTTCGGGCCAGCTTCAAAAGGTTAACAAACCGCGCCACTACATCGTTTGCGGTCAGGCCGGACCTCTCGGGTGGGAAGTCTCGGCCTGTACGGGTGCGAAACTTGCGAATCCAAAACAGAAAGTCGTCGGCATCGTCGGCGACTACTCGCTGCAGTTCTTAATCGAAGAACTCGCGGTCGCGGCGCAATACAAAGTCCCGTTCGTGATGATCTTGCTCAACAACGCGTACCTCGGGCTCATTCGTCAAGCGTCGCTCGGTTACAAGATGGATTACGAAGTGTCGCTGAGCTTCCATAACGTCAACGCGCCGGAAATCGGCGAGTATGGCGTCGATCACGTCAAGGCCGCCGAGTCGATGGGTTGCCGCGCGATTCGCGTTTTCGATCCGGAGAAGATCGCCGATGCGATCGCCTGGGCGCAGCGTGAATGTGAAGAGATCGGCGTGCCGGTCATCGTGGAAGTCATCACCGAACGCATCACCAATATCGCCATGGGCGGCGAGATCAACGCGATCAAGGAGTACGAAGATATCCTCGACGTCTCCACTGCCGCCACGCCCGAATTGCAGCTCGTTTAAGTGCCAAAGTTTGCGGCAAACCTCTCCATGCTCTTTACCGAGCAGCCGTTTCTCGAGCGCTTTGCGGCCGCCGCAAGCGCCGGGTTCCGCGGCGTAGAATATCTTTCACCCTACGACTATCCCGAGGGCGATGTCGCGCGCGCACTGCACGACGCCGGGCTCGAACAAGTGCTCTTCAATGTCCCATCGGGCGATTGGGCGGCAGGCGAACGCGGTATCGCGTGCCTGCCCGACCGCGTTGAAGAATTTTGCGCCGGCATTCCAAAAGCGATTTCCTACGCGAAGGCGCTCGGATGCACGCGCATCAACGCGCTCGTGGGCAAAGTTCCCGCCGGCGTTTCGCACGCCGACGCGCATGCCACCTGTGTCCGTAATTTGCGATTCGCTGCGGGAGAACTCGAACGCGAAGGCATCGCACTCGTTGCCGAAGCGATCAACACCTACGATATTCCGGGCTTCTTCCTATCGGGTTCGCGACAGGCGTTCGCGCTTTTCGACGAGGTGGGTTCGAACAATCTGACATTGCAGTACGATATCTACCACATGCAGCGCATGGAAGGCGAACTCGCGGCGACGCTGCGAAGCAACCTCGCGCGTATCGGACACGTGCAACTCGCCGATAACCCGGGGCGACACGAGCCAGGAACGGGTGAAATTAACTACCCGTTTCTTTTTCAGACCCTCGATGACATCGGGTATACGGGTTGGATCGGCTGCGAGTACGTGCCCGCGAATGGCACGACGCGTGGCCTCGGATGGGCGACGTCTTACCTAAACTCGCCGCACGTCGGCGCATAGGAGCGATCATCGTATGAGCAACATCGGCTTTATCGGACTGGGAATTATGGGTCGGCCGATGGCCGGCCATTTGCAGGCAGCGGGACATACGCTCTTCTTGCACACGAACGGAACGGTCCCCGAAGAACTCGTCGCCGGCGGCGGAACGGTCTGTGCGTCGAGTAAAGATGTCGCAGCGAAAAGCGATGTCATCATTACGATGGTTCCCGATACCCCGAACGTTGCAGCGGCGCTCTTCGGCCCCGGCGGCGTTGCCGAAGGTCTGACGCCGGGAAAAATCGTCGTCGACATGAGCTCGATCTCGCCGATGGAAACGAAAAAATTTGCCACGCGCATCGGTGAACTCGGCTGCTCGTATTTCGATGCGCCCGTTTCGGGCGGCGAAGTGGGTGCGAAAGCCGCATCGCTCACGATCATGGTGGGCGGACCGGAGAGCGAGTTCGCACGCATCAAGCCGCTACTCGAAGCGATGGGCAAGAATATCACGCTCGTCGGCGGCAACGGCGACGGACAGACGACGAAGGTTGCCAACCAAATCATCGTCGCTCTTACGATCGAAGCGGTTGGCGAAGCGTTGCTCTTCGCATCGAAAGCGGGCGCCGATCCCGCGAAAGTTCGCACCGCGCTCATGGGTGGTTTCGCGTCGTCCCGCATCCTCGAAGTGCACGGCCAGCGCATGATCGATCGCACGTTCGATCCGGGTTTCCGCATCGCACTGCATCAAAAAGACCTTAACCTCGCGCTCTCCGGCGCGCGGGAACTCGGGTTGTCGCTTCCCAACACCGCGACGTGTCAAGAGCTCTTTAACTCGTGTACGGCGCACGGTGGCGCGAACTGGGATCACTCGGCGATGGTTCGCGCGCTCGAGATGATGGCGGATCACGCGGTTGCACCAGAGCACGAAAGCGCCGAACGTTAGGCTTCGTCGCTTTCCGCGAGGACGGCGCCTTTCGTGTTTCTGATATGATGCGCCATCGTCTTGACGATGGCGCGTTCGTCTTTGGCGCGCAAGGCATCGAGAATTGCGCCATGTTCTTCGGCTGACGCTTGGCGTCGTGCGACGGTTGCCAGTGCGATAAAGCGCCATGGCAAGATGTCGGCGCGGAGATCGCCGAGCATCCGTTTGAGTCGTTGGCCATCGGCGAGTGCGAGGATGCGATCGTGAAAGCGTGTATCGAGCCGTTCCATCTCGCTCGGATCGTCAACGTTTTTTTGCATAAGCTCGACAAGCCGCGCGAACTCGGTGAGATCGCGATCGTTCATGCGCCGCGAGGCGCGACGAGCCGCTAGCGTTTCGAGTGCCTCGCGAATTTCGAAGATGCACTCGACTTCATCGCGTTTGAGTTCGCGCACGACGCTGCCGCGCGCGCCCCGCGGTTCGAGCATGCCTTCGGTCTCTAAGCGGCGCAGGGCCTCGCGGACGGGCGTACGGCTTGCCCCGAGGGTCGCGGCGATCTCGGCCTCGATGATCGGCGCGCCCGGGGCGAGTTCGCCCGAAAGAATCGCCGCGCGAAGACGATCGTAGACTTGCTCGCGCAAGGAGCGTGGCCGCTCGAGCTGGCCGCGCAAGCTCGGGCCTTTGCTTGCCACCGCACGCGTTGCCATATCGCCGTAATGCTAAAGAAGAGCACCGATGCCGTCAAGTACTTAGGATGCCGTATCCCCTACAAGTTCGGAGGGCCCATACGTGTTCGCCGAACGGTTATTCCGCGAGCGCGGGCGCTGCGTCGACGACGCCGACGCGATGCCGCATGAAGTACAAGAAGCCGCCGATGATGGCACATTCGATCGTCCATTGCACGGCCGCGCCGTTCCAGCCGATCGAACCGAGTCGGATTTCGTTGAATGCATTGACGATACCGATGAGTTGGCTCGCGACGGGCACGGCCACGAAGATGCGATACCGCGATACATTCGAGGCCGCACCGAGACTCACAAGCCCGATCACGAGGAGTGCGATACCCATTTGCTGCGTCGTATACGGATCTTGCAGTTTCCAGCCGAGTAAGCGCGAGCCGAATTGAACGAAGATCGTGGATGCGAAAAACCAGAAGACTTCGAGACCGCCGAATCCGCGGAGCATCCGTACGAGGCCGCGATCCCGAGGGTCGAGCGATTGCGGACGCGCGACGTTCGCGCCAGTGCTGCGTACCAAGACAACGAGCGCGAGCGCCACACCACTTTCGATTAGCGCGACTCCGATGAGCGACGACGTCGCGATTGCATGCGCGCGCCAATCGATCGCCGCAACGACGAACTCGATCCCACGCTGCACGATGCAGATCCAGACCACGGACCGATACCGCTGCGGATCCCTCGCGGCGAGCGCGTAGGCGATGGCGGCCGAAGCGAGATAGAGCGGATACTGCCGTGCGACCACGGGATCAACGACGGTACGCCCGAGCGCGCCGAGTGCGAGATCGGGTCGGAAATAATAGACGAAACTCCACGCGAGTTCGCCGAGCGCGACGAACGCCATCGCACCTCGAAGTAAGGCGATTCGCATATTCACTTCCCGTACTGACGCCGTCTCTGTGACCCACGTCCCGGCGCGATTGTCGCCGCTATCGTAGTATCGACCTCGTGATGAAGCGATCGGCGGAGCTTTCCGACGGACTCTCGCCCGAACGGCGCCGCCGACTCGTGCAAGTGCTCTTCATCTTCGTGAACCTCGCCCTCGTGGAAACGCATCTGCCCGGACCGCTCTGGCTCGCCGTCGGCGGTGTCTTCTGGCTCGCGCTGGTCGGCATTACGGTCGCGGGCTCGGGGCTCGTGTGCGGGACGATGTGCTGGATCGGGGCGATTCAAGACATTTTCGAACCGCTCGCACGGCCACGGTTTCGCCTCGACGCGCGCTTCGGGCGCGCGCTCGTACTCGCGCTTCTCGTGCTGTGGATGCCACTCGGCTGGCTCGTGATGCCCCAGCTCGCGGCGCACGACATCACACCGATCGATTTGAACCTCGCGTGGGAACGCCATGCCTTTCAATTCGGCCTCGCCGCACTCGCCGCGGTAAGCGTGATGTTCCTCGGAAAGCGCGGCCTCTGCCGGTATCTCTGCCCCTTCAATAGCGTGGTCGCACAGATTCGCAAGCTCGTGCCGCGAAGAACGCCTCGCGTCGTCGCATCGTCTATCGGGTGCCCGCCGTGCAGCGGCGGCTGCTCCGGTTGCTCGCGCATCGCCGCAACGACTGCAACCAATGAAAGGCTCTCGCTCATATGAAAACCGCGCGTCCGCTTCAAGGTCTGCTCATCGTGTGGGGCATTTGGGAATTGCTCAACGCCTCGCTCTCGACATTTGCGGGCCCGCTCGGTGCCACGTTCGTCGGCTGGATTCCCAAGGGCGGCTGGACGGCCGACCTGTATTCGATGACGCAGCAATACGGGATGGTGCTCTTCCTTTTAGGCGCCGTCTACATCCTCACGGCAACCGACGTCGCGCGCTATCGCACGTTCGTCTGGATTCCGATCGGCGAACAGGCCGTCGGCATCGCCTATGCGTTATATGGACTCCTCGGAGCGCACACCATTACGGCCTCCCAATTTGCGACGCAGGCGATCATCAACGTCATCGTCGCGGCGCTGTTCTATCTCTTGCGCCCGAGCACGACCTCGATGATCGGCAACGTTCGGGCCGCGAACGCATAGCGAGAAGCAATTGCGGAGGTTCCGCAACGCCACGGCCGCGACGGCCACGCGCCGTCGCGGCCGTGGCGTACGGGGCGACCTACGCTATCTCGCTCGCGGCCAATCAGACGCGTTGCGAATATCGTCAACGGTTAAAACCGGATCCTTGACGTGTCGCTTACCCGCGCCGATCTTGGTGAGAATCGACGTTGGCCCCGAACCGTTCGCGAAGCGGCGGATCGCGCGCAACATGCATATTGACCGCCGCCGCGAGCGGAGGGCATAGTACGTGAAGCAGATTTGCTCTCCGAACATGCAGTGATCGCCGACGCGACGAGCCAAATGCGTTGAACTGCCGAACGGCGCAGGCACGTCTGCAGCGAGACTCGGCGGACGTCGCCACGGGCGTCCGCCGCCGACTCGAAACGCTAGTCGAACATTTCCGGCTGTGTTTGGATTAGTTGATTGTAGAGCGTCTGGAAGTGAAGCCAGCCGATGAAGTCGTTGCCGACATGCTCGCGACTATATCTCGCGCTCTTCTCCGAAACGATTTGTGGTTTTATTCCGGAGGCTTCGACTAAGAGTTGTTGGCGGCAGCAACGTTCGAGCGCAATGAACCAGAACGCCGCGTCGTCGATACTGTGGCGACTTGCGGTGAGCAGACCGTGATTCTGATGCAAGGCGGCGCGGTTTTTTCCGAAAGCCTCCGCGACGGAAAGTCCCGACTGTTTTTCCACGGCGACGGCGCCGGCGGACGCGCCGATGACGACGTGATCGTCGTAGAAACAGGCTGCGTCCTGACTAATCATATCGAGCGGGCGCCCTGTGCTGCACCACGCGGTACCGTAGATCGTGTGCGCATGGCACATCGCGACGATGTCGGGATGGGCTGCGTGAACGGCCGCGTGTAAAACGAAGCCCGCTCGATTAACGGCATATTTTCCTTCGACGACCGAGCCCTCGTGGTCGACGAGAATCAAACTCGAAAGCGTGACTTGCGAGAAGTGCACGCACATCGGGTTGGTCCAATAGAGATCGTGGTGTTCCGGATCGCGTACGGTGAGGTGTCCCGCAAAGCCGTAGTCGAAACCATGCTGTGCGAATGCCCGAACCGCGGCGACGAGATGTTTTTTCCGGTATTCGCGCTCCTCTCCCACGCTCCCAAAAGCGGGAATTTCCGGGAAGATCAAGCCGGATTGTTCCGGTTGATAGATTGAGACGCGTGTCGGTATCTCTAACAAGACGGTTCCCTTCGTATAGCAAAACGAACGACGATATTTATTCGACAATTTCGATAGTACCTAGTGGCAGCACGAGAGAAAATGCGGCCGGAATATCGATCTCGATTTTCGCGACAACGCGATACCTGGAAAAGCGAAGGCCCGCAAACTGAATGGTTGCGGGCCAAAAGTGGTGGAGATGTGCCGATTCGAACCGCAGACCCCTTACATGCGAAGAAAGACACGCACGATGGACGCACCTTTGCACCACCCGTCGGATGAAGTAAAAAGTCAATTCCTGTAAAGGTTTTCGCTCCGTGAGCCCTTACATTAAATTTTTGCTCTTGGGGTGCAACTTGGGGTGCAACTCGATACGCTGTTTTAGTGCGTCGTGAACGGGCGTATCGATATCGGCGATGCTAAGTCCAAGGCAACATCGTCAAGCCTCGCGGTTACACGAACAAGCCCGCTCTGTGCGACGCAAGCACACCGACTACGGCCACGGAGTCAACTCCACGGGGTCGACCGTTATTCGCGGATTGCCCCGAGGTCAAGTCTAGCGAACCGAGATGGACACCGAGTTCGCCCGGTAATGTCGCCGTTATTCTTTTGCGCTTTGCGTCGAGATTCTCGGCCAACGATTGTATCCGATGTGCGATTCGTTCGATCGCAGGGCTCTGATCAACTCAATTTCTTTCAGATTGACCTCGCTATCCGACGCGGTTTCTGACTCCCATAAGATTTCTTTCTGAATTGTGAAGATGCGCCGCTGTTCCGAATTGAAATCACTTTCGATAAGTTTGCTGTTCGCGCTTCCGAAGTAGTTCAGCATCCCCGTAGGATCTTTCCCAACGTATATCTTTCCGTTCGGGTACGTGATCTTACAAACGACCTTCATGCGAAGTGGCCTATCTCTTGCTCGAAAGGGCCTTGCACGTAAGCCGAAACGAATCGTGCGTAACCCTGCCACGGCTGAAAATGCGAAGCGCTGGCTCTCGCGTACATGCAGCGAGTAATTGAAAGTTGTCATTTAGCAACACCATACATCCTGCATACCTACCGAACGGAACGCTCCCTTCGGCTTGGGCACATAACTCTAGGTGTGGTGATGCGCGGGGCCGATCGGGCCCGAGGGTTTAGCTGCAACCCATCCCGCGGTCGCCTTCGTCAACCACCGCTCGGCTTGTGCGATAGATGGCGCATTGCGATGGCTGTTCCCTAAGTCGAGATAAATACTCGGCCCCATTTTGTGTCAAGCGCGCCACGTCTTCTACGAAGACAGCCGAGGTTGCTCAGACGCCGTCCGGCGGCTCTTCGAGTGCGGCAAGCGCGAGGGCAACGGCTTCCTCACGGCTCATCGCGGCACCGCGGGTTTCGAGGGCTCTGCGGTCGTTGTTTGGGAGACGTTCGGAAAGAAAAGCGTCGAGCCGCGTTCGCGTCGCTTTCTCGGTGAATTCTCGCTCGTAGCCGAGGCTGCGCAACGTGGCATCGGCGTGTGCGGCAAGCTGCGCGGAGAGAGCGTGGTTGCCTTCGAGGGCGAGCACGAGCGCCAGGTGATCCAAGGCGAAGCTGATTTGCCCGATGTGGATCGCATCCGACCCATGCCTGAGGAGCAGTTCACGTGCGGTCGCCCGCGCCTCGGCAAGTCGATCGAGCGCGACCAAATACCCAATGAGATTGCATGCGCCGATTGCGTAAAACTGTTCATTGCGAGTCGGCGCGCTTTTCATGTCGGCCAAAGCATCCCGCGCAATGACGACGGCCCGATTCGTGTTGCCGAGGGCGTGTTCCCACTCGGCAAGATTTTGACCCACGGCGACGGAGGACATACGGTTTCCGAGCGCTCGATGCTTATCGCGGAGTTCTTGAGTGAGGCGCGCGCTGCTCTCGTAGTCACCACGTATCCCAAGCAACGTGGCTTTATTATCCAATGCGCTCAGGGCAAGCCAGCGATCCTCGCTTGAAATCAATGCTTCCAACTCCGCGGCGGCGTCGGCTGCGGCATCGATGCGGCCAGCGCGACGCAACGCAAGCGATTGGTACAGCAGGGCGAACGCCAGTGTTGTTTGATTCCCCGAGGCGCGGCCGAGCCGAACACCTTCCGATGTGAAATCGCAGGATTCCGTGATGCGTCCGAAGTCCGTCGCAAACACTCCTTTCCAACTGAAAAGCGACGAACGCAGCGACGCTGGAGCATCGTCTCCCAGCAAGTCGATCGCCTTTGCGATACGTTCGTACCCCTCGCCCGCTAGCGCGACGGTACGCCAATCGCGTCGCACTGCGGCAAGAAGTTCGCTTGCGAGTATCGCTTCGCCATTTGCCGTTCCCCAGTCGAGTGCGGCACGGAGGTCTTCGAGTTCGATTGCAATGAGGCGTTCGCAAGACTCCACACGACCGGTACGATCTGAGCGTTTGCGTTCGTCGACGAATCGATCGCGAAGATGGAGGAGATGGCGGAGCGCACGCTCTTGCGATTCGGCCGCGGCATCGAGTTTTTCACGGGCGTAGGCGCGTGTCGATTCGAGCATCCGATAGCGCAACGCATCGCCGGCGGGTTCCGCAAGGACAAGCGATTTGTCAACCAGCGATGCCAGCACGTCGAAGAGATCGAGCGCGTCAAGATCGTCGCTTGTCCCGATAGCCGTCGCCGCTTCGAGCGTGAAGCCGTTCACGAAAATGCCGAGCCGGCGGAAAAGCATCCGTTCGCGATCGTCGAGGAGATCGTGACTCCAGTCGATGAGCGCGCGCAGCGTCTGTTGACGCGGCAGCACATCGCGACTCCCGCCGGTGAGCACGCGAAAGCGTTCGTCGAGCCGCTCGCGAAGTTGTTGAGGGCTAAGCATTTTGATTCGCGCCGCCGCAAGCTCGATCGCAAGCGGAATGCCGTCGAGCCGTCGACAGATCTCGACGACGGTTGACGCGTTCTCGTCGTTCAATGTGAAGCGACGGTCGGCGGAGATCGCGCGCTCGACGAAGAGCGCGATTGCGGGCGCGACAGCAGCCTCGCGCGCACTCGTCACTCCAAACCCGGTTCCATCGTCGACGTGAAGCGACGGAAGCCGGTAAGCCTCCTCTCCCGCTACGCCCAGCCCTTGGCGACTTGATGCGAGCACCGCAATCTTCGGACAGCCGCGAATGACGGCCGAGATAAATCTCGCTGCGCCCTCGATAAGGTGCTCGCAGTTATCGAAGACCAAGAGCGCATGCCAAGATTTTATCACCTTGACCAGATTTGCGACTGAATCGCCCTGCGGCGGCAACGAGAGCCCGAGCGCCTGCGCCACCGCCGCTGGAATGTAATCTCCGCTTGCGAGCGGCGCGAGTTCGACGAACCAAACGCCGTTGCCCGA
>JAYTXC010000168.1:0-9896 GCA_043743145.1 Rhodospirillales bacterium
TTTATGTTGCTGCGTACCCATGATGGTAACGCGCACTTTATTGATTTTCGCGAGACCGCGCCTGAAAGAGCGACGAAGAATATGTACCAGGATTCGACGGGTCACGTTGTGCCGGAAAGAAGTACGATCGGCGCTCTCTCCGTCGCGATTCCTGGAACGGTCGCGGGGCTCGAGTTAGCCCGCACACGCTACGGCACGCGTCCGCTTCATGTGTTGATCGCGCCAGCTATCGAATTAGCGGAAAATGGATTTACTCTCAACGAGTCGGACGCAAGCGTTTTCTCAAAATATTCAGCACTTCTCGCGCGCTTTACCACGAGTGCCGCGATTTTCACGCACGCGGGGAGCTCGTTGCGCGCTGGTGATGTGCTTCGCCAACCGCAGCTAGCCTCGACCCTTCGCGAACTCGACCGCCACGGTGCGAATGATTTTTACGTAGGCGACGTCGCGAAGCACTTCGTGAGCGCGGTCGAATCGGCCGGCGGCGCGATCACGGCAAAAGATCTCGCGCGATATCGAGCTAGAGAACGAGATCCGGTCGAATGTGTGCATCGCGGCAATCGCATCCTTTCTGCACCGCCGCCAAGCTCGGGCGGGGTCGTCCTGTGCGAAACACTCGGGATTATGGGCGACGCAGACGTCGGCTCCTTTCGCAATGCCGTAGATGCGCATCTCGAGATAGAGTCGGAGCGGAGGGCGTTTGCAGACCGGGGTAGTCTTGGCGATCCGGACTTCACGCAGCCGCCGATCGCTCAGCTCCTGAGCTTGGAGCATATGATGCGCGAACGTCTCTCGATCTCCGCATCTCGCGCCACCCCATCGACGCAGCTAAAGGCTAACGTCCAAAACGACGGATCGAACACGACGAATTACAGCGTCATCGATGCCCTAGGCAATGCGGTCGACGTAACCTACACACTTAACTCGCTATTCGGTAGCGGGCTCGTTGCCGGGCAAACCGGTATCATGCTCAACAACGAGATGGACGATTTCGCGATCGCTCCGGGCGTGCCGAACCAGTTTGGTCTCGTGCAGGGAAATGCGAATGCGATCGAGCCGGGTAAGCGTCCACTTTCGTCGATGTCGCCGACGATTGTCATCAACGGTGATGGCCGAGTCGTCCTTGTTGTGGGGGCCGCTGGAGGCCCACGCATCATTACAACGGTTCTCGACATTATAAGAAACGTCGTAGACTTCGGAAACGAACTGGGTGTCGCGATGAACGGTCCACGCGTTCACGAGCAATGGCTTCCAGACGTCGTATTCGCTGAGCCAGCTGCTTTCAACGACGAAACATTGCGTGCGCAACGCTCGATGGGTCACCAAGTCGTGATCGGTGAAACAGGTTCTGCTGCAAATGCGATCGCCGTACGCGCCAACGGTACGCGAGTAGCCGCGCACGACGACCGACGCCCAACGGGCACGGCACTGGCCTACTAAGATCGCTCGCTGTCGGACGTATTGCTAAGCGACAGCTCGAAGCGTGGCGCTCGACGCGGTCGATGCGGCGCGGAGATCGAACGGCGGTTCGAGCTGTGGTCGCGGCAGTTCGGCACGCTAGGCGCGACGTCCCGAATGCCTCGCGACGCTGAATCGGAGCTGGAAGATGCGCGACAAACGAAGTACTTCACTCGAATGTTTGAAGAAAATGGAAACGTCACTGGTACGGCGTTCGCATTCGCGGATGGGCGCGTGGGCGATCTCATCGTGGCGGGCGCCGCGACCGGTCCCGCGCTCGTGATGCATCACGGTACGCCGTCGGATGCGTCGCTGTGGGCGTCGTGGGACGGCGTCGCACGCGCGAACGGTGTTCGATTATTGGCGCTCTCGCGTCCGGGATATGCAACGTCGACGCGTGCGCCTGGCCGAATCGTTGCAGACGTGGCGAGCGACGTGCGCGAGGTGCTCGATGCCTACGATGTTCCGTGGTTCGTCACCGCGGGCTGGTCGGGTGGTGGGCCGCACGCGCTCGCGACCGCACATCTTCTCGGCGATCGATGTCGCGCGGCCGCGACACTTGCGGGCGTCGGACCGTTCGACGCACCCGAGCTCGATTTTCTTGCAGACATGGGCCCGGAAAATCACGAGGAGTTCGGCGCGGCAACGCACGGTGAAACGGCCGTTCGGGCGTGGCTTGCGGCAAACGCCGCGCACTTCGCAAGCGTCACGGGCGACGAGATCGCGGAAGCGTTCGGCGGCCTCGTCCCGCCGATCGATCGCGACGTGCTCGTCGGCGGATTCGCGGGCGCGATGGCGGCTGAGATGCGACGCGCACTCGCACACGGCTTCGATGGTTGGATCGACGACGATCTCGCGTTCGTTCGACCGTGGGGCTTCGATCTTGGCGCGATGCGCGTGCCGGTCACGGTGTGGCAGGGCGATCTCGATCTCATGGTCCCCGCCGCGCACGGCGCCTGGCTCGCGTCGCACGTTCCGGGTGCCGTTGCAAAACCCGCACCGGGCCACGGACATATCTCGCTCGTTACGACGTATCGTGATGAAATCGTCGGAGATCTCCTGACTCGCGCGCGACGCTAATTGCTACCGTGTCTTACTACTTTTCGTCAGGAGTGCTGCGAGTTCGGCCGGGCGTTCGATCGGAATGTTGTGACCCGCGAGCTTGAATGTGACGAGAACCGCGCCCGGAATCCCGTTCGCAACGTCGCGACGTAACCGCGCGACGGGTGCGAGCGGGTCGCGATCGCCCGCGACGACGATCGTCGGTGTGGCGATCGAGCCGATACGGTCGAAAAAATCCTCGCGTTGACCGTGGTCGTACCACGCGAACCACGCCTCGCGTTGTGCGATGAGCGCGTCATCGATGAGCCGCTCCATCGCATCGGGTGCGATCTCGCGGAACATCGCGGCGCGTTGAAATCGCTCGATACGGATCCGCGAGCCGAATGCGGCTTCGGCGAGCGCCCGATGCTCGGGCGAATCGGGTGATGCTTTCGCGGTTCCCGTTGCAACGAGAACGAGCCGTTTGAGATTCGGCGGAGGGTCGAGGGCGACGTATTGCGCGACCTTCCCGCCTGCCGAGTGGCCGACGATTTCAACGCGGCCACCAATCGCTGCAAGTGCCGCGCGGACATCGCTTGCATAGCCCGCGCAATCGTAACCATGCGCGGGTCGATCCGAGCCACCCGCCCCGCGAAAATCGAGAAGATGAAGCGTGAAGGCTTCGAGATCGAGCCGCTCGGCAACCTCGTAGAACATCCGCCGCGAACTCATCCAGCCGTGAAGAAAGAGCAACGTGCGAGGCCCCGTTCCGCGCGTCTCGAGCGCGAGTGAGAGCCCGTCGTTTGCGATGTATCGCACGATGGACGATTGCGTTCGCGCGAGCGTCATCGAGGCTCGCTCAGGCGATGGCTTTCGTGAGATCCGCGGCACCGACCATGTCGTAGAATGCGTTGTCGGTCTCCGACATCTGCGGTGCCCACGGATCGATTTGATTGCGACCGATCGGAAAGTGAACCGTCGGACCATACGCATCGGAGTAGTCGGCATCGTCGAACGGCGCGTAGTCGTCGGTTTCGCGGTGCGCGAGGACGGTCGCGGCGACCGCGTTGCGCGCGGCCGTGGCGGCGGCGCGGACATCGCTTGAGAGGCGACCGTCTTGCGACAGCGTGTCGTAGAGCGCGATCGCCGGGCGATCGGCGCGCCACGGGAGTGCCTTGCCTTCCGGAAAGCGGACCATGCCATGGATCGCGCGCGCGTCCTCGCGTATTGCCGCACGTGCCGTTCGATTCTTCGCAGCCGCGGTGAGCGATGCATCGAGTGCCGCGACCGTCGTTTGCACCACGGAAATTTTTTGCGGTGCGAGATCGAACACATCAAATGCTGCCGCCGGCGCAAAGCCATCGCGCGCATTCGGCCCGTATCGGGTCGTCATCGTCGCCTCGACGACGTCGTGCGCCATTTGGTGCGGATCGTCGATGTTTGCCGAGATATCGTGCGCGACCCCGGTCGGGACGCCCGGTGCGAGCATCGTCTCGGGTGAAGCTGCGAGAAAGCGGACTCCGGCATGCGAGAGCGCCGATGAGAAGGCCAATGTCGCCATGAGACATTGGTTTGCGACGATACCATCGACGACGCGGCCCGCATCACGGGGGTGCTCCCTCACGTGCGCTGCAACACCGTCGGCAATCGCACCCGCGATATCGTCCGCGCGCATGATGCCTGTTGCACTATGCGTCGATTGCATGCCGCCGCCATCGCCACCGCCGTGATCGATGAGGTCGATCCACGTTTGTTTCGCGTGGACGAGTTCGGCACGATCGAGCGTGTGTTTCACGAACGCGGCGAGGTCGGAGCGCGCCGACATGTCATGCGGCGGCGAGACGTGGATGGTGCCATGGTCGAGCTTGCCATCGGCGATCCCATACGACTCGGTTCGTAGGATGTGCTCGGGCTCGGCGCCGCGTCGCGATGTCGTATCTTCGATCGTAAATTCAATCGATCGATCCGCTTTACTCGTCGCGATCGCCTGCGCGATCGTTGCCGCTTGCACGGTATCGAGATTGTTATCGCCATCGCGATAGAGACCAAATTCGAGCGCGCGCGACGCACGCTCGGTTGCAACCGAGCCGACCATACAAGAGCCTCCGACGTAAAAAGTGTCGGAACTCTATCGCGACGATGCGCCCGAAAACAAGGCGCGGAGTGCGGGCTTATCGATCTTGCCCATCGCGTTGCGTGGGAGTTCGGCGACGATCGTGATCTCGCGCGGGACCTTGAAGCTTGCGAGCCTCGTACGCAACGTTACGAGCGCGGCCTCGACATCGACGTCGCCCGCGCCCTCGATTTCGATGTAGGCGATCGGAAGTTCGCCACGCGCCGCATCGGGCCGTCCGATCACGGCGGCTGCGCGAATGCCGTCGATCCGCACCAACTCATCTTCGATCTCGCGCGGATAGATGTTGAATCCGCCGCTGATGATGAGCTCTTTCGTGCGTCCGACGATCGCGTAACCGCGCACGGGATCGTACGTTGCGAGATCGCCGCTGCGAAACCACCGGGCGCCATCGGCATCGCGCAAAAATGCCGCGTTCGTCGCGTCGGTGTCGCGCCAATAGCCCGCACAGACGTTGGGTCCATTCACAAGAATCTCGCCAATCGCACCAGCGGCGACATCGCGATCGTTCGCATCGATCAGTCGCACGCGCACATCGGGAAACGGGAACCCGACGGTTCCGGGATAGCGCGCACCGTCGTACCGATTGGTGAGCGCGAATCCAAACTCCGTCGATCCGTAGCGTTCCAAAATCGCTGCGTCGAAACGCGCCGCGAATGCTTCGTGCACGTTTGCCGCAAGCGCGGCCGATCCCGAAACGAAAAGCCGCACGGCGGGGAATGGCCCCGGACGCGCATGCGCGAGGATGCGGACGTACATCGTCGGGACGCCAAAAAACATCGTCGCTCTGCTGGCACGCAGCGTCGCGATGACGTCGCTCACATCGAAGCGCTCGCGAAGCAGCAGACGTGCTCCCGTCGCTAGGGTTCCGTTGACTCCGGCGCAGAGGCCGTGAATGTGAAAGAGTGGCAGCGTGAGCAGTAACGTGTCATCCGCACTCCACGCCCACGCGCGTGCGACTTGCGATGCGATCGCGGCGAGGTTGCCATGCGTGAGCATCGCGCCTTTCGCGCGTCCCGTCGTTCCGCTCGTGAAGACGAGCAGCGCGAGATCGTCTGGCTTGCGGTCGCACGCGTACGGCGCGATGCGCGCGTCGGTCGCCCAAGCGGCAACATCGGCGAGATCGACGAACGTGCCCGAAAACGAAGCTGCCGCAAACGGCCGACTCTGCTCGGAGACGCACATGATGCGCGCATCCGAATCCTCGACGATGCGTGCGAGATCCGATTCACGGTAGAGCACGTTTGCGGGTACGACGATCGCGCCGGCGCGGAGCGCACCGAGATACGCGAAGATGAACGCCTGCGAATTTTCCGCGTAGAGGACGATGCGATCGCCTGCACCGACGCCGATCGCGCGAAAGCGTTCGGCAACGCGCGATGCGCCATCCCGAAGTTTCACATACGTGACGTCGTCGACGGCCAGAGATGTCGGCCGTTCGTGCGCGTGAAGATCGAGTGCGTCGAGGATCATCGCGCGGAAGTGTCGTTTCACGCCGCGCTTCGCCTTGTGTCATCGCGCGTCGCAGCACGTGAAGCTCGCGCTCGTCGTCTCCGCTTAGCAGGCTGGAAGTGACGTGATCCCGCTCGCCGTATTCGTATACTTGAGTACGAACTGCACGAGGGCCGGTATGCCCCCGGGATCGATACCCGGCGGCGGCTGTTGCATGTACACGCCTCCGCCTGCGCCGAGCTGGTCTTCATGGACGAATGGGTTCTGCTTTTCGCCCGGATAGAGAAACGGCCAAGGGATTTTCGCGAACTCGACATCGCCGGAATGGGTCGTCACCTTCACGATGACTTCTTGAACGACAGTGCCGTCGCGACGATAGCCAAGATGGCTCGGTTCGAAGGTGACGATGCCGCACGGCGCGGTCGACTCGTCGCCCGCATTGCCATTCCCGCTCTTTCCGGTGCCCGTGCCCGTGCCCCCGAGTCCGCCCGTTCCGGCACCAGGACCCGCGCCCGTTCCGATACCACCGTTTTGGCGACCGGCGGCTTTGCCTTCGGCAAGCGACACGATTGGCGCGTGCGATTTTCGTAACGGTGGCGCCTTCGTGAGATGCTTGGGTGCGGCTGCCCCGCCGATATGGAGCGCGGGCGTCGCAGCGGCCTTTGCCGCGGGCGCGTGCACGGCGGTGACCGGCGCCAAGGTATAGTGGGGCGGGGGTGTCGGCGTGATCTGCGGCGTGGGTTTGGGCGTCGGCGCAGGTGTGGGCGGTGGCGTCGGCGCGGGCGTCCGCTGCGAGATCGTTACGACCTGCGCGACGACGCGCTCCTCTGGCTTTCTTGGGGCGCCCTGCGGATAGACGCCGGCGACGACCTCGAGAAACGCGAAGGCGACCGCGATTCCCGTCCACATACGTCGAGGAAAATCACGGTCGCGAAGGTCGAGTGGTTCGATTCGGATTGAGCTCCGGTCCGGGCAGTGAGCTCGGCTCTAGCAGGCGTGGGTGCGGCAATACCGTGCGCGGATTGCGGCCTGGCGACGTGCGCGGGCGGCATCTTCTTCGCGTCGGATGCGGTGCTTGTGATTGATGTTCGTAATGATCACGCCCGCGGCGACGGCGGCAGCTGCGCCGCCGATGATGTTGCGCGTGCTGGCCTTGCCATCGGCGAGGGCGGGCGCCGCGAGAGGACCGGCAGCGAACGTTGCTGCGAGGAGACCGGCGATAATCGTTTGCTTCATGATGAGAACCTTCTGCCCGGTGGAGGGCCGACCGTAACGCATCGTCCCACGACGCTTACGTCACACTTCCCAACGTATCGGCGGTTCGATCGGTTCGCTTTCGTCAGGGCAGGGTGCCCGGTTCCCTAGGCCGCAGGAGCGCTCCATGCATATCGAGCCGCTGATTCGCGCCATTCCGGATTTCCCGATCCCCGGTATTCTCTTTCGCGATATTACGCCGCTTCTCAAGGACGCGGGTGGTTTTCACGCCGCGATCGACCTCTTCGCCGAGCGCTACCGGAACGAGCAGATCGATCTCGTTGTCGCGATGGAGGCGCGCGGATATATTTTCGGAGCGCCGCTCGCCTACGCGCTCGGCGCGGGGTTCGTTCCGGTGCGTAAACCGGGCAAGCTCCCGAGCACGACCTACACGGAGTCGTACGCCCTCGAATACGGAACGAATTCGCTGCAGATCCACGATGATGCCGTCGGCCACGGTCAACGCGTGCTCGTCGTCGACGATCTCCTTGCAACGGGCGGAACGGCAGCGGCGACCGCGAGGCTTCTTGCCAAGCTCGGCGCGCACGTCGTCGGTTTCGGCTTTCTCATCGAACTCGTCGGCCTCGACGGCCGCGCGGCGCTCGCGCCACACGACGTAACGGCATTTCTGAAATACTAGGTTTTGGGGGACGCCTTTGAATTCTCGAGCGTCTATGGCACTATAGGCGGTAACCATATGCCCACAGATCAAATCGACGCCCTGATCACAAAAGTCCAATCATACGATAGGGCAATGGAATCGTCGTGGCTCCGTGGTGTGTACGATCTCGCCAACGCCGCGCATGTCGGGCAGCGACGCGCATCGGGCGAAGAGTACATCGAACATCCCGTCGCCGTGGCGCGGATCCTGGCCGATATGGAGATGGATCGCCAAACGGTTGCCGCTGCGATCATGCACGACGTCGTCGAAGATACGATCATTACGAACGAGGAGGTCGCGGCGCGTTTCGGGCCCGAGATCGCCCAACTCGTCGAAGGCGTCACGAAGCTCACGCGTATTCCGTATCAATCCAAAGAAGACGCGCAAGTCGAGAATCTCCGCAAGATGTTCATGGCGATGGCCAAAGACATTCGCGTCATCATCATCAAGCTCGCCGATCGCTTGCACAACATGCGCACGCTGGGAAGTCTGCCGGAGGCGAAGCAGCGCGCGATCGCGCGCGAGACGATCGAGATCTACGCACCGATCGCGCATCGGTTAGGCATTTGGAAGATCAAGTGGGATCTCGAAGATCTCTGCTTGCGGTATCTCGAGCCCGAGATCTATCGCGAGATCGCCGATCGTGTCGCAAAGAAACGTGGCGAACGTGAGGTCACGGTCGAGAACGTTGTCGATCTTTTACGCGCGCAGTTCGGGAAGGTCGCGATCTCAGCCGAAGTCACGGGTCGGCCGAAACACTTCTACTCGATCTATACGAAATTAAAAAAAGGCCGCGATTTTTCCACGATTTACGATCTTACCGCGGTGCGCGTGATCGTCGATTCGGTAAAAGACTGTTACGGAGCGCTCGGAACCGTCCACTCGATTTGGAAGCCGATCCCCGGACGTTTTAAAGACTACATCGCGATGCCCAAGCCCAACATGTACCAATCGTTGCACACGACGGTCGTCGGGCCGGGCGGCGATCCGCTCGAAATACAGATACGCACGCTCGAGATGCATCGCACGAGTGAGTACGGGATCGCGGCGCACTGGCGTTACAAAGAAGGCGGCAAGAACGACGCCTTCGAGCACAAACTCACGTGGCTGCGGTCGCTCCTCGAGTGGCAAAACGATATGCGCGATTCGCGCGCGTTCATGGAGAATCTCAAACTCGATCTCTTCGAGAATCAAGTTTTCATCTTCTCACCGAAAGGCGACGTCTATCCGTTGCCGTCGGCTGCGACACCGCTCGACTTCGCCTATCAGGTACATACGGACGTCGGCAATCATTGCGTCGGAACGAAAGTCAACGGCAAGATCGTCCCGCTCGATTACCAATTGAAAAACGGCGATATCTGCGAGATCCTGGTCAATAAGAGTTCGCGACCATCGCTCGACTGGCTTTCGATCGTGCGCACCTCGGGTGCGAAGCACAAGATCAAACAGTGGTTCCGCAAAGACCGCAAAGACGAAAACGTCGTTCTCGGTCAAGAGATGCTCGAACGCGAGCTCGTGCGCGAACACATGCGGCCCGAACTCGCGCGCGGCGAGGTGATCGAAAAAATCGCCAAGCGGATGAACTACGCGACGACGCCCGATCTCTTCGCCGCGATCGGCTTCGGCGACGCGTCGGCGATGACGGTCCTCACGAAGCTCAAAGACGAAGCGAAAACCAACAACCTCATCGATATAACGACGGTGCAACGCGTACCGGTACGCCGCATCGTTCGTAATTCCAGCGGCATCCGCATCGCGGGCGTCGACGACGTGCTCGTTCGGCTCTCGAAGTGTTGCAGTCCGGTACCGGGCGATCCGATTATGGGCTATGTAACGATCGGAAAGGGCGTCTCCGTCCATCGCGGCGATTGCCCCAACGTCGCGTACATGTCGGCA
>JAYTXC010000169.1:0-2419 GCA_043743145.1 Rhodospirillales bacterium
CGAATCGGGAGCGGCGGCGCACCACCGGGCAGCGCGAGTGGATCGAGGTGAATCTGCACGGCGCCGTCGATATCGCCACTGTGCGCGCCCTGGGTCGTAATCACGGCGAGCGTTGCGGGCGTGCCCGCCGGTGCGACGACGGTTCCCGCCACGATCAGCGCGTCTTTGAGATGCATGTGAATGACCGAGGCGGGTCGCGTCGCACCCGAATCGATCTTGTCGTCGAGGACGAGCAACAGCGTCGATCCGTACGGAAGCGTCGCGCCCATCGGTGCGGCCGCTGCGGTTGCGCTTGCCGCCGCGCGCGGCGCGGCGGGCGGAGGGATCGCACGTGCGGCCGGAGCGATCGCCACGAAGGTCGACGTTACAAAGAGACTCGCCGCGACTCCACGGGCAAAGCGCACGCTCGTTACGATGCCTTCTTGGCGTCGATTTCAAGCGCGGCTGCGGCAGCGGCTGCAGCTGCTTTTTTTCCCTCTTCGATCAACGCTTTGACTTTCTGGCCGCCTTTTTGGCCGATCTGCTCGTAAAACGACGGGCCGTAGCGGTCGCGGGTCGCTTCGCCACCCTTCTTGCCGCCTTTTTTCCCGATCTGCTCGTAAAATTCATGACCGTGCGCGAGCTTCGTCGCCTCGCCACCCTTACGACCGATCATCTCATAGAACTCTGGGCCGTACTTGGCTTTGACGGTTTCGCCGCCTTTTTGTCCGGCCTCGCGAACGCTCATGCCGGTACCGGGCTTCCGTTTTGGGGTCGACATCTGGAGATCTACCTTCCCAGGAACGCGCACCGGATCCACAGAGGGAGTCGGGCGAACGGCCTGCCATACGGTAACGTAACTCTACGACGGAAAGTTGGTCGGTAGCACTCGTGAAATGCTTCGCGCTCTTTTCTATGCTCGTCGCTCTGCTTTCGACGCCGGTCGTTGCTAGCGAAGAGAGCGACGCCGTCCGAGCGATCGAGATCGCCGAAGCACATCGCATACTCGACCCGATTCTCGTGCGGGACCTCGATGCATCACCCGCACTCGCGGCGCGCGCGGCACTCGCGATCGGACGCGTGAAAAATATCGATGGGGCGCCGCCACTTCGCGCGCACATGCTCGCGAGCGTCGCGGGCGTGCGCGCGATGGTCGTTTATGCTCTTGGTTTGCTCGGCGACCGCGCGTCGCTGCGCGATCTCATGGCGCTCGCACGCACCGACGCAAATTCCGCTGTGCGCTACGCTGCGATCGATGCGGTCGGCCGCATCGTCATCGTCGATCCGCATCTCGCAACGGCCTCGCTCGCAAACGACGCGCTCATCGTCGCGCGTGCCGATGCCGATCCACTCGTACGCGCGCACGCCGTCGCGCAACTCGACGCGTTCCGCAGTACGCCATATGCGCGAACGATCGCCGCCTCGCTTGAGCGCGCGCAAGATCAGGAACGCGACGAGACCGTACGCTGGCATACGGCATGGGCGATCTTTCGCGGCTATGCCAACGTCGTCGATGCATCGTTCCTGGAGCGCGCGCTCCACGATTCCAACGAAATGGTGCGCGTGGAAGCCGCGCGTGCGTGGGGGCGTCGGAGCGATCCCACAGCGGCTGCGATCGTCCGTACGGCAGAAAACGATCGGTCGTGGCGCGTGCAACTCGAAGTGCGCGAAGCGCTCCGGCGAATCGCGCATCTCGCGCCCACGGAGCATCTCCTCGCGATCCCGCCGGGCGTTCGACTTCCGAAAATTCCCTTGTCGGCGCGGACGTCCGCGGCCGCACCCGCCCCACGCGCGACGAGCGTGCAATTTGCGCCCGATGCGGCGACGCTCGCGCTCGTGGCACCCGTGCTCCCGGTAACGGCAAGCGATCTCGCGCGTCCGCAGCCCGGCGCGCATCCGCGCGTCCGCGTGACGACGACAAAGGGCGACGTCGTCGTCCGTCTGTATCCCGAGTGGGCGCCCGGCACGGTCGCGAATTTTCTGGGTCTCGCCGAACGCGGATACTTTAACGGCAATCGCTGGTTCCGCATCGTCCCCGACTTCGTCGTGCAGACGGGCGATCCAACTGATAACGGCGAGGGCGATGCGGGATATGCGATCGGGGCCGAGGAGAACCCGCTCGAGCAACGCAGCGGGGTGATCGCTATGGGACTAAACTATGTGAATGGCAATGCGGTTCGCGATTCGGCCGGCACGCAGTTCTACATCACGCTCTCGCCACAACTCCATCTCGATCGCGATTTCAGCGTCTTCGGCGAGGTCGCGGGCGGCTTCGCGGTGCTCGCGAACCTCGTCGAGAGCGATCGAATCATCGCGGTCGCGCGAATATCCGACGGCTAGCGGCCGACGAGGGACCGCAGGACGAAAAGCGCGTTCTCTTTGCGCTCGGTAATGCGACGATAGAAATAGCCGGCCCAGTGCGTGCCGAACGGCACGTAGA
>JAYTXC010000170.1:0-4019 GCA_043743145.1 Rhodospirillales bacterium
GCTTCACCCCGAACGGCCAGATCAACGCACCGTTCGTCGTGACGCAGAACCTGCCCGACGGCAAGGTCGTCATCGTGTGGCCGAAGGGCGAACAAACCGGCACCTCCGTTCTTCCCAACCCGTAGGCCGAGTCATATTCTGGACACTCTCGAAACGCTGATCTCGGCGTTGTTGGTCGCCGGGCTGTACGCCGCAATGTCGTACGGTCTGGCGCTCATTTACGGCGTCCTCAAAGTCATCAATCTCGCCAATGCCGGCTTCCTCATGCTCGGCGCGTACGTCACGTGGTGGATGTGGTCGACGTGGCACGTCGAGCCGTTGCTCGCGCCGCTCGTTATCGTGCCGCTGTTTTTCAGCGTGGGATTCCTCATCGAGCGCTTTCTCGTGCGGCGCGTGCTCGGTCAGGAGCCGATCGTCTCGCTGCTCTTGCTTTTCGGGCTCTGGCTCGTTTTGCAGAATCTCGCCTACATGCTCTTCACCGGTGACACGCGCTCGATCGAAACGCCGTTCATCGATGCGTCGCTGCACCTGGGGCCGATTCAGATCGCCTGGCCGCGCATCTACGTCTTCGTCGCGGGCGTACTCGCGCTCGTGGCATTACAGACGTTGCTCACCCGGACGCAACTCGGTCGCGCGATTCGTGCGGTCGCACAAGATCGCGACGCCGCGAAGATTACCGGCATCGATGTCGATCGCGTGATGGGCATCGCCTTCGGGCTCGGAATCGCGCTGACGGGTTTTGCGGGATCGCTCTTATCGCTCTTGTTCTCGTTCAATCCCGATTTCGGACGAACGCTGTTGCTGAAGTCCTTCTGCATCATCGTGCTCGGTGGACTCGACTCGTTCGTCGGCGTTGCCTTCGGTGCGCTCGCTCTCGCGCTCGCAGAAGCCTTCGGCGTGCGGTACATGGCGGCGTCGCTGCAAAATCTCATCTCGTTCGTCGTGCTCGTCGTGGTGCTCGTGGCCTTCCCCAAGGGCATCGCCGGCATGATTCGGAGTATACGTCGTGCGTAAGCCGATCGTCTTCGCCGCGATCCTCTTCGCTGCGATCGCGTTTCCGTTCGTCGCGCCCGGTGCCGAATACGCACTCGATGTCGTGTTCCTCATTTTGCTGTACGGCACGATGAGCGCCGGTTGGAATATCGTCGGTGGTTTTGCGGGTCAAGTTTCGTTCGGGCACGCCGCGTTTTTGGGCATCGGCGCCTACACGACGGGCATTCTCGTGCAACACAACGTGCCGTTGCCGGTCGCGTTTTTGGCCTCGGGGTCGCTTGCGGCGCTCTTTTCGCTCCTCATCGGCATTCCGTGTTTTCGTTTGACGGGGCCGTATTTTTCGATCGCGACGATCGGCATCGGTGAAGCGACGCGGCTCATCGCGCTCAATTGGACCGGCCTCACCGGCGGCGCATCGGGCATCACGCTCTCGCTCACCTTGCCGGTCGTCACGCAATATTTTCTCGCGCTCGGCCTCTGCACGCTCGTCGTGCTCGCAACGATTTGGATCCAGCGCTCGCGCTTCGGATTCGCGCTCGCCGCCGTGCGCGCCGATCCCGAAGCGGCGGAGACACTCGGCGTCAATACGACGATCGCGAAGACGCAGGCGCTCTTCGTCTCGGCGTTTATCTTGGGATGTGCGGGCAGTATTTACGCGCTGCACTATCTCTTCATCAGTCCCGATTCCGTGTTCGGTTTCTCGACGGCGATCGCACTCGTGATCATGCCGATTATCGGCGGGCTCGGCACCGTCACGGGGCCGCTGATCGGCGCCGTGATCTACACGGCAATCCGCGAACAACTCGAAGCCAATTTTCAGAACCTCGATTTGCTCGCATTCGGGCTCTTGCTGATGGCGATCGTTCTCTACGAGCCCAAGGGTGTTCTCGGCGCCGTTCAACGCTTCGCGAATCGCAAAAAACGGGTATCGGCAACGCCGGCGGCCGCACCGCGATGAGCGCCGCTGCGAACGTCGACGCGAGCGACATCATCCTCTCCGGCCGCGGGCTCACGAAACGCTTCGGTGGGCTCGTCGCCGTGTGCGACGTCGATATCGACGTGCCGCGCGGCGAGATCTTCGGTCTCATCGGTCCCAACGGCGCGGGGAAATCGACGCTGTTCCGGCTCGTCGCCGGAATTATGGCGCCGTCGGCGGGTACCGTGACCTTCGAGGGCCGCCCGCTGACGAAGAAATCGCCCGCGGCGATCTGCGTCGATGGCGTCGTCGCGACGCACCAAATCGTGCGACCGTTTCGTACGATGAGCGTGCTCGATAACGTGACGATCGGTGCGTTCTTCGGCCGGCGGCCGCAACCGAAGGGCCGCGATCACGCGCGTGCGATTGCAACCGAGGTGCTCGCGCACTGTGGTATCGCCGATCGCGCGCTACGACCCGCGCGCGAACTCAATCTCGCGGGCCAGAAACGGCTCGAGATCGCGCGCGCGCTCGCGACCGATCCGAAAGTGATCTTGCTCGACGAAGTGCTCGCGGGACTCAACCCGACGGAGACCGATCGCACGCTCGATCTCATCCGCTCGATTCGTGCGAGCGGCACGACGATCGTGATGGTCGAGCATAACTTACGCGCGGTGCGCGGACTCTGTTCGCACCTCATGGTGCTCGTGGAAGGACGCAAGGTGGCCGAAGGCTTGCCCGATGCCGTGCTCGCCGATCCGATGGTGATCGCCGCGTACCTGGGGACCTCCGTGCATGCTTGAGATTCGCAATCTCGTCGTCGGCTACGGCGACGTCGGCGTTCTCTGGGAATGCTCGCTGCACGTCGAGCGTGGTGAAGTCGTCACGCTGCTCGGTGCCAACGGCGCGGGCAAGACGACGCTCATGCGCGCGATCTCGCGCATCGTCGACAGCACATCGGGGACGATGATGCTCGACGGCGTCGACATCACGAAAGCACCGTCGCAAGATGTCGTAAATGCGGGCATCGCACACGTTCCGGAGGGCCGCAAGCTCTGGCCCGAGATGACGGTGGAAGAGAACGTGCTCCTCGGTGCTTACCCGCGCCGCGCGCGTGCCGCAACGTATCAGACGCTCGAAGAAGTGTATGCCCTCTTTCCGCGCGTCAAAGAGCGGCGCAAGCAGATCGCGGGGACGCTTTCGGGTGGCGAGCAGCAGATGGTCGCGATCGGTCGCGGCCTCATGTCGCTACCCGAATTGCTCATGCTCGACGAACCATCTCTTGGGCTCGCGCCGATCATCGTCGGCGAACTCTTCGAGAGCATTCGCGCGATCAACGCGCGTGGCACGACC
Source organism: Rhodospirillales bacterium (assembly GCA_043743145.1). Lineage (GTDB taxonomy): Bacteria > Vulcanimicrobiota > Vulcanimicrobiia > Vulcanimicrobiales > Vulcanimicrobiaceae > JANYGA01. The sequence goes on from JAYTXC010000170.1 coordinate 3,263, forward strand.
GTGTTGCTCGTCGAGCAGAACGTGAAGGGCGCCCTCGAGGTCGCGACGCGCGGCTACGTGCTCGAGACCGGTCGCGTCGTCACGACGGGCACACGCGCGGAGTTGCTCGCGAGCGACGAAATCCAGAAAGCGTATCTCGGCCTTTAGCTCGGATTCGGAGTTTTTGTGGGTGCGGGCTTTGGAAACGCGATCTCGGGCAAGGCGTCGACGAAGGCAAACTCCGATCCGCGCACCGGCGCGATCGTATACGACGCTTCTGTGGCTCGCCCGCTCGCAACGAGTTAGTTGCCCGCAACCTCACCACGAGGACCTCGGTGAGCGGATGGATGTTCGGCTCGCGATCGGCGTGTAAGCTCAAACGATACACGTCATGTCCGTCGAACGTCTCGCGGCCAGCGAGTTCGATGCGATAGTAGCGCGATGTCTCGACTTCGATCGAGCCGATGAGAGCGGGCTCTTTCGGAATCGCATCAGATGATGTTGCCGCGGGCGATGGTGCTTGTGTTGGGGTGAATATCACGTCGCCTGTGATCCCGAGACGGAGCACATCGTCGCCCGTGGGGCGCAAGATCGTTTCGTTGCAGATCGATAACGTTGCGAGATATTGTGTTACCGACGACGAATCGCGGACGCGAAACCACACGCGATAGGCCACGCGAACTGAGCTTGTATCGGTTCACCGGACACACATCCTGAGCCGGAGAATACCGGCCGCGAGGTGTCATGGGAAGAAAAGATCGTCGTACATTCAGCGAAG
>JAYTXC010000171.1:0-3719 GCA_043743145.1 Rhodospirillales bacterium
TCGCCGACCTGCGCTTTGATGTTCGCGATCGTCGTATCGACGAACGACTCCATCTTCCACGCGGGCGCGATGCCCGCGATCTGATGCAAGAAATTGGTGATGACGGCTTTTCCCGCATCGGTGTGCACGACTTCGGGATGGAACTGCACGCCGTAGAGTTTGCGAGCCGCATCGCCGATCGCGGCTTGCGCGCAGCCCGACGTCCGCGCGAGCGTCGCGAATCCCGGCGGCGGCGCGACGACGGTATCGCCATGTGACATCCACGCGCGGCTCGTGTGCGCGACGCCGACGAAGAGCGGCGATTCGGCGGTCACTTCGAGCGTCGCGGCGCCAAATTCACGCTGTTGCGACCGCACGAGCGTTCCGCCGAGGTCGCGCGCCATCAGTTGCATGCCGTAGCAGATGCCGAGCACCGGGATCCCCGATGAAAACACGCGCGCGTCGACACCGAGGGCATCCGGTGCGAGCGTGCTTTCCGGGCCGCCCGTGAGTACGATTGCGGCAGGCTCGCGTGCGGAAATCGTCTCCCACGACGCATCGTGCGGCAAGATCTCGGAATAGACGTCGGCCTCGCGAACGCGACGCGCGATCAGCTGGCTGTACTGCGCGCCGAAATCTAAAATGACGACCGTCGCCGTTTTTATCGGCGCGGTCGCGTTCGCTTGGGTCACCATCGCCGCAAAGGTTCTGCAAACCTCGCAAGCCTTCCCCGACTGGACTCAGGGCGCACCCGGAGTCCAATTCAGGCGCACCTGAATCCCACGCAGGCATCGGTCGAGCGCCTTACAAACGCGGCTTGCCATGGAAAGCGACGATCGACCCGCAGTCGCGGTACCGCCACCCCTCGTCTTCGCAATCGCCCTCGGCGCGGGGCTCGCTCTCGGTCGCACGCCGCACGACGCAACACCGCGTAGTCGAATCGTGCGAACCCTCGGCACGGCCTCGGTCATCGCGGGCGCGGCACTCGGCATCGCCACGCTCGCAACGCTGCGCGCTGCGGGGACGACGGCGAATCCGTACGGTCGCGCGAGCGCACTCGTGACGCACGGGCCCTTCGTATGGACGCGAAATCCCGCGTACGTCGGTGCGACGTCGATCTTCGTCGGCGTCGCGATGCGCGAGGGCTCGCTCCCGGCGCTCGTCTTCTTACCGATCGCGCTCGCACTCGTCGATCACCACGTCGTCGACGCCGAGGAACGCTATCTCGCGCGCACGTTCGGCGACGCCTACGACGGCTACGCGCGAAAAACGCCGCGCTGGTTCTAGCCCACCTACGGTCCGCGTCGCAAGCGTTCGTCGAAGCCTTCGAAGGCCGCGTAGAGCGCCGAACATGCGACGACCGCGCATGCGAGCGTGCCGATCACGGCAGCCCACACGGGCACGAAAGCGACGGCGATACACGCGCCGATGACGATCGTGGCGAACGTGGCCGTGATGCCACACATGACGCGCAGAATGGCGCGGCGTCGTTCGGGCGTCACGCGGCGTTACGTGAGGACGTCGGCCAGACGATCCGCATCGCGTGCCATGACGACTTCCATGGCAATCCGCTCGCCGACCGAGATATCGCGACCCCAGAGATACGCGCTGTACGGCGTGTACCGCGTACCGGGCGAACCCGGGATCCGTAGCGACACATCGTACACGACGAACGCTTTGGGCGGCCCCGCAACGATGATGCATTGCAAAGCGAAGGGCCCGATCACGCCCGGCGCATTGGCTTCACGTGCGGCGACCACGAAGCGCTCGCCGATCTCGAAGGCTTTCTCGAGCATCGATTCGGTCAGCGTCGTCGCAATATGGCCGGCTTCTTCCATCCGAACGGGAATCGAAGACGCGGCCGCGAGTTGGGATGGTGGTAAACTTTTTAAACCATCGAGATTGGTTTGGCGGCGGGTGTCCGTGCCGAGTAATTCGAGTTCGCCGAGCATCGGCGAATAGAAAAAATTGAGATTGACGCTCGGCCCGAGCGCGTACTCCTCGATTCGCGCGGCGGCGAGGCCCGCGGGCGTCACCATGCCGGCAGCGATCATCTTGTGCGCTTGCTCTTCGTAATTCGCCGGGGAATCGCACAGAAAAAACGCGCGCTCGAACGTCACGGTCGCGTGCGCCGCCTTCACCATCACGAGGCGATCGATCTCGCTCGGCGACGCGAACGTGCGCGGATAGCGGATGCCCGCGCGTTCCAGGAGATCGTATTGATTGGCGGGCTCGTCGCGTTCCTCGGCTCGCAACAAGCGGCGGTTGCCGAAGAATGGAATCTGCATCCGCCGCTCGATTTCGTCGTACGAGAATCGTTCGTGGAGATAGACTTCGAACGAGCGATTAGCGACGAAGATCGCGTTCGCAGAGAGGAGGCGCGCCTGCACGTCGTCGTCGAGGAGCTTCGCGAAATGTTCGAGATGCAGTGTCGCATCGACGCACCCACGGGTCGGCTCGTCGCGCCGCGCATAGTAGTGCGCGTACGTGCGGTCGCGGCCCTCGGCCGTCACGATGAGGTTGCGTAAGCCTTGCGCGCGCGCGCCGAACGCGACGTCGAGTGCGGAATGGCTGCCGACCGAACAAAGCGCGAGCGCGCTGCGATCGTAGCGCGCGAGCGCCGCCGCAACGCGTGGATCCACGCTCACGAGGACGCGAGTTCTTGGGCTTGCCGCGAGTTTGCGTATTGAACGAGCAGCGTCGTCTTGAGGCGACCGGCAGCACCTTTCGTCTTTTCGGTCTCGACGCGTTGGAGCAGGCGGTACGCATCGAGTAGCGTGCCGGGTAGCGTGTAATCGTGCGGGTATTGTTTCTGCCAATCCGCGATCGCATTCTCGACTTGCAATGCGTCGCTTTCCATGCGATAGCCCCAGCCCTTGTCGAGGTATTTATTGATCCGCACGACCTCGTTGCGCACGCCGATCGGCGAGAATTTGAGGTTGCCGAAATATTCATCCGCGGGCGCGGTCCGCGTGAGGCGGAATTCGCGCGAGATCGCCCGGGCGCGACCGATCACTTTCAGGTCGGGCGTGTGCTCGCGTCGATATCGTATCGCGCGTGCAGCCGTGCGATCGTTCTCGGTAAAGCCAGGGTCGGCAAGCGCGCTCGCGGCAATCGCGAACATCTGGCCGTACTCGGGATCGGGCACGCGCTCGAGCGGCGTCGCAGGATCTGCGGCGTGTTGCAAGAGCGCGCTGCGATATGCGATGTCGTGCGTAAGGTTGTAGGCACGAACGTCGGCCGTGATGAGTTGAACGAGCGCGTCGCCATCGTGATGGAACGCATCGGCATTGGCTTGCGCGTCGATCTGCGCTTGTGCCGAAAGCAGTTTGGGATCGTCGCCGACGGCGGTCAAGCGAGCCGCGAGGGCTTTCGCCTCCGCTTGATGTTGGGCGTCGCCATTTTTCGCGACGTACTGCGTGACTTCGAGTACGTACCAGAGCGCGGCGTCGTTGTTCGTCAGCGGATCGTAGTGGAGTTGCGTCGCCACATCGACGGCGAGATCCGCGACTTCGCCGTAGTTTCGATCGGTCGGACGGAAGAGCGAGTACGCGCGCCCCGCATCGAAAATCGTCGAAAGGTAGAAGATTTCGTTCGAAAAGGGCCAGTTTTTCGACGCTCCCGAATCGTAGGCTTTGCGCATCGTTTGGTACAGCGCTTGAGGATCGGTCTCGATCGCAGCGCGCACGGGCATCGTGCTCGGAAGCATGAGGGCGACGGAAAACGCTGCGGCGACGACG
>JAYTXC010000172.1:0-10396 GCA_043743145.1 Rhodospirillales bacterium
GCAATGCCCCACGATCGACTTTGCCGTTGGTCGAAAGTGGCAATGCGTCGATCAAACACCACGTCGATGGCAGCATGTACTCCGGCAACTTTTTCGCAAGGTTCGCCTGTAACGTCGATACACTCGCGATCGACCCGGGAAGATCGGTGTAGTACGCCACGATTCGCGGGCTCCCAGCGACGTCTTCACGGAGGGTCACGACGGATGCGGCGGTCAAACCGGCTTCCGCAATCACCGCTTCGATCTCGCCAAGTTCGATTCGGAATCCACGAAGTTTCACTTGATGATCAATGCGTCCGAGAATTTCGGTTTCCCCCGAGGGGAGCATCCGCGCAGAATCGCCCGTGCGATAGAGTCGCCCCGAACCGAAAGTATTTGCGATAAATTTATCAGCGGTTAACGCTGGTCGCTCGACATAGCCCCGTGCGACGCCGTCACCCGCGATGTGCAACTGACCGATCTGACCGATTTCCACGTGCCGATCGGCCTCATCGAGGATGTGAAATTGGGTGTTTGCAATCGGCGTCCCGACGGTGATCGTTGCATCAGCTTCGATCCGCGCGCACGATGACCAAATCGTCGTTTCGGTCGGACCATACATATTCCAGAGCTCACCCGCTCCTGCCAAAAGTTGGCGCGCGACATCCGTGCGCAACGCCTCGCCGCCACAAAGCATCCGAAATCCGGGCGCAGCCCGAAAGCCCGCTTCGAGCATGACTCGCCACATACTTGGAGTCGCTTGCATGACCGTCGGGGCCGAGCGTTCCAATCGGGCGCATAAGCTCATCCCGTCGCCAAGATCGTCGGTATCCGCGATGACCACCGTTCCACCCGTTACGAGGGGGAGATACAGTTCGAGCGCGGCGATATCGAACGAAATCGTGGTAATCGCGAGCATCACGTCATTTCGCGTAAATCCCGGACGCTGCGTCATAGCGAGCAGCAGATTCACAACGGAGCGCTGCGACACGTCCACGCCCTTGGGCATTCCCGTCGATCCCGAAGTAAAAATAACGTACGCGGAGGCGTCACCGGAACGCAAGGACGTGGGCACCCGCGAAGGCTGCGTTTCGATCGTGCGGGTGTCTCGCGCAAGGTGGACCACGATGTCGACGTCGCATGCCCCGATGTCGGCATGGACGGCGCGCGATCCCGCATCGTCGACAATTATTGCGGCAACGTTTGCTTCTCGGACGATCGATTGCAAGCGTTCTTGCGGATGCGAAGGATCAAGTGGAACGTACGCATAGCCCGCTTTCTGCGTCGCGAGGAGCCCGACCAACATCTCGAGCGAACGCTCTACACAGAGCGCGATGCGGGCCGCGGGGCGTCCCACGCGTTCGATGAGATGATGCGCCAAGCGGTTCGCGCGCGCATCAAGCTCGGCATAGGTCAGACGCTCGTCACCACAAATCGCCGCGAGCGCATCCGGAGCTTCGCGCACGCGTGCTTCGAACAGATCGACGACGGTCGCCGCACGCGACAACGATAGGACCGGGCCGGCGGCCACCGATACGTTCGCGATCGCGAGCGGGCGGACTGGCGTGTCGACATCGCGCACGATGTCCTCGAGAAGCGCGATGTACGCATCGACAAACCGATCGATCGTCGTCGCATCGAAGAGATCCGACTTGTATTCGACGTCGATTCGCAGGCCGTCCAAAGATTCCCCAATGTTAACAAAGAGATCAAAATTCACGAACGCCTTTGGATTCGGCTCGACCGAAGCGACGAGCGACCCGAAATCGAGAGCGTCTCCAAAGCGCTCGAGATTGAATTGCAGTTCCGTTAACGGCAAACGATTACGGTAACGGTGCGACCCAAGCTCGCGAACGAGCGAGCCGAGCGTATAGCGTTGGTTGTCGTACGCTTCCAGGACTGCATGCTTCGCTGTCGCCAGAACGTCAGCTACGGTTGCATCGCGTTCGACTCGGATGCGAACTGGCAGCAGGTTGACGCAATGCCCGACGAGCGTTTCACCCTCGAGTAACGACTGACCAGCGGATGGAACGGCGATCACGACGTCGTCGCTCGCGCTCATCCGAGCGACGAGCGCACCGAACGCCGCGAACAACGTGACAAAGAGCGTGCTCCCGCGTCGTGCTCCGGCCTTCTTGACAGCGAGATATTGCTTCGTTCCGATGCGTCGACTTAGCGTCGCACCGCGGAACGAGCGCTCGATGCTTCGCGGCCGGTCCGTTGGAAATGCCAGCGGCTCGACCGGCTCGGCAAATCGTTCGGTCCAGTACGATTGGACGGTTTCGCGTTCGCTCGGATCGCGGTTGGCTTGCAGGCGTTGGTATGCCGCATATCCCAACGGTTTCGGCAATGCTGGCTCGTCGCCACGCACGAAGGCCGCATACCCGATTGCAAGTTCATCGAGCAACACGTTGATCGACCAACCATCGCAAACGATATGGTGCGCCGTGAAGAGCACGGCGTGCACGTCGTCGGCAAGCTTGCACACCGTCGCCCGAACGAGCGGTCCCGAAACCACATCGAACGGTGTGCGCGCGTCGGCTGCCACAGCATCGCGAAGAGCTTCCTCGGCGGCAATCGGGCCGTTGCTCGCGTAATCTCGACGATCGAGACCGATCGCTCGTGCCGACCGAACGAGCATGCGTTCGCCTGTCGCGGTAAAGGTCGCTCGCAGCGATTCATGCCGGTCGATCAACCGGGAAAATGCTCGCTCGAAGGCGATGAAATCGAGCGCTCCCGTTAATCGGAGCGTGAACGATTCGTTGAACGCGCACGACGCTTCATCGCTGAGTTGAGCGGCGAGCCACACTTCCATCTGCTCTTCGGTCAGCGGCATCTCGGCGATTGCGACTGCGGTGCTCGAGGCGCGAGCAACGACACCGGTCGGCGTAAAAATTCCCGCCTGTTGCAGTTCGTCGAGACTTTCCGAAAATGCCCGCACGATCGCTTCGATTTCGACGTCTCCGTGAGCGGTCGTGAGGAAGCACGGAAAGCCTTCTTGGACGTAGATTCCGCGGTCGCGCAAGTGATAATACAATAGCCCAGAGAGACGTTCTTCCGACGTAAAATTAAAGAAAAAGAGGCTCGCATACGTTTCGATTCGGCTCGCGAGTCCGCGTGAGGCAAGATCGGCATTGAGTCGGGCGACGAGGCCGGCGGTGCGCAATCCGAGCGCCTCTTGCAGCGCAGGCCCGGACGACTCCAGGTGCTTGAGTACCGCGAGAAGCGCCTGCATGACGAGCGGATGACGGACGAAGGTTCCTGCAAAAAACGTCGGTGCGACCTGGGGCATCGAATCATCGCCGTACGACCACGATCCGCCGTCGAGGGCGTCCATAAATCGTGCTGCGCCAGCGAGAATGCCGACCGGCATGCCGCCGCCAACGACTTTCCCATACGTCGCGAGATCGGCACGAATCCCGAAAAGCGCTTGCATTCCACCGGGATGGACACGAAAACCCGTGACGACCTCGTCGAATACGAGCGCGGTTCCGGACTCGGCCGTAATCGCGCGCAGGTCGCGCAAAAATGCCTCCGGCTGGAGCGACGGATGCCGACTCTGGACGGGCTCGACGATAACCGCAGCGAGACTCTGCGCATTCGCACGCACCCATTCGAGGGATTCAGCCGTAGCGTACTTGAGCACCGTAATATTTTGGACTGAGGCGGCGGGAATACCGGGCGCGATCGGGATGGAGCGCTCGGACGTACGCGCACCTTTAACGAGTACTTCGTCGAACTGACCGTGATACGCACCGCCGAAGACGACGATGCGGTCGCGGCCCGTGACGGTACGTGCGACGCGCATCGCCGCCATCACGGCTTCCGAGCCTGTATTACAAAAGGTGACGCGTTCGTTGCCGGTCATCGCACAGAAACGCTCGGCGACTTCCCCGGCAACGTCGCATTGCGGGCCGATTGCGAAGCCACGCTCGAGTTGCGCCGCGACCGCTTCGGTCACGAAGTGAGGAGCGTGTCCGAATGCTGTTTGGCCGAAGCCGTTGAGAATGTCGATGTATTCGTTCGCATCGAGATCCCAGATGCGCGATCCGGCAGCGCGTTCGCAGACGATCGGATAGACCATCTCCTTCCACTCGGCGCGGAAACCCGCGGCCACACGCGGATCGGCAAGTACGCCTCGATAGCGCTGCGTGTAACGCTTCGATGACGGCGTCTTTTCGTTCACGCGCGCGACGAGGGCGTCGATATGCTCGCGCTGAGCGGCGGTCAATTCGTTCGACGCGCCCGGGGCGACGCGAAAGACCTCGAACCGCGATGCGTTCGTATCGATCGCGTTCAGAACGTCCGGTTTGGAAACGATCGTCGTTCCGTTATGACCGCTGCGGCCCGAACGATCGGGAAAGTGATCGTTGACGAGTTTTTGCATCGCGGCGAGCTGATCGCGTAGCAGCGCTTCGACTCCCGTCGACGACGCTGCGGCTGCGACCGGCGTCGCTACAGTCGCCGGTATCAACAGTGGTACCGGAGCGTGCGTGGCAACGTGCTCGGCAAGGGCCGCAAGCGTCGGAATTTCGTTGAGCACCTGACGGAATGTCACCTTTACTCCGAATCGCGTCGCAATCTGTTGCACGAATCGACCTAAAAAAAGCGAGTCGAAGCCGAGTTCGAGAAAGGTCGTCGTTCGATCCGCCGGGCCCACGCACTCACCGGAAAGCTCCTCGAGAAGCGCGGCCAATTCGCTCACATAGGCGTCCGAGGACGCCGCAGCATTGGCTGACGATTCCAAAGAAGTCGACATACCTGGCTCCTCAACTTTCGGCGGCTGATCCTCCGATGTAGCGCCCACGGCGATGACGCTTTCCGACGTTATCGGCGCGTCGATCCAATGACGCGTTGGCTCGAAGGCGTAGGCGGGCAATGAGATGATGCGCGACTCTCGCGTATCGCCGATTGCCTTCCAATTAGGCTCAACTCCGGCCGACCAGAGCGTGCCGACGGTTTCGAGCAATCCGCCGCGTTCGCCGTCGACGCGATCGCCCGAAACCAAGGTCGAGGCGACCGTCGAGCGTCCATCGCGCCCCACGCACTGTCGGACGCTCGTCGCGAGCGCGGCTCCCGGGCCAACTTCGAGAAACACGTCAACGCCAGATTCGACGAGCGTATCGATGGCGTCGCGAAAGCGCACGGAGCAAACGGCTTGATCTGCCCAGAATGACGGCGAGGTCGCCTCATCGTCGGTGATCCACGTTCCCGTTGCCGACGAGACGTACGGCGTTGCTGGCAATGCGAGCGGCAAAGACGCGATAAGCGCTGCAAGTGGTTCCCGAATCGGTTCGACGAGCTGGGAATGAAATGCGTGCGAGGTCGCAATGCGGCGCGCGGGGATGTCGCGTCCTGCGAGGATTACCTCGAGCGATGCAATCGCCTCGAAGCTGCCCGATGCCACGCATTGCATCGGACTATTTATCGCGGCCAGTGCGACGCCCTCAGGCAAGACCTTCGCGAGTTCGACCTCATCTAAACGGATCGCGAGCATGGCGCCCGGCTCGAGCGCTTGCATCAGCCGACCACGTTCGATAACGATGCGGAGGGCGTCTTCAAGTTCGAACACGCCACCGAACGTCGCGGCGACGAACTCTCCGACGCTGTGCCCAACGCTTACGGTCGGAACGATTCCCCACGCTTGCAAGAGGCTGGCGACCGCGTACGATACCGTAAAGAGGGCCGGCTGCGCGATGGCAGTCGTCGTCAGCGTTCGCGTTGCATCGACTTCGCGAGCATGGTCGGGAAACACGAGCAGCCGCAGGTCGGCACCAAGAACCGGCATTGCGATCTCGGCGCAACGATCGAAAGCCGCGCGAAAGATCGGCTCCGCCGCATAGAGTTGCCGACCCATGCCGATATATTGCGAGCCCTGGCCGGGATAGAGAAACGCGAGATTGGCGCTGCGATTCGCAGGCAACCGTAGCGACCGATCGAGCGCGAACGCTTCGCATGCGACGATCGCGTCAGCCACGGTCGTTGCGACTGCGGCACGGCGATGTGCGAACGCACGCCGACCGTTCTGCAAGGTATGCGCCACGTCGGCGAGTTGGCTTGCCGGATTTGCGGAGAGGTACGCGGCGAGACGCTCGGCGTTTCGCGCCAGCGCGGCATCGCTCCGGCCAGAAAGTGGGAGCACGTGTGTGCGTCCTTCCGCAGCGTGATGCAACGCCGCGGGTTCGCTTTCGAGAACCACATGCACGTTCGTACCGCCGACGCCGAAGGCGCTCACACCCGCGCGGCGCGTCGGCCCAGAACCGGGCCAGGGCGAAAGCTCGGTCGTCACGTAAAACGGGGTTTTTTCGAGCCCGATGCGGGGGTTGGGCGCCGTGAAATGCAGCGTCGGCGGCAGCTGTGCGTGAAAAATCGCGAGGGTCGTCTTGATGAAGCCCGCCATGCCTGCCGCAACATCGAGATGGCCGACGTTGGGCTTTACGGAGCCGATGGCACAACGCGCGTTAGATCCTGAAGCGAACGCTTGCGCGAGCGCAGCAATTTCGATCGGATCTCCCAGTGGCGTCGCCGTTCCGTGACATTCGACGTAATCGATCGACCGCGCTTCGAAGCCCGCATCGCGATGAGCGTCGACAACGGCGGCGGCTTGACCTGAAACGCTCGGCGCCGTGTATCCAACCTTCGCCGACCCATCATTCGTAATCCCGAAACCGCGCAGAACGGCGTAGACGCGATCACCATCGGCACGAGCGTCGGAAAGCCGCTTGAGCACGACCATCCCCGCGCCCGCGCCGAACACCGTGCCATCGGCGGCAACGTCGAACGTCCGGCAATGCCCGTCGCGCGAGACCATCCCGCCGTCTTGGTATAAATAACCACGTTGCTGCGGAAACGTAATCGATACGGCGCCGGCGAGCATGACGTCGGCATGGCCCGATTCGAGCGTTTGCACCGCCTGGGCAATCGCGAGTAACGATGTCGAACACGCTGACTGTACCGTCATGGCTGGTCCGCGGAGATCGAGTTTGTAGGCGATACGCGTTGCGAGAAAATCGCTCCCACCGCCGACGAGGGTCGGAAAGCTTCCGACTTGATAATCGCTCGTGAACGTATCGATCGTCTGCCGATCCCGCATGACATGTTTGAGCATATACGTGTTAATGCTCGAACCGGCGTACACGCCGATGCGACGTTCGCAACGTGCGGGATCGATGCCCGCGTCTTCGAGTGCTTCCCAAGCGGTTTCCAAGAGGACACGGTGCTGGGGATCGATCAGCTCCGCTTCCCGGGCGTGAATGCCAAAGAATGCCGCGTCGAAGCGATCGACATCGTCGAGCAGGCCGCGTGCGCAGACATACGATGCGTCGGCACGGGTCGCTGCGTCGAATGCATCCTCGAGCGAACGCTCATCGAGTTGCGAGATGCTCTCTACGCCGGCGCAGAGATTCCGCCAAAACGTCGTGACGTCTCGAGCGCCGGGAAAACGGCCGGCGAGGCCGATGATTGCAATGCCTTCATCGGATGCGTCAAACGCTTTTGATCGGTCATCCATTGAATCTAGCCCACGCATTACTCGGTAGCGTAGACCAAAGGTGCTTTATCGGACAGACCCTGGAAAGGGGGGAGTGATGACGATGCCGACGCCGACGCCGAATCTTGAGATCGCCGCGCTCTTGGGCGGTGGCGCTATCGCCGTCACCTTCGAAGGCGAGGGGGATACCGCCGCGTTACTTAAGGCCGAACGAGCATGCACGACCGAGTTCAGTTCCGCGCGACGTTCCGAATATGCCGCCGGGCGCGCCTGCGTACGAGCCGCACTCCGACATTTCGATATCCACGATTTCCCGCTCGTAACGCAGGCAGATCGCCAACCGAGGTGGCCGCCCGGGATCGTCGGCAGCATCACGCATAGCGGTCCCGTGTGCGGCGCCGTTGTCGCCCGCGATCTTACGTTTGCTTCCATCGGCATCGATGTCGAACATCGCGGCCGGGTCGAGCGCGATCTCTGGCCGATGCTCTTCATCGAGAGCGAACGTCATGCCTTAGCGCAGGCGTCGGAGGGCGAAGCGGATCTTGCGGCCACGCTCGTCTTCAGCGCGAAAGAAGCGTTTTACAAGTGCCGCTATCGTTTAACGACACGTTGGCTCGACTTCTCTGACGTTTACATCGAGCTCGGTCCCGCAGACGATTCGGGCGTCGGCACCTTCGTCGCACGACTCGTCACGCCGGATCGTCACGAATGTCTCAACGAAATGCACGGACGATTCCGCGTCGCTTCGAACCTCGTGTGGACCGCAGTTGCAGTGGAGGCATAGCGCTGCGAAATCCGGCCGAATCGACGGGGCGATTACATCACGCGAAACTGACGCGCTCCGTCGTGGCCCACCGATAAGTCGTACGTAAGCCGACTTCGAGCGACGTCGTTGGCGACCAACCGAGTTTCCGTGCTAGCGTAAGATCGGGCTTCCGGCGCTGCGGGTCGCCTTCGCGTGCGATCGTGTATTCGATATCAAACTTTACGTCGGCAACTCGAGCCATGATCGCCGCGATTTCGAGGACCGAACGCTCGTCATCGTTCCCAACGTTAATCGGCTGCAAGTCGTGCTGTTCGGTACGCATGACGAGCAAGATGAGCTCGATGGCATCGTCGACGTACGTCATCGATCGCGTTTGCAACCCCGTCCCTTGAATCGGCAGAGGTCGTCCGCTCGCGATCGCATCGACGAGCGCAGGAACGAGGCGCCCGTCATGCAGGTCCATCATCGGACCGTAGCAGTTGAAGAGCCGAACGAGTCGCCCGTCGAGACCCATTGCGCGCACGGCACTCGAAACTGCAGCTTCACCGAAGCGCTTGCCTTCATCGTAGCATGCGCGCGGGCCGATCGGATCGACATTCCCAAAGTACGATTCCGGTTGTGGATGAACGAGCGGATCACCGTAGATTTCCGACGTCGACGCGTAGAGCATCCGCGCTCCATGCGCGATCGCCAACTCGATGAGCGACATCGTCCCTAAGCCATTAACGCGCAATGTTTCCCACGGATGGGCAGCGTATGCTTCAGGGCTTGCCGGCGAGGCGAGGTGGTAAACCTCGTCGAGACGTTCGAGGTTCGCGCGATCCAGAATGTCTTCCAACTCGCGCTTCGGTACCGCGACATCGGCGTGAACGAACGTCGCGCACCCGCTCGCGATCGGAGCCTCGAGATTACGAATGTGCCCCGTTGAAAGATTATCGATGATAATCACGTGGTTGCCGTCTTCGATGAGCTTGCGAACGAGGTGACTTCCAACGAAGCCTGCCCCGCCGGTAACGAGGCTCACGGGCCGACGCGAAACCACTAATAGGCGCCTTTCGAGCGGGCGAGAGCGGAAAACGTTCGGAAAATCAGTTTGAGGTCGTAACTCGGCGACGATTGATCGATGTATTCGAGATCGACGGCGGTCGCTTCGAATTTATCGAGTGGAATCGTGGAACGGTATTTGATCTGCCACAAACCCGTGAGTCCCGGGGTCTCGAGGTGGCGTAAGTGCTGCCAGCGAGCGTAACGGCGAACAATAAACGGCATTTCCGGTCGCGGACCAACGAGGGTCATTTCGCCCCGAATAATGTTGAAGAGTTGCGGCAATTCATCGACTGACGTCTTGCGTAGGATGCGTCCGACCTTCGTTATACGCGAGTCCCCGCCCGAGGTCGGCGATATTCCATCGCCACATTGTGAAATGCGCATGGTGCGGAGTTTGTAGATCGTAAATAACCGCTCGAATCGGCCGACTCGGCGCTGCGTGAAAAGCACGTGCCCACCGTCCTCGCACCAAATTGCGAAGGCCGCAACGACGAGAATCGGAGCTACCATAATTAACGCGATGCTCGCGATGACGACGTCACGTGCGCGCTTCATTCGCGATACCGCGACGCGATGGCGATAGATGAACGGGCGTCTCAATCGTTTCCGACGATCGACGACAACGGCAACAGCGCGTTGCGAACGAGGTGCTACGCTAACCGTTTCTTCGACGGCAGGTGCATCGCATCGCTCGAAAGCGTCGGTCGGGAACGTTGAAGACACGGGAGTTTTGACGTCCCAGGCTTCACGACGGACCATGATCTCCATGGCACCATACGTTAGAGACGCAACCGACCATTGGCTACGCCCTAGAAAGGGGATAGGTCATTTTTCCCTCTCCACTGCCAGAGATTTCTTGCGGATACATGCATGCTCCGCGGATACCAATCGCATTGTAAAGCGCGCCTTACAATTTGTCCTCGAAAACGTTTACTTTTGACCGATAAATGCGTCCCATCGCTAGGTCTTACGCCTCTAGTGAAGGTTGGCAGCTAACCGTATCCTCTTGTTATAGCCGTTTATGGAAAGCGGATGTTTACCAGTCGTCTGAAGACGGCCGATTTTCGTATACGGCTACCATCGTCGTCTCTTTATTTTAGCTGCATTAGACAGGC
>JAYTXC010000173.1:0-1598 GCA_043743145.1 Rhodospirillales bacterium
ACGGGGCGAAGCTCGTCGTGTTTTACAAGGTGCCCAAAGATCAAGCGGCGTTCGAGGCTTATTACTTTGGAACGCATGTCCGCAAAGCGTCGAAGCTTCCTGGCCTGCGGTCCTACGTCGTGAATCGATCGCCGATCTTCACGCCCGATGGGAAGGTGTCGACGACCTCTTCATTCTTCGCCGAACTCGGCTTCGATTCGCTCGATGCGATCAAAGCCGCGCTCGGCTCTCCAGAAGGCGCGACGACCGTCGCCGATCTCGCGAACTTTGCGCAAGCCGGCGTCGATATCACGATGTTCGAGGTCAAGCCCGCCGCGTAACGCTCACGGCGATGGGGATGCGAGGAGCGCCGCGATATAGCGCGGCTCGACGCTTCCCATCGCAAGGAGGCGTGCGTTGAACTTCGCGACGTCGAATGCGGATCCGAGGCGCTCGCGCTCGGCAGCTTCGACACGCCGAATCGCGGAGAGACCCGTGAAGTACGACGAGAGTTGGTCATGCGAGAGTTGGAGGCGATGCCATTTGGTTTGTGCCTCTGATTTCTCTTGATAGGCTTGGCGCTCGAGGAGGTCGTGGCATCGAGCTTCGGTGAGATCGCCCGTATGAAAGCCCGCGTCGATGAGCGTGTTCGCTTCTTCGCGCAGGCGCCATTTGAGTTGGAAGAGTCGCAGACGCGGATCGTTATCGCCGTAACCCGCATCGAGCATCATGCCTTCGATATACACGGCCCAGCCTTCGGCGAACGAACCATTCGGAAACGCGCGTCGCACGAGCGATGGCACGAGTGCATTCGCGCGAAATTGGACGTAGTGGCCCGGCATCGCCTCGTGCATCGAGAGTATCTTGAGTTCGTAGGTATTGAAGTCGCGTAGGTACGAGGCGACGCGTACGTCGGTCCACGCTTTCGGAATCGTATCGATGTAGTAGAACGACTCGCCAAGCGGCGTGAACGGGCCCGCGGGATCGAGGCTCGCGCCGGAAAAACCGGCCATAAACTCCGGTGTTGGAACGACGCGTAGCGTCGATGGTACGGGCGGAACGATGACGGGGTGTACCGCGAGGAACGACTGCGCGCCATCGACGTCGCTCCGCGCCACGTTAAAGATCTCCGAGCGTTTGGGGTGATCTTCGGCGAGTTTGTCGAGCACGCGCCGAACGACGACGTCTTCGGCATTCGATTTCGTTTCGTCGGCCACACCGTTTGGGAAGAACGTGCGATCGAAGGGGATCGCCAGGCGCAACATCTCGGCGCGATTTTTCGTGAAATCGGTTTGCGCTTCGGCGACGAGATCTGCACGCGTGCGATCGGTGCCGTTCGCCAAGAGCATTTCGCGATCGAAGACGGCGGCCCCGACGCGCGGATTTCCATTGGATCGCGGCAAGAGCGTCGTCTTTAAATACGTGGTGAAGCCACCGAGCGCGGCGAGCACTTTTGGCAGACGTCGAGCGATTGCGGCACGCGTCGCGGGCGATGTTGTTTTCGCAAGTGCGGGAAGGCTCGAGAAGAGTGCGACGTTCCCCGCATTTGCATCGATGGCTTGGAGTGTTGCGACGCGCGTGGGACGCGTAAGATTCGCTTCGGCCGCCGTGACGATCGC
>JAYTXC010000174.1:0-2665 GCA_043743145.1 Rhodospirillales bacterium
GCGATCGTCACCCTCGCGCCGATCGCGTCGATCTCCGCGCCCTCGCACGCGATGTCGAAGAAATCCGGCATCGCGTCGAAGGCGGCGGCGAAGACGATCTCACCCGCGTGGATGAAAATCGACGCGGCCAATAAAAGCGTCCACTTCGACATCAAGATGGCGGAGAACGCGAACAACGGCACGCTCAACTTCAATGGCTACGGACACGGCGATCTCACGATCACCGTTCCATTGAATTGGAAAGTGGCGATGGATGTGGTCAACATCGGCCAGGGGGCGATTCCGCATTCCCTGGAGATTGTGGCCGTCACAGAGGTGATCCCGAATCAAGGCTCCGAGCCACCGGCGTTCGATGGTGCTGAAACCGTCGAACTCATCAACGGCTTGGGCATCGGAAAAAGCGATAAAGTCGAGTTCACAGCGGATAAAGAAGGCCGCTACTGGATGTTCTGCGGCGTGCCCAATCACGGCATCGGCGGAATGTACGATGGTTTCGTCGTCTCGGCGACGGCAGCCATGCCTACGGTTCGCGTTACGACGCACGCGGCAAAATAAGCCGTTACGAACCTCGAGCGAACGAGCCTTCGAATCTTGCGAGATTCGGGGGCTCGTTCTTTTTCCACTAAATAATCGAGATCGTCTCTTGCGGCTTCGGTCGCGCGGCGAGTGCGGCGATGAGCGATGCCGCGAGCGAATCGCAAATCGGATCGTCGAGTTCTTCGAGGCGGCCGGTGTCGGCGAGGGTCATCATCGTTCCCGAAATCGGGATGCGCGCGAGGACGGGCGCTTTCGCGAGATCGGCGACCTGATCGGCATACGAGGGCCCGAAAATATCGTAGCGCATGCCGGTATCGGGGGCGACGAAATACGACATATTTTCGATCACGCCGAGAATCGGTTTCTTCATCTGATGGATCAGGTTCGCAGCCTTGCGTACGATCATCGTCGCGAGTGCCTGCGGCATCGTGACGAGCACGACGCCATCGATCGAAAGCGATTGCAACACCGTGAGCGGCGCATCCGACGTGCCGGGCGGCAAGTCGATGAGCATCACGTCGAGATCGCTCCACAGCGTCTGCTCGAAGAATTGCTTGATGACGCCGGAGAGGATCGGGCCGCGCCAGATCATCGCGGTATCTTCTTCGGGTGTGAGGAGATTGGCGCTCACGACTTCGATTGCCGACCGGGTTTTCGCCGGAACGAAAAGCGGCCGCGTTTTGCCGCCGGGCGGCACGACTTCATTTGGATCGTTCTCGATCCCAAGGGGGGTGCGCAGACCGAAGAGGCGTGGGATCGAGGGGCCCGTGATATCTGCATCGAGGATCCCGACGCGGAGCCCCGCGCGCCGAAGGCCGACGGCAAGTAAGCCGGTCGTCAGCGATTTGCCGACGCCGCCCTTGCCCGACATAATCGGCACGACGGCTTTAAACTTACCGCGTTTCACGAAAGCGCCGGGTGCGCCGACCTGCGGCCGGCGATCGTCGTTCATGATCGTGGGCACGCGGCCCGAGAGTTTGGCCTGTGTCAGCGCCGCGATGATCGGATCGACGCGCAATCCGTGTGCCTTCGCGCCCGCTTCGAGCGTCTCATATTTGTTCACGCCACACCCCGAACATCGCAAGCCGAATGCTTCGAGCACGGCTTCGGCGATCGGAAACGACGTGACGAGTTCGCGAATGTTCGAATCGGGGGCGATCGTTATGGATGGCATGACGCCTCGGCTACAACTTTCTCGGCTAAATCCTGATACGATATTCTTCGACGCCGGATCGTGCGTCTCTGTGCGGCGAGTCACGGAGCGAGCGAGCCGCCCCGCATACGCTACCCGCAATCTACCCTCAAGGAGAACGATGGCGGCTTCCGCTTCGCTTACCATTCCCATGACGCTCGGAACCCCGGCGCAAGCCCACGACGCGGCGGTCGCTTTCGGGCGCACCCCCGGACTCTTGCGCCACGAGTTCGATGCTGCCGGAACTTCGGCGACGGTGCAGTTCGAATTCCCGGGCAACGTCGACGCGCTCATGTCGCGCCTGACGAACAAGCGCCTTACCGCATCGCGGACCGCGACGATCTCGGTGCCGGTTAAAAATCTCACCGGGCGCGTGATCGATCCGACGCAGCTCATCGCAAGCCTCAACGCTTCGCCCGCCGTCTCGAACGCGACCTTCGACGGGACGACGGTCTCGGCGACGATCGTCGCTGCGAATAACGCTGTCCGGTATATGTATGAAGAGATCGTGCTTGCCGGGCTGATGCCGCTCGACAAGGCGACGGTCGCGGGACCGCAAGAATTCGTTCTGTAATCGCTGCCCTCGCGCGCAAGGTCGCGCTCACTCGGAGTATAACCCTGCGCGTAGTTATGACGACCGGAAATCACATGGAGTCCACGGGTGCTCGAACGGAATCTTGATCTGAGCCTCACGGGGGCGCTCGCGATCGGCGAGGCCTCCGAAGTGCGGGCTGCGTACGGGATTTGCCGTGAGATCACCCAGGTCGCCTCGAAGACGTTCTACCTCGCGTCGCTTTTTCTCGCGCCCGAAAAACGACGCGCGGTGTGGGCGGTCTACGCGTTCTGTCGGACGGCCGACGACCTCGTCGATACGACGCGCCCCGCCGCCGAGCGCCTCGCGCGACTCGACGAACTCGAACACAAGCTTCTCGCGGC
>JAYTXC010000175.1:0-4824 GCA_043743145.1 Rhodospirillales bacterium
CCGACGCTCTTGCGCAATTTGTCGATGAGGAGCAAGTGCGCGACCTCGCGGATGCGCGTCTTCACCGGCGACAACCCGATCAATTCGCGGCCAAGTTTATCGAGCACGTCCCCGACCTGCGAGTTCTTATAGGCCGCGTCGAGGTCGAGGGGATCGTTCGTCGGCGCGGGCGTTGCTGTATCGGCCATAACGGTTATTCTGCCATCTCCATGCGTTCGTTTTCGACGAGCACGACGCGGCGCGCGATGAGGAGTTGCGCGAGCGCGAGCGCGTAGCCGGTTTGGTTGTGCCCATGGGCGTCTTGATATTTGCCGAGCGCCGGGCGAGCGTTGGCGCCGCCATCGATATGGGACCAGAGCCGATCTTGGACGTGCTCTGCGAGGCCGGGCTCGATCGTGCCATCGAGCTCGATGATCGTTTCGGGAAAGCCGCCAGCCGCCGTTTGTTCCATCTGCCGGATCGACGTCGAGCCACTTTGGAACTCGGCGTAATCGAGCGCGCGGAAACGGCCGCCTTTGCGGATGCGGGCCGAGAGCTTCGCGGGATCGACATTTGCGGCCGTCGGCTTATAAAACGAGACGGTAAGATCGGCGTACTTCGCCTGTGGCGCGACGTAGTTTGCAACGTCGGGTGCGCGGCCAACCATCTCTTCGCGCGCGTCGGCTTCCGTATACCCGCGGCGTAATGTGTCGCGTTGCATCTTCCAAGCGGGCTTGAGATCGTCTTGCGGATCCATCCAGACGCTAATATCGAAGAGGCTCCGCAGCGCACGCGTGTAGAGCGGGAAAAGCCCTTGAACGATGATGATTTCGTGTGGCTCGAGGCGTTCGGTGCCCTTGAACGTTCCGTCGGCATGATCGTAGACGGGCTTTTCGATCCCGCGACCCTCGTGCAGCGCCCACAGATCCTCCTCGACCGAGGCGAAATTGGTCGCGCGCGGATCGGCTGCGGTGTAGCCGACGAGCTTGCGCTGGGAGCGATCGAGAGAATGGTAGTCGTCGAGGACGAGCTTTGCGATGCGACCCGCGCCGAAAATGGCCTCAAGACCCCGGCAAAGCGTGCGTTTTCCGGTGCCGGAGTCGCCGCCAACGGCAATCATGATCGGTCTAGCAGGCATGGGCATTCTCCGTACGCCGCGCCGACCCGATGCCCTCCGCGCCGGAATGGCTAAACGTTCGCGCACGCAAGCCCGACGTATCGAAGATGGAATCAGTTCCCGCCGCGAATGCCCTGCCGTTCATCGAAGCGAGCTTCGCCTTCCTCGCGCGCGACTATGGCTTCGAACTCATCCAGTCAACCGAAATCCCCTCGATGGCGTGGTTTCGACGCGACAAATACGTCGTGATCGTGGCCTACGACTTCATTCGCGACGCAACGATCGAGGTCGATCTCCTGGATAGCGTGGCCGACGAGCGATACCGGCTCGCCGACATGCTCGCCTTCGAGCCCGAGATCGGGCCGATTCGCCTCGAGGGCATCCGCGAACGTGCCCTGCTCGTCTCCGAACTCGAGCGGCTCGCGAGCATCCTCGAATTGTACGGACGTGAATTTCTCGAAGGCGATCTGGCGGCGTTCGGGCGGCGCTACCGCGAAGCGCTCTTAGTCCGGACGACGCGAGCGCACGCGATGCGTGAATTCTATTCGGGCAATCCGGTGCGTGCGCGCGAACTCTTCGCTTCGCTACGCTCGTACTGGGACGATCGCGATCGTGAGTATTTCGCACAACTCGAGGCCGGAACGGTGCTCCGCCACTTGCGACGCGTCGGAAACTGATCCGCGACGCGCTACGCCGAAACGCCGCGCGATGAAATCGGAACGGCTGGCTGGTAAAATCATTCTGGTGACGGGCGGCGCGGGCGGGATCGGGAGCGCTTCGGCTCGGTGCTTCGTCGATGCGGGTGCGACCGTGATTGTTGCCGACATCGATCTCGCGGGCGCGGAGCGCGTTGCCGATGGCGATGCGCAGATGTCCGCGCTCGAACTCGACGTTACGAACGATACCGCGTGGAAGGCGGCGTTTGCGGGCGTGATCGCGCGATACGGACGCCTCGATGCGCTCGTCAATAATGCGGGCATCGCGTCGTTTCGGGATATCGAGACGATCGAAGATGCCGAATGGCATCGGACGATGGCCGTCAACGTCGATGGGACGTTTTACGGATGTCGTCAGGCCGTGATCGCGATGAAGACGACGGGCGGCGGGTCCATCGTCAACATCTCTTCGATTGCCGGGATCATCGGCGGTCGGAACACGATTGCGTATAACGCGGCCAAAGGCGCGGTTCGCCTCCTTACCAAGTCCGTCGCATTGCACTGCGCGCACAAGAAATATGCGATCCGTTGCAACTCGGTACATCCTACCTTTATCGAAACACCGATGTTTGAACTCGTGGTAAGTACATCGCGCGATCCCGCTGCGACGGCCGCCGCGCTTGCGGCGAGCGTTCCGCTCGGGCGTATCGGTCGCGCGCACGAAGTCGCCGAGATGTTGGTCTATCTCGTCTCCGACGAATCGCAATTCGTCACGGGTTCGGAATTCGTGATCGATGGCGGGTATACGGCCGCGTAGGATCGCACGGATGAGGCTCGCCGCGCGCTCCGCCCCGCGCGCTACCGAACGAACCGCGATCGTGGCCGTTGCCGTCGCAGCGATTGCGGCGTTCGCCGACGCGTACATCACGCAGCCACTCCTCCCGATTCTCGGCCACGATTACGGCGTCTCGCCGGCGATTGCGGGTGCGTCGGTTTCGGCGGTCGTCTTCGCGATGGCGCTGTCATCGAGTGCGTACGGTCCGCTCGGCGATTTTCTCGGCCGCAAGCGTGTCATGGTCGTCGGATGTCTGCTACTCGCCCTCGCAACCTTTGCGTGTGCGCTCGCGCCGGATTTTCGCGCGCTCGTCGCGCTACGAACGCTACAAGGCGCGCTGATCCCGTCGATTTCGGCCGTTGCCGTGGCGTATCTGGGCGAGCTCGGTGGGAAGCGCGATCTCGGAAGCCTCGTCGGCCTGTATATCGGCGCGACGGTAACGGGCGGATTCATCGGTCGCGTCGGAAGCGGCATGATCGCGGGTGCACTGACGTGGCGCGCATCGTTCGTTGCGTTTGCCGGTCTCACGCTCGTTGCAGCGCTGGTGCTCGCCTTCGGTTTGCGCGAGCGGCGCGTGTCGCACAAACTTCGCGACGGCAACGTTCGGCTCGCGTTCGCGGATGCGTACGGCGCGATGTTCCGACACATCGGCAATCCGAAATTGCTCGGTGCATTTTTTGCGGGTGCGACGCTCTTTTTTGGATTCATCGGCGTCTTTACGTACTTGCCGTATCTCCTCACCGCACCGCCGTTCTCGCTCTCAACGAGCACGGTTGCATGGTTTTATGCGTCGTACATCGCGGGCATCTTCACCGCGCCGATCGCGGGCCGACTCTCCAGGGACATGTCGCAGCAAAAGCTCGTCGCCATCGGGTTTTGCATCGCCTTGCTCGGGCTCGCGCTCACGGCTTTGGGCTCCCTCGTGGCGATCGTCATCGGCACCATCGTGCTCTGCATCGGCATGTTCGCCGCGCAAGCGATCGTGCCGACGTACGTCAACGTTACGGCGCGCGTCGCGAAAGGTGGTGCGAGCGCGCTCTATCAAGCGTTCTATTACGTCGGGGCCGTGTTCGGATCCACGTTGCCGGGCCTCGGCTGGGAATGGTATGGCTGGCCCGGCGTGCTCGTAACGTGCGGTGCGAGCATGGTACTCGGACTCGCCGCGTTCGTCGTGCTCTGTCGCGACGACACGTAAACCGTGCCGAACGACGTTTCGCCAACGCAGCGAAACGCGGGATGTGCGTTTATGCAATCGCGTTCGACCGGCGTGTGATAGAGAAGTGCGATGCGATCGGTTCGTGTTGCGAGACGATCGAGGACCTCGCCGAAGATCGTCGCGTCGAAGGGATTGTAGAGATAGACGACCAGCTCGCCGCGCGGGAACGCGTACGCGCGCGCGTCGGCGCGTTTGATCCGTACGTCGCGGCAGCACAGCGTCGCGCGGTCGATCGCCGCGAGATTATCGTTCGCAATCGCGCAGAGCGCGGGCGAGATTTCGACACCAACGATCCGTGCGAAAGGATGGCGCGCTGCGAGCAAGATCGCACGGCCCATGCCGGCGCCGAGATCGACGAAGGTCGTCGCTGCGATGGGAAACGGAACGAGAGCCAGCAACGCATCGAGATCGCCAACGGGAGTCGGCTCGTAATGCGTTGCGTGCGCGATGCTCGGGCCGATCGCCTCGGGATCGAGCTCGCCGAGGAAGAGCAGCGCTTCCGTCACAACGCCGAGTTCCGCGTCGAAACGTAGCCCCGCGCGCTGTCCCGAGACACGCATGTGAGATGACACCGAGCGGAGGTACGACGGCGTCTAAGGGCCGACATGCCCGAGGGACCACAGGTCGCACGATATGCGCGCTTACAAGCAGAGAAACTCGCAGGTCACGAGATCAATTTCGACGCTCCCAGCGGCCGCTCGGAAGACGTGGCGTCGTTTTTCGATGGCGCGACGCTGCGCGGCATCGAAGCGATCGGCAAACATCTCATCTACGATTTTGGCGACGAGCGTTTGTTGCACGTACATCTCGGGCGCTTCGGAACGTTTCATTCAGGCGACGTGCCGGCACCAGAGATCCGCGGCATCGTCCGCCTGCGGATGTGGACCGAGCGCGTGTGGTTCGAACTGCGCGGTGCGATCGCCGTCGAGATCTTCGACAACGATCGTCGCAGCGCGCTCGGTGAGCGTATCGGGCCGAATCCGCTCGACCCGCAAGCCGATATCGGACTGGCGTATCGGAA
>JAYTXC010000176.1:0-4770 GCA_043743145.1 Rhodospirillales bacterium
CAGAGGAGCCTCGCGCGACGGATACGCCCAGAGATATCTCGGCGGTGTCGAAGCGAGCGAGCAAAACGACGAACCTCGTGAAAGCGCCGCTTGCTCTCGGACTCGGTGCCATCGCGGTCGGATTCGTCGCCGGTTTGGTCGTTCCGATAAGTGCCTTTGAACGAGAGAAGCTGGGGCCGCTCGGCGGTCGATTGACCGATCGAGCGAGAGATTCGGCGGCGCTGCTCGTCGCGCGCGGTAAATCGGCGGTGGTCGAAGTGGTGTCAGCCGCGCTCAAGCCGCCTGCGAAATAATCCTGGACGCGCGAAAGACTTCGCGTTGATTCGCGCGAAAACTTCACGATCGAAATATCTACGAGACTCGCGCTCGCGCCAATACTCGACGCCTTGCCGATCGTGGCGTTCGCGGCTTCGCCCGAGGGCCGGCTCGAGTATCTCTCGCAGGGGTGGTATGCCTTTCTTGGCGTCGCCCCGAACGGCGTGGTTTTTCGCGCTCGGGAATGGATCGATTCCGCTCATTTCGATCGTGTCCGTAGCGCATGGGCTCGCGCCGTTCGTGCACGCAGTGCCTACCGCGACGAGTTTTTACTCCGTCACGCAAACGGAACGTTTACCTGGGTTCTGGCCGAAGCTATGCCGATGTACGATACCACGGGCGACGCATTCGTCGGCTGGTTCGGCACGCTCACCGATATCGATGCGCTCAAACGCGCCGAGTCCGCGCTCCGTGAAAGCGATGCGCGACACCGCGCCTTTAGCGATGCCCTACCTGGCATCGCGTGGAGTGCGACGCCCGATGGAAAACTCGAATTTATCGGTAAAAATTGGGCGCGGACGCGTGGCCGCCCCGTCGATGAAGCGCTCGGTGATGCCTGGATCGAGAGTATTCATCCAGACGAACGCGTCGTCGTGTTGCAAATGTGGAATGCGTCGCTCGCTTCGGGCCAAATGTACGATACACAATTTCGCACGCTCATGGCGGATGGTTCGTACCGGTGGCACCTCGTTCGCGCATTACCGGTACGCGACGATGCAGGGGCGATCGTCCGATGGGTTGGCGTCAATATCGATATCGACGATCGTCGCCGCGCAGATGCCGCGCGCGAAACGTTCGTCGCACTCGCCGAAAACAGCACCGACTTCACGGCGATCCTCGATGACGCGGGCACGTTCGTTTACATCAACGAGGCTGGGCGAGCGCTCGTTGGTCTAGAAGCGACGGAAGCGATCGTGGGGTTTCGACTCGTTGATATCGTGGCGGGTGGCGATGGCGTTGGCAACGACGAACAGATCCTTGCCGAGATTCATCGCGTCGGTCGTTGGCGCGGCGACGTGGCATTCCGACATCGCACATCGGGTACGACCGTCGCCGTCGAATTCAATGCCTTTACCATTTACGACCACGGTGGCGAGTCGCTCGGGCTCGCGATCGTTAGCCGCGATCGTCGCGAGCGCGATCGGGTCGAGAGTGGGCTACGACTCCTCTCGCGCACGGGTGCGGCCGCACTCGACTCGCTCGATTACGCGTTGACGTTGAGAAATATCGCACGCGTGTGCGTGGAAGAATTCGCATCCTGCTGCATCATCGACGTGCGCGATACTGACGACCGCTGGGAACGGACGTCGGCGCACCATTCACCAGTTCTCCAGCGCTTCGTTGAAAATTTGAGCGAACCACCCGCCCAACATCCAATCCGACGCGCATTCGATTATGGCGAGTCCTCGCTCAATGAGGTCGATTCCGGTTGGGTCCGTAGCATCGGCGGTTCCGAAGATCGCGAATATGCCGTCCGCGCCCTCGACGTTCGATCGTTCATTACCGTCCCCGTGATCACGCCTGCGGGTGCGATTATCGGCGCGCTCACGTGCGCACTCGACGGAACGGCGTCGCGTTCACGCTATTGCCAGGACGATCTCGCATTCGTCGGTGAAGTCGGACGTCGCGCGGGCGCGGCAATCGCGAACGCACGCATCTTCGCGCGCGAACGCCGTATCGCCGTCGAGTTGCAGGCAGCATCACTCCCGACGTCCTTACCACGCTTCCCCGGCCTCACGCTCGATGCCGATTACCGACCCGGTAGCGATGAAGCGACGATCGGTGGCGATTGGTACGACGCCTTCGAAATTGGTGACGGTCGCATCGTGATGACGGTCGGGGACGTGCTCGGGCACGGCCTACATGCCGCCATCACGATGACGAAGTTGCGCCAAGCGATGCAGGCAGCGGCGATGATGCACCCCGATCCATGCGTGATGCTCGCCGTCGCGGATAAGACGCTGCACTCGATCGACCCCGATGGCTACGCGACCGCCCTCGCCGCGATTTACGACGTGCGCGTCGGCACGTTGACGTATGCATCGGCGGGGCACCCCGGGCCGGCAATTCGAGGTCCGAGCGGCGATGTAACGGATGGAACGAACTCCGGTCTCATGCTCGGTGTACGCGATAACGCGACGCGCGAGGTGCGCGTCGTCTCCGTCGTCCCAGGCGCGATGGCGATCTTCTATACCGATGGTC
This sequence comes from Rhodospirillales bacterium, assembly GCA_043743145.1. Classification (GTDB taxonomy): domain Bacteria; phylum Vulcanimicrobiota; class Vulcanimicrobiia; order Vulcanimicrobiales; family Vulcanimicrobiaceae; genus JANYGA01. Next base: position 2,518 of record JAYTXC010000176.1, read on the forward strand.
TCATCGAGTCGACGCGTGACGTCGACGCTGGGCTCGGTCGTCTTCACGACGCACTTGCCGCGCCCGATCTCATCAGCCTCGACACGCCCGCGCGAACGCTCGTCGATCGGGTCCTCGGCGGCGGTAACGCCACGGACGATATCGCGATGCTCGTCGCGCGCTTCTAGCGCGCGAGCGGTCTGCAGCGCGGTCGTGTCGTATGCGAGACGACATGGGACACATGGTACCGACGGTCGTCGAGACGACGGCACGCGGCGAACGCTCGTACGATCTTTACTCACGTCTCTTGCAAGAGCGGATTATCTTCATCACGGGACCGATCACCGACGAGCTCGCGAATCTCGTTATCGCGCAGATGCTCTTCCTCGAGCGGACCGACGCGGATAAAGACATCGATCTCTACATCAATAGTCCCGGCGGCAGCGCGACGGCGGGACTCGCGATGTACGACACGATGCAACTCATCAAACCGGACGTCGCGACGATCTGCAACGGCATGGCAGCGTCTGCCGCCTCGATCTTGCTCACGGGCGGTACCAAGGGCAAGCGGTACGCGCTTGCAAAAAGCAAGGTGATGATCCATCAACCGTCGGTGCGGAATATCGGCGGTCAGGCGACCGATATCGAGATCCAGGCGCGCGATCTCATCGCGATGCGCCGCGTCGTTGCGCAGATCTACACCGATACGACAGGCCATCCGATCGAGAAAGTCCTCGCCGACATCGAGCGCGATAACTACATGACGGCGGAAGATGCGAAGGCGTACGGTCTTATCGACGAGATCGTCGACCGGAGCAAACGCCAAGAGAAGACGTAGCCGAGAACGAGATCAGGCAGCGGGGGCGTTCGAGGCCGGTGTTGCTGAGGCGGCGGGCCATAACGGCATCGTCGCATGCCCCTGCGGAGCGACTGGCTTCGGCGTTCCGAGAAGAAGTCTCCAGTGAACGACACTCCCGTCTCCGGGCGCGTGAGTCGCAACCATCCCAAACGATCTCGCGAGCGCGGCGAATCCCAGGTTCTCCCAGAGCGAAACGGCGGTGACGGTCGCGACGCCCAACTCCCGAAGTTCTCCAAGAATTGCCTCGATCAAGAGATGGCCCACGCCGCGCCGCTGGCTATCCGCCGCTACGACAAGGGCGATCTCAGCAGATTCGGCCGTAAAGAAGGCGTGAGCGACGCCGAGGCCGCGCGATCCCTCGAGCGAGATCATCCCCACGACGCCCGGAGTGGGTTCGACGAAGCGGGCGACGTCGGCGTGATCGAAATGATCGACCGCGCGGAAAAAGCGATAATATCGGTCGTCGCCACTCGTGCGGTCGAGGATATCGAGGTAGGCGGGTTCGTCGGTTGCGCGAATCGCGCGTACTGTTTTCATAGAGGTATTCCGCACCTATTGACGCGCGTCCGTCGAGAAAAGTTACGGTTTTGTCAGTAAGGAAGCGCGGTGGGGGTGGCTCAGCGCACCGGGCTCGTTGACCCCCTTGACCCTTCGCGCTATACTCTTCGTCTATGCCCCGCGGAATTTAGCTGGATTTAAGAGGGAGCGACGGTTGTCGGTCCTTGTTTGCCTTTGCTAGAGACTGCCAACCGCGGCACTGAGGACGAAAGTGAACCTTCTCGACGTAAATAACTTCGACGCGATGCGCATCGGGCTCGCAAGCCCCGAGCAGATCCGCGCTTGGTCCTTCGGCGAAGTCAAGAAGCCGGAGACGATCAACTACCGCACGCTCAAACCCGAGCGCGACGGCCTGTTTTGCGAGAAGATCTTCGGACCCACCAAAGATTGGGAGTGCCACTGCGGCAAATATAAGCGGATCCGCTTCAAGGGCATGATTTGCGACCGTTGCGGCGTGGAAATCACGCGTGCGAAGGTTCGCCGCGAGCGCATGGGCCACATCGAACTCGCCACCCCCGTCACGCATATCTGGTATTTCAAAGGCGTTCCGTCGCGCATCGGTATCCTGCTCGACATGTCGCCCCGCCAGCTCGAAAAGGTCATCTATTTCGCGGCCTACATCGTCATCGATCCGGGCAATACGTCGCTGACCAAGCGCGAGATCCTCACCGAGCAAAAGTACCGTGAGTCGCGCGATAAATTCGGCAACGGGTTTAAAGCCGGCATGGGCGCGGAAGCCATTCGCGAGCTTCTGCGCGATCTCAAACTTCCGCAACTCCAAGCAGAGCTGCGGAAAGAGTTCAAGGAAACCACGGGCCAAAAGCGCGTCAAATCGATCAAACGCCTCGAAGTCGTCG
>JAYTXC010000177.1:0-8119 GCA_043743145.1 Rhodospirillales bacterium
CATCGAAGACCGGGCTACGGCACAGCACGAACGTTGATATCCCCGGGTTTGGCGCTGAGTTCGACGCGGCTGCGGCCGTAGTCGAACGTGACGGCGAAGTGGTGCAGGAAACCGCTGCCGAGATGCCCCTTGCCCGTTGCGGCAAGACTCTTGGTCGCGCCGATTTTTGGGTGGACCACGTCGTAATCGCCAAAACGCACGCGCGCGACGTCGCCCGTGATCTCGTCGCTCGTGCCGCCGATGCCGGAGACGGGCGTCGAGCCGCTCGGTTTGAAGATCCCGGGATGCGCGGCGTAATACTCGTAGGCGAGATTGATCGTCGATTCGTCACCCGTATCGATTGCGAGCGGCGCGCTCTGCTCGCCGACGCGGACCGTCGTTATGGGAATGAAGTTTTCGAACGAGATCGCGACCGCATTGCTCGGCGCGGCGAGTCCGGTCGGGCCACTCGGTGCGATCGTCACCGCGTGTTTGGGATAATCGATCGTGACGCGCGCGCGTGCGAATGCGTCGGCACCGAGCACGATGTCGTAGCCGTACGGTCGCAGATCGTGCAAGACGACGTATTTGGCACTGGGATAGGTTGCGTTTCCAACCACGAGTGCGGGCGCGTGCACGATGCCGGTGACGTATTTTCCGACCCCGCTGATATCGAAGGCGCCTCCGCGAGGTTCGATGCCGAGTTTCTCGGCGAGTTCGAGACTCATCGAGAGTCCGGAGTTACCGGTATCGAGCAAACAATTTACGCGCTCGCCGCCGATCGAACACGGCACGACGGGTTGTTCTGAGGGACGTTCGAGTTTCGTCATCGCGATCGATTCGGGTGCACCCGAAAACGTCGGCACGAGTCCCATCGGCGCTTCCAGGGGTGCGCCTTCGATCGCGCGACGTTCGAAACGTTCGACGATCGTGCCGTTGAGCGAAATTTCGTACGGGAGCGTAACTTTCCCATCGACTTTGCGTTGGTCGCGGAGTTCGAATGCGTATTTTCGTTCGTCGGAGACGACGCCGACGACGAGGCCGCTCGTGGGATCGAGGATCGCATCGAGGAGCGAGCCGCGAAACGGCGCGATCGCGAGCCTGCGATAGCTCCGACCATCGCGCAAGACGGGCTCGCGTTCGCTCAGCTGTCCGCCGGTCGATCGAAAATCGGGTGAGGTAAACGCGTACGAGACGATCGCGCGCAGCGTGATCTGTAGCGCATCGACGCGCGCGGAAAGCGGAAGTGCGGTGTCGTTAAAATTGGCATCGAAACTGCGCTCGCCATCAAAATAAAACCCCGTGCATAAGCCACGGGAACAGCTCTTCGCGCGATACTTCAGTCCATCGGTCTCGGTCGTGACGTCGAAGGTTCGGCCACCGTGCGCTTCGTGTGAGAGACTCACGATGTGATAGCGGTACGGCGCACCGCTGGAAACCCGCGAACGCGCGAGCAACGCATCGAGAGACGCCGTCGATTTCGCCGTTTCCGTTTTTGGCGTCCCTGCCGACGACGGCCCGCCGCCCCATATCATGGCCAAGGAGACCGCAGCGACGGCAGTGGCGAAATGCATGACGATGGGATTCGAAGTCATCGACGGCTATCTTCTCGGCGGAAGTTTCGCGAAAGGCGACGTGGTCGCAGCCGTCCTCGCCGATCGGGTCGAGTCGCCGGCGGCAGCGCCATTCTATCGCGCGCTCGAGGCCGTCGGCGTGCGCGCGGCCGACGAAGCCTTCATCGCCCTGCGCCTCGTTCTCGCCGGCCGTTCGCCCGACGACGATGCGGTTCGTCGGCTTCGCGCGTTTGCGGCTGTCGCGCGAGCGGCAAACGCGGGCGACGAGGCGACCCTCGCCGCGACCTGCAAACGCGAACGAGCCCAACTCGGAGCGCTCGGGGAACGTGCCGTCGCGACACCGGCGGAGCGTGCCGCGCTCGGGAGCGCGGCGGTCCTCGCCTACACAGCCGAACTCGCGAGCGATTCCCCGCAGGAAAGGAACGCCGGAGACGATGCACGACGTTAGAGAGGCGTCATGACACGGTTCTTCGTCGCCCTTTTTGCTTTCGCGAGCATCGTCGCGTCCGCAACCCTGCATCCGATCCAGGCGCAGAGCGCCTCACTCGTGGGTCCGTCGTATGTGGTCGCACTCGGTGATGGCGACGGCGACGGCGAAAACGAAGAAAATAACAAGCCACACGTACGCGCCAAAGATGCGGGCTCGATCGATGGTGAGATCGTTGCCGTGGATTACCGGACCAATCACATCATCGTGCGATCGGGACCATCCATCTACGATGTGGTCGTGCTTCCGAGCACCGATTTTCGCGGTCGCTCGAACGGTTTCCACGGGTTCACCGATCTGCGTCGCGGCGCCCACGTCAACGTCATGCTCAGTCAGCGTGAGAAGACGCTGACCGCGCAAATCGTTCACTTGCTCCAGTAACGCGCGTGGCGGAGATCGAGCGTCTGGCGGGCGACGTGCTCTGCGTCGGCCTACCGGGGAACGACCTCGATGCCACATCGGCGGAAATGCTGCGCGATCTGCAGCCGGGTGCGATTATTCTCTTCGCACGCAATGTCACGACATGCGAGGCGACGCGCGCGCTCGTCGATTCGGCGTGCTCGGCAACGGGTGAGGCCCTGCGACCGCTCGTTTGCGTCGATCAAGAAGGCGGGCGCGTGGCGCGGCTGCGCTTTGCCGAGCTCGGCGTTCCCGCCATGCTCGCGCTCGGCGCCTCCGATGATGAGGCGCTTGCCGAACGCGTCGGCGCGCGGCTCGGGCGTGACGTTACGGCGATCGGCGGGAGCGTCAATTTTGCGCCCGTCCTCGATCTGGCCCTTGCAGCTGAGAGTACGGTCGTCGGCACGCGATCGCTCGGGGACGATCCCGCGCGCGTCGCAATACTCGGGGCTGCGGTGGTGCGCGGGATGACGGCGAGCGGCGTCGTTTCGGTGCCAAAGCATTTCCCCGGTCACGGCGCGACCGCAATCGATTCGCACGTCGCCATGCCGACGATCGAAACGCCGGCCGCGCTCGTCGTCTCGCGCGATTGCGCGCCATTCGTTACGGCGTTCGCGGCGGGGGCGCGTGCGGTGATGACGGCGCATGCGATCGTCACGGAACTCGATGCCGACATGCCCGCGACGCTCTCACGACGCGTTATCACCGGACTCTTGCGCGACGAGCTTGGATTCGACGGCGTGTGTTTTACCGATTGTCTGCAGATGGAGGCGATCGCGCGAACGGTTGGCACGGCGCGTGGCGCGGTGCTCGCGATTGGCGCAGGTGCTGATTCGTGCATCATCAGCCACGATCTCGCGCTCGCGCGTGAAGCACGCGATGCGATCGTCGCGGCCGTTCGAGATGGCACGCTCGCGATCGATCGGTTACGCGAAGCGTCCGCGCGGGTGCGGGCGCTCCGCGAATCGGCTGCTCTCGCGGCGCGCGCCCCATTGCCCGATCGCGACGATCTCGACGATGTTCCGGCGCTCGTCGCCGCGCGTGGGATCCATATCGTGCGTGGCGACGTGCGACTCGATCTCGCCAAACCGGTGACCGTCGTGTCGTTCGAATACGATGCGAGCGACGGCGTGGCAACGCATACAGAAGCGCGACCGTCGCTGAGCTTGGCGCTGCGGCATCGACGCGTCCGGAGCGAACTCTTGCGCGTATCGCGCGATCCCGATCCCGCCATGCGCGCGATGCTTCTTGACGTGTTGGCGGGCCAGGGCTCGCGCGCGCTCGTGATCGTCGCGCGCCGCGCACATCTTTTGCGCGCGCAACGCGAAACGATCGCGGAATTGGTCGCGGCCGCTCCGCATGCCATCGTCATCAGCGCGCTCGAACCGTTCGACGTGCCGACTTTCGGCAACGCGCGCGCGGTCGCGTGCTCCTTCGATGACGGAGAAGCCGCGATGGAAGCGCTCGCCGACGTGCTCACGTCGCGTGCGATCGCGACGGGTCGTATGCCCGTGAGGCTCGCGGCTTCGTGAACGCTCTGCGAACGCGACGATTCGACGATGCTTTGCTCCGCGGAGCGGTCGGCACGCGGTTTACGGCGGCGGTCGTGCGCATCGAACATCGCGGCGACGTGGTCTTCGAAGGCGCGTACGGTACGCTCGACGACGAACCATCGGCGCGTTCCACGATCGTGACGACGCGCTTCGATCTCGCCTCACTCACGAAAGTTTTCGTCGCGCACGCGGCACTCGACGCGGTCGCCGCAGGCGAACTCGAACTCGACGCACCACTCGTGCGCTGGTTTCCGCAATGGAGTGGCACCGCGCACGCGACGATTACCCTCCGGATGCTGCTCGCACACACGGCGGGGATGCAATCGGGTGCGGATTATCGGACGCTCTTTTGCGAGAACGTGGAGTCGTTTGCGCTCGCGCGTGCACTCGTCGCGCAGCCGGGTGAGCGCGTCGTCTACAGCGATCTCGGCTTTATCACGCTCGGTGCGTTGCTCGGACGCTTTTCGTCGATCGCGTTGCGGCTGCTCGTTGCGCGCGCGCTGCATGGACTCGGTGCATTGCAGACTGATTTTCGTCCGCGTAATGACGACCCGCACACGATTCCGGCGACGGAACTCGATGCGTGGCGTGGTCGGGTGCGCGGCGCGGTGCACGACGAAAAGGCGTATCTCATGCAGGGCGTTGCGGGCCACGCGGGGCTCTTTGGAACGGCATTCGATATCGCGCGCCTCACCGATGCGTATCTCGCCGTCGCGACCGGACGTGCATCGTCGAGCATCCGTGCCGCAGCGATCGAAGAGCACGGGGCCGATCCGATCTTGCGACGAGGCCTCGGCTGGGCGCTCAAAACGAGTGATGAAAACTCATGCGGGTCGGTCGCATCGTCGCGCACGTTCGGCCATACAGGCTTCACGGGTACGTGCGTGTGGGCCGATCCCGCGCGCGACACGAGCGTCGTGCTCTTGACCAACGCGGTCTACTACGGTCGCCGCGACGTGCGCGATCTCCGCGCCGCCGTTTGCGATGCGGCCTTTACGGCGTTCGGCTGATGCGCGCGATCGGATTGATGTCGGGCACATCGCTCGATGGGATCGACGCCGTGCTCGTCGATCTGCATCCAAAAGGTGCGTCGTATGCGTGGGCGATCGAGCGTTTCGTCACGGTGCCCTTCGATGATGGCCTGCGCGAGCGACTTCGTTTGGCGCTCCCGCCAAACGTTGCGACGGCAACGCACATCGCCGCGCTCGATCGCGAACTCGGTGATGCGTTTGCGGCAGCCGCACGCGCGGTCGCGCGTGACGAACGCGTCGATTTCGTCGCGAGCCACGGGCTCACGATGTTCCATCGCGGCGAGGCTGCGGAGACGATGCAGATCGGCGATCCGTATCGTATCCGCGACGCGATCGACGCGACGGTCGTCTTCGATTTCCGCCGAGCCGATTGCGCGGTTGGTGGACAGGGTGCGCCGCTGGTTCCATACGTCGATGCGATGTTGCTCGCGCGTACCGATCGCGACGTCGTCGCGCTCAACCTTGGTGGGATCGCGAACGTCACCGTCCTCACGCGCGGCGGTGCGATTGCCGATGCCCTCGCGTGGGACACGGGCCCGGGCAACATGCTCATCGATACGATCGTCGCGCGACGGACGAACGATCGCGAACGATTCGACCGCGATGGTGCTCGTGCGGCGCGCGGGACGATCGAACAAGGCATCGTGCAAGAGCTCATCGCGCGCGATGCGTTCTATTTCGTGCAGCCGCCGCCGAAATCGACCGGCCGCGAACGCTTTGGCGCGCAACTGCTCGACGCGCACGCCGAACTTTTCGCCGATCTCCCGCTCGACGACGCCTGCGCGACGCTCGCCGCGTTTACGATCGAAACGATCGCCGCCGACCTTGATCGGTACGGGCCGGCGGACGCGTCGCTCGTCGTGAGTGGCGGCGGTGCGCGCAATCGCACGCTCGTTGCGGGGCTCGCCGAGCGCTTGGGGCAGTATGAGGTCGTTCTCTCCGACACACGCGGAATCGATGCCGATGCGAAGGAAGCGCTCGCGTTCGCGGTGCTCGGCTATGAGAGTTTGCGCGAGCGGCCCGCGAACGTTCCGCGCGCGACGGGGGCCACGCGCCCAACGGTCCTGGGCGCGATCGTCCCACGTGCGCTTGCAGCGCTGCTCGCGAAGATTGGGGTAGAGGTCGCGGCGAACGAGCGCTAGATGACCGAACTGCTAGCCGTTGGCGTCGACGCCGGTGGAACCTCGACCGTTGCCGCACGTTCCCTCGCGGGCACGTACGGCGCGAGCCTCCGCGGTGGCCCCGCAAACGCGTCGTCGCACGGAATCGCGGCGGCGAGCGCCGTGATCGTCGCAACGGTACGGGAGTTAACCGCTGGTCGTGCGCCCGATGCGCTCTTCGTCGCGGCCGCGGGCGCGGGCCGCGCGAGCGTTCGCGAACCGCTTGTCGAGGCATTACGCGCGGCGTTTGGTGCGGCGACGCGCGTGAGCGTCGACGACGATACGCGCGTCGCGCTCCGCGCGGCAATTCCCGATGGGCCGGGCGTCGTGCTCGTCGCGGGCACGGGAAGCGTCGCATACGCGGAAGTCGACGATCGTACCATTCGCGTGGGTGGCGCGGGGTATCTTTTGGGCGACGAGGGCTCGGCCTTTGCGATCGGTATGGCGGCGATGCGTGCGCTCGCGCGCGCGTACGACGGCCGCATGCGCGAAGACGAAACGCTCGCGCTCGCGGCGCGCACCATCGGAGCGACCGATCGTGCCACGTTGCTCGACGCGATCTACGGTGCGCCGCTCGACGTCGCGCGGATCGCCTCGCTCGCACCCGCAATCATCGCGTTTGCGGGCAAAGGCAATCGCGCGAGTACGAAGATCGTGCAGACGGCCGCGCAAGAACTTTCCGATCTCGCACGCGCGGCGATCGTGCAGGCCGGTCTCGTCGACGCATCGCCGACGGTCGCGTTTGCGGGCGGGCTGTTGCGCGAAAATTCGCTGCTCACGTTCTTGCTCGAAACGCGGGTCACGGGCGAGACGCCGGGCTGCGCGGTCGTCCGCGTGCGAGACGAACCGGAACGCGTGGCGCTGCGCATGGCCGAGGCCTCGCTCGGATGAGCGATCTCGGGCTCCCCGTAACCGAGGCACGCAACGACGACGCGCACGGACTCGATACGATGGTGGCGGCCGACCTCGTGGCGCTCTTCGCACGCGAACAGCGCCACGCCGCCGCCGCCGTCGCCGACGCCTCGCCCGCAATCGCGCGCGCCGTCGATGCGATCGTCGAGCGCATGCGGCGGGGTGGGACGCTCCATTACTTTGGTGCCGGAACATCGGGACGCTTGGCGATGCTCGATGCCGCGGAGTGTCCGCCGACGTTTGGGACCGCGCCCTCACTCGTGGTCGCGCATGTCGCAGGTGGCGAAATCGCGCTCGTGCGCGCGATCGAGGGCGCGGAAGATAATGCGCGCGCCGGTGCCGCGCAAGTGCGCGCGCATCTGCATGCGCTCGACGTCGCGGTCGGGATCTCCGCGAGTGGTGGCGCGCGGTACGTGCTCGGCGCGCTCGCCAAGGCGCGCGAGATCGGCGCGCTCACGATCGGCGTGACGAGCGTCGCAAACTCCGTACTCGCAAGCGATTGCGATATCGCGATCGTGGTCGAGACAGGCGCCGAACCGATCGCGGGTTCTACGCGCCTCAAGGCGGGCACGGCACAGAAACTCGTCCTCAACGCACTCTCGACCGCAACGATGGTCCGCTTGGGCCACGCCTACGATAACGTGATGGTCGATGTCATCGCGACGAATACGAAGCTCGCGGCACGGGCGCGCCGTCTGGTCGTGACGCTTGCGAACGTGGACGACGACCGCGCGACGGAGTTATTGGCGGCGGCCGACGGACGCGTGAAAACGGCCGTCGTGATGGCGGTCCACGCGGTCGACGCCGCGACGGCGAACGAGCTCCTGGCGGCCTCCGGCGGGTTCTTGCGCGCGTTGCTCTGAACACCACCCGCGATGAAGAGCGACCAGCGCGAGATCCGCCGTCTCCTCGTAGCTAACCGCGGCGAGATCGCGATCCGCGTCTTACGCGCTGCGACCGAACTCGGCCTCGAAACCGTCGCCATCTACTCGCGTGAAGATCGCTTCGCGCTCCACCGTTTCAA
>JAYTXC010000178.1:0-1542 GCA_043743145.1 Rhodospirillales bacterium
GTCGATTTCTTCGTTGCAAGCGGCCATAAAATGTGCGGTCCGACGGGCATCGGATTCCTCTACGGGAAACGCGCGCTCCTCGAGGCAATGCCGCCGTTCCTCACCGGTGGCGATATGATTCGCGAAGTCGGATATGAGAAAACATCGTTCAACGAGCTGCCCTGGAAGTTCGAAGCGGGCACGAGCAATATTGCCGACGCCATCGGTCTGGGCGCAGCCGTCGTCTACCTCGAATCGATCGGCATGGACTGGATTACCGCGCACGAGCGCTCGCTGACTGCGTACGCACTCGATGCGATGGAACCGCTCGTCGCGCGCGGGCTCGCGATTTACGGACCGAAAGATCGCGCGAAACGATCGGGCGTAATCTCGTTCAACTTCGCCGATATCCACGCACACGACATGGCCTCGATCCTCGACACCGAAGGCGTGTGTGTCCGCGCCGGACATCATTGCACGATGCCGCTCATGGATAAGATGGGGTGGCCCGCAACGGCGCGCGCGTCATTCTATCTCTATAATACCGAAGAGGATGTCGACCAGCTCATCTTCGGTCTCGAGAAAGCCGCGATGGTTTTTAAACTCTGATGGAAGATTTCTACAAAGAATATATCCTCGACCATTACCGCAATCCGCGCAACTTCGGCCACCTCGATGCGCCCGATGCAACCGCCGAAGATCTCAACCCGCTCTGCGGCGACCGGATCCGTTTCGATCTGCACATCGATGGTGACCGCCGCGTGAGCGACGTGAAATTCTCTGGCAAAGGCTGCGCGATCAGTCAGGCGTCGGCATCGATGCTTACCGAATCACTTAAGGGCCAGAAGCTCGAAGATGTCGCGCGGCTCTCGCAAGATATCGTCCTCGAAAACGTCGGCATCGGCATCAGCCCCGCGCGTATGAAATGCGCGATGCTCGGCCTCAAAGTCGTGAAGTCGGCCGCACTCGGCGAGATCGCGACGTGGCCCGACGAAGTTCCCGTCTCTTCGCCGTCCGCAGGAAACGACCGATAGCGCTCGAGAGTTTTGTCGAACTCGCCGCACGCGTCGCGGGTGCGATCGTCCTCGATGCACTCGCATTTATCGTGTGGAACGTGGGCACGCGGACGCCCCTGGCCTTGCTCGCCGATCTGCGCAAAGGGTTGAACGATCGACGCGTACTTGGCATCGGCGTCGTCTCGGCGATCGTCGGCTTCGTCTTTATCATGGCAGCGACGGTCGTACTCTTTCCGGCGATCGCCAATCCGGTTCGCGATCTCAGCGTCTTCGAGTTGCTGACGTTCCTCGTGGCGCTCCTCGTCGAGGTGCTCGTCGGCGACGACGTGCGTCGCCTCGTCGGCATCGGCCAACCGCCCGGGACTTAACTCTGACGTTTGCCTTCGACACAGACGTTCTGGACGTCGTACGCGTTCATCGTGATCCAGCGCTGCGCACCGTGATCGCGCACGAGTAAATAGATGTGCCGCGTGAGCGCGCCTTCGGGCGCGAGCGAAATGGCGATTGCGCGGACGCGTGCGAAGCCGTCGGTCTCGCCGAGCGTCGT
>JAYTXC010000179.1:0-9968 GCA_043743145.1 Rhodospirillales bacterium
GCAGAATCTCACGCGTGGATCCAATCGCGCGGGCGGCATCGAGGGCGGCATCTCCAACGGTCAAGACGTGGTCTTGCGCGTGACGGTGAAGCCGATTCCGACGCTCATGAAGGCGCTACCCTCGGTCAACCTGCACGAGGGGACCGTGGCGCCCGCGAGTATCGTGCGCAGCGACGTCTGCGTCGTGCCGGCGGCCTCGATTGTCGGCGAGGCGATGGTTCGACTCGCCCTCGTGGCGCCGATTCTCGAAAAGTTCGGTGGCGATTCGATGGAGGAAACGCGCGAAAATATGGAACGTGCCGTCGCAGCTGCGGCGCGGCTGTTCGAACCATCGACGGTCTGAGCAAACACGTCGCGCTCGTTGGCTTCATGGCTGCGGGAAAGACGACGGTCGGCCGCCATCTCGCGCGCGAACTCGGGCTTCTCTTCGTCGATACGGACGAACTCATCGTCGCGCGCGAAGGCCCGATCGCGGACCTCTTCGCACGCGCGGGCGAAGCGGGATTTCGCGCGGCGGAATGCGCGGCCGTACGCGAGGCACTCGACGGACCGCTCGCGGTGATCGCGCTCGGTGGCGGCGCGATCACGTACGAACCGACGCGCACGCTCTTAGCCGCGCGCGCGCTCCGCGTCTATCTCGACGTCCCGGTCGAAACGCTCGTCTCGCGTTTGCGCCGGTCGCGAACGATACGACCGCTCGTCGGCGCGGAGCCGACGGTCGAACGCGTGCGTGAATTGCTCGACGCGCGCGAACCACTCTATCGTGAAGCCGATCTCACCGTGCGCTCGCCGGAATCGTCGAAGCTCGCCTACGCGCGGCGAATCGCGCGAGAGATCGCGGCGTGCACGCCCCACGCAAGTGCGCCCGGCCCCACGTCGAACGGGCCCGGGCGATGACACGCATCGAGAGCCTCGGATATCCGATCACGATCGACCACGATACCGCGCGCGCGATCGCGAAATTTTTGCGCGAGCGCGGGTCGTCGCGCACGATCGTGCTCTGCGACCGCAACGTGATGGCGCGCGCACACGCGATCGCCGCAAGGATCGGCAAATCGACGACCGTCCTCGCATTCGCACTCGGCGAACGGCGCAAAACGCTGCGCACGGTCGAACGCGTGTATGCCGAACTCGCTGCCGCAGGCGCCGATCGCACGACGACCCTTGTCGGCGTCGGCGGAGGCGTGGCGGGCGATCTCTTCGGATTTGTTGCCGCGACATACATGCGTGGCGTGCCGTTTGTCAACGTCGCGACCTCGCTCGTCGCGATGGTCGACGCGTCGATCGGTGGCAAGACGGGTGTCGATCTGCCCGCGGGCAAAAATCTCGCCGGCGCGTTTCGCGATCCACTTGCCGTCTTCTGCGATATCGATTCGCTCGAAACGCTTCCCGAAAAGCAACTCCGCGAAGGGCTCGGAGAAGTCGTCAAGCACGGGATCATTGAAGGTGACGACGTTTTCGCAAGTCTCGAAGTGCTCGCGCCGCATCCCTTGCGGAAATGGCCGTGGGAGACGGTGGTCGCCGATTCGTTGCGGATCAAAGCAATGGTCGTCGCCGACGATAAATTCGAAGCGGGCGCGCGCGAAGTCCTCAATCTCGGCCACACCTTCGGTCACGCAATCGAAAAAGTCACGAACTTTCGCGTCTCGCATGGCGATGCGGTGAGCATGGGCTTACGTGCCGCGGGATTGCTCGCGTTACGCACGGGCCGCTTCTCGAGCGACGAGCATCTGCGCGTTCTCGCGCTGCTCGCACTCTTACGCCTGCCACTCGTCTCGCCAACGACCGATCACGACGCGCTTTTGGCCGCGATGGCAAACGACAAGAAGACGCGCGCGGGAAAATTGCGCTTCGTCTTGCCGCGCACGATCGGCGACGTGGAATTCGGTGTGGTGGTCCCGCTCAAAACGGTGCGTTCGGTGCTCGTGCGCGTGAATGCATCGCCCGGTGCCGCCGAACTCCGCTGACGCCGCGCCTGCCGTCGTAACGTACGTCGACGTGTTCGTCGCGCACAAGACGGCACGCGTCGATCGACCGCTCACCTACGCCGTGCCGCCCGAAATGGACGTTGACATCGGCGACGTCGTGCGCGTGCCGCTCGGGCCGCGCGAACTCTACGGGTACGTCGTCTCATCACCACGCTCGCGTGCAACGATGACGGGGGTGCGCCCGATCGCCGCCCGCATCGACGTCGCGCGCGCATTCGATGCATCGGGGCTCGCGCTCGCGCGCTGGATCGCCGAACGTTATTGTTGTTCGCTCGGCGAAGCGCTCGGCCCGTTGACGTTTGCCGCGGCAATTCCACGCGTTGTCGACCGCTTTATCGTTATCGGAACGCTCGCGCCCGAAGCATTTCCAACGTTGCCGCAACGGCTCGTGCATCTTATAAAAAGCGATTTTTCCGGCGGCTTCACGCTCGAAACGTTGCTGCGCCATCCTGAGGCACGTCGTGCGGGCGACCGTCGCACACTCATGAGCGCGCTCACCGCCTTGCAACGCGGCGGCGCGATCGTGCGGGAGCGAACGTTCGTCACCTCGCGGATTGGCGTCGTACGCGAGAAGATGCTCGCCGCATCGGGCGCGCGGGCGACGGGGCCGCGCGTGCAAGCGCTCGTGGCCCTCGTTACCGAACGCGGCGTGTTGCGCCGCCGCGACGCCCTGTTAGCCGGCTTCGCGCACGCGATCGTCGCGCGCGCGATCAAGGTCGGTGCGCTCGTCGAAACGAGCGAGGTCGCGAGCGTCGCGCGTGCATCTGGGCCGCACGAAACGCAAGACTTCACCGCGACGGACGAACAAGCACGCGCGATCGAAGCGATCGTGTCGCGCGTCGCGACGCTCGAATTTGCCGAGGTTCTCGTGCAAGGCGTGACGGGTAGCGGAAAGACCTTCGTTTATCTGCGCGCGATCGCCGAAACGATCGCGCGTGGCGGGCGCGCGATCGTGCTCGTTCCCGAAATCTCGCTCACGCCGCAAACCGCGCGCCGCTTCGAAGGCGCGTTCGGCGAGCGCGTTGCGGTCTTGCATTCCGGCCTCTCCGAACGCGAACGCTTCGAGAGCTGGCATGCGGCGTCGCGGGGTGAGATCGATGTCGTCGTCGGTGCGCGAAGTGCCGTGTTCGCGCCGCTTCCCAACGTTCGCCTCATCGTCGTCGACGAAGCGCACGAACGCAGCTACAAACAGGATTCCGTGCCGCGCTACGACGCCGTCGCCGTCGCGCGCGAACGCGTGCGCCTCGCGGCGGGAACGCTCGTTTTGGGTAGCGCGACGCCGCCGCTCGAAGCCTACGCCGCCGCGCGCGCGGGGTCGATCGCACACGTCCGTCTCGACCGGCGCGCGACGGCGAGCGCGCTCCCGACCGTCCACGTCGTCGATCTCGCCGCCGAATTCGAACGCGGCAATCGTCGTATCTTTAGTACGGCGCTCGTTGCCGCACTCGGCGCGCGCCTCGAAGCGGGCGAGAAGAGCGTCCTCTTCGTGAACCGCCGCGGCTCGTCGAGTTTTATGTTGTGTCGCGCGTGTGGCGACGTACCGAGTTGTCGGCGTTGCAGTTCATCGCTCACCGTGCATCGCACGGAGGCGCTCTTGCGCTGTCATCTTTGCGATGCACAGTGCGCGATTCCGACGACGTGTCGTTCGTGCGGGGGCGGACCCATTCGCGAGTTCGGTGTCGGTACGCAGAAAGTCGTCGAAGCGACGCTCGCGCTCTTTCCAAACGCGAAGATCGTGCGCATGGATAGCGACACGACGACGCGCGTCGGCGATCACGCGCGCTTACTCGATGAGTTCGGCGCGACGGGCGACGTGCTCGTCGGAACGCAGATGGTTGCAAAAGGACTCGACTTTCCGACCGTTACGCTCGTCGGCGTCGTAGCTGCCGACATCGGTCTGCACGTCCCCGATTTTCGTGCCGCCGAGCGGACCTTCGATCTCCTCGTGCAAGTCGCGGGGCGGAGCGGTCGCACGCGGCCCGGCGAAGCGATCGTGCAGACGTATTCGCCGTCGCATCCCGCGGTCGTCGCCGCCGCTCGCCACGACTACGATGGCTTCGCGAGCGACGAACTTACCTCGCGCGCGGAACTCGGCTATCCGCCGCTCGCCGAACTCATCTACGTGGGAATCATCGGACGCGTGGAAGCGGCAACGGTCGCGGCCGCAACCCGCTACGGCGAACTCATCCGCGGCCTCGGCGATGCCGAGGTTTTGGGACCTGCACCGTATCCGATCGTGCGCGTCAACGATGAGTGGCGGTATCGTCTCGCGATCAAGGGCGCGTCGCTGGGTCACGTGCGCCGTTACCTCCGCGAAGCGCTGCCCAGGATTGCAGCGAGCGACCGTGGCGTGCGCATCGCGGTCAACGTCGATCCGTAACGCGCGCGCAGGTGTGGCTCGGACGTGAGCGGGAACTCGCTCCGGTATGAAGACCGGCGACGAAAAGCTCGATGCACGCGACGTCCCAGGGGCGCTCGATCCGCTCGGTATCAACGCCGCGGCGATGGACGTGTGGCGATCGTTGCTCGGTGCGCCGCAAGCCGTCCTCGAAACGCAAACGCAATTTGCAAATGCGTGGCTGACCCTTGCGACACGAACGCTCACGCGTGCCGTATCGCCTCAGGCGCCCGCGCCCGCAGTGATCGATCCGGCGCCCGGCGATAATCGCTGGAAACATGCGGCGTGGAACGAAAATCCGCTCTTCGATTCGCTCAAACAAGGCTACTTACTCGCAACGCAGGCCGTGCTCGACGGTATCGATCGCGCACCCGATATCGACGACGAGACACGCACGCGCGTGAAATTTTTCGCAAAACAATTTTGCGATGCGATGAGCCCGACGAATTTTGCATTGCTCAATCCCGCCGTCATCGAAGAGACGGTGAAGACCGGCGGTAAGAATCTCCAACGCGGCGTTGAGAACGCGCTCGTCGATATGCGCGAGAACGACGGGCGCCCCGCACTCGTCGATAAAACGGCTTTTACCGTCGGCGTTAATGTCGCAACATCGCCCGGTGCGGTCGTCTTCCGCAACGAACTGATCGAACTCATTCAATACACGCCGACCACACCCGACGTCCATGCGACGCCGCTGCTCATCGTGCCGCCGTGGATCAACAAGTATTACATCCTCGACTTACAACCCAAGAACAGTCTCATCAAATACGCCGTCGACAACGGTATTCAAACGTTCGTGATCTCGTGGCGCAACCCCGATGCCGCGCTCGGTCATTTCGGTTTCGATGAATACCTCACGCTCGGACCGCTCGCCGCGGGCGAAGCGGCGCGCGCGATCACCGGGAGTTCGACGGTGAACCAAATCGGCTACTGCATCGGCGGGACGCTCACCTCGATGGAACTCGCCTATCTCGCGAAGACCGATCCATCGAAGGTCAACGCGGTCACGTTTTTTGCGGCACAGACCGATTTTTCGGAATCGGGCGAACTGCGCAATTTCTTACCGCCTTCGCCAAAGGCGGGCGCGTCGCGCGAAGGCGCGGGCGTTTTTCCGGCGAGCAATATGGCCGATACCTTTAGCATGCTCCGCGCGAACGATCTCATTTGGAACGTCGCGGTCAACCGCTACTTCATGGGCAAGGACGCGCCGGCGTTCGACTTGCTTTATTGGAATAGCGACGCGACGAGTATGCCGGGCGCGATGCATGCGTTCTATCTCGAAAATATGTACGGGAAGAACGCGCTGGTGAAAGGCGAGCTATCGGCACTCGGTGTGAAGCTCGATCTTCACGAGATTCGCAACGATGTGTATTCCGTCGCGCCGATCGAAGATCACATCGCGCCGTGGCGCTCCGTCTACAAGATGACGCAAATTTTCGCGGGCCAGACGCGTTTCCGGCTCGGCCATTCGGGTCATATCGCGGGCGTCATCAATCCGCCCGCGAGCGGCAAGGGCCAATATTGGAGCAACGACTCGAACCCCGCCAATCCCGACGAGTGGTTCGCGGGCGCCGACGCGCACAAGGGTTCGTGGTGGCCCGATTGGATGGCGTGGCTCTCGCAACGCTCGGGTGAGCGCGTGCCCACGCCTGCATCGCTCGGAAACGAAAAGTACCCGGCGCTCGTCCCCGCACCAGGTACCTACGTGTTACAGAAGCCCTAGATCGCGACTATTTTTTCGCGCCGCTCTTTTTCTTGGCGGTGCGGACGGTCGTTGGGCCTGCGGCTGCAGCTGCGGCCTTGACGACGGCGGTCGCGAGGATCGCTTTGATCAGGCGCGACTTTTTGCGAGCGGCTTTGTTCGGATGAATGATGCCTTTTTGGGCGGCTTTATCGAGTTGGCTCTCGACCGATGGTGCCACGGCCATTTCGCCGCCGACGCGCGCTTTTTTGAAGAGCGTCTTGAGGCGGGTTTTGACGTCGCGGTTCCGCAGTTCGCGCTTTTGCGACTGCTTGACCCACTTGATGGCGGCTTTAATATTCGGCAACGAGGTCTCCAGTTGGGACGGAAATGGGCCGCTCCGGCGAGCGGTAAGGCACGCGCGGCAGTATATCACAGCCATCTAGGGAGCGTAAAGCACGATGATCGTCCGGGCCTGATCTCCTTGACGACCGCGGGTCATTTCCGACTTGCTGGAGCCGCTCACGGACTGCGACGACTTGCTCCCCTTGGGGATCTCACGAGGTCTGGCGACTTTACGTCCGCTCGTGCCGTCGGGACGCTCGCTACCACCGCGACCAGTTGCGTTGTCTGCTCTAGCGGAATCAGCGGCCCAAGGTGGTCGTTCTTCATGCTCCAATCCTAGCGCGTCGGCCCGGTCGCGGCAGGGCCGGGATAGCTGGAGTTCTTTTTTGACGTCAAGGATATCGAACCCGATCGTCCCCGACTTGCGGTTCGGATTCGCGCCCCTCCCCGAAGCCTTCCCGGGATACGACCCTGCGGGCGACGCGCGGGCGCTCGTACCCGCCGGTTTTGCCTCGCCCGCGCTCGCACCCGTGCCCGGTCGGCTGCTGCGGGGATCGCTCGGGGTAGGGCAGCGTTTCTTCGTGCGGATACCCGATGCGTGGAACGGGAAGCTCGTGGTTTGCGGCACGCCCGCGATGCGGAGCGAACACGCGAACGACCTCACCATCGGGGAATGGCTTCTCGCGCGTGGATACGCGATCGCCTCGAGCAACAAGGGCATTCCGTACAATGCGGTCGTCGAAGCCTGGTCACAGACGCCGAACGCGGCGCGCGCGTATCGCGTGCCCTTTCCCTTCGGTGAGGCGGCCCCGGGCGAGACGGCGATCCGCTTCGGCGCGCTCGACCCCGTCGTGGTGCCGGTCCGCGCATGGCAGGACGATTTGCCTTTCCTCGTTCGGGCCGCACGCGATCTCGTGCGCGGGGCGACCGGCCGTGGACCGACGCGCACCTACGCGGTCGGCCTCTCGATCGGTGGCGGTCAGGTTCGCGCGCTCCTCGAACGCGAGCCCGATCTCGTCGATGGCGGCCTGGAATGGGCGAGCGTCTACTGGCATCCCGAGCAAAATATTCTCACGACGCTGCCGCCATTTCTCGCGGCGATGGCGCCCTACGTCGCGAGCGGCTTTGCCGATCGCGACGCGCACGATGCGATCGTCGCCGCGGGTTATCCGCCCGATCGACTCCAGGATGCCCCGCGTCTGCGCTCGCTCTGGGACGCGTATTATTCGGCGTTGCCGCCGTTTTACGCGGACCTCACGACCTTCGCGTTCGCGCGGCTGCTCGACCCCGAAGCCGGAGAACTCGCCTCACTCGCGGCACGCGCCGATTACCGGCTTTCATCGATGGCGCGAGCGAATATTGCGGCGTTCGCGCACACGGGAAAGATCGAGAAACCGCTGATCGGCATCGCCGGTGACGCCGACGTTTTTATCACGCCGCGCCACAACTTCGATGCGTATGTCGACGCTGTGTGCGCCGCCGGTCGTGGCGATCGCTATTGGCCGACGCTCGTTGCAGGCGGGACACACGTTGACGGCTTCGCCGCATTTGGCTGGAATCTCCAACCGATGCTGCCCTTTGTATGGCGCGGTTTCGAAACGCTTATCGCGATCGTCGAAGAGGGCGCGCGTCCTCCAGGCGCGGGGGTCATTACGCGCGTTCACTAATGCCGTGATCGGCGACGTCCCTATTGGAACGTCGCTCGAATGTATGCGGCGACCTGATCGACGTTCGTTTTCGAGAGTGGCGAAGGATAGAGCTTCGGCATAATACCGCGCGGGTGCACGATCCGGTCGATCGTCGTCGCGAGCGGTTGACGGCTCGCGATGCCGTGCAGGCTCGGTCCGACGCCGCCGCCGCCCGTCGCACCGTGGCACGACGCGCAATTTGCAGCGAAGGCGACTTTGCCCGCGGCCATCGCTGCGACATCGACGGACGGCGCCGACGCAGCCGCAGGTGCGTTCGCAACGGCGGGCTTCGGATCGCGTGTCGAGGCGACGGCAATCGGAACGACGCTGGTCGAAGCGACCGTTGGCGTCGACGCGGTGGCCGATGTTGAAGCGGCCGATGACGCGACCGATGCCGCATCGGTCGGTGTCGGCGACGCCGCGACCGCGACGGCAGAAGAAGGCACGGCACGACCTTTGCTAATT
The DNA here is from genome assembly GCA_043743145.1 of Rhodospirillales bacterium. Lineage (GTDB taxonomy): Bacteria > Vulcanimicrobiota > Vulcanimicrobiia > Vulcanimicrobiales > Vulcanimicrobiaceae > JANYGA01. The sequence continues at coordinate 8,566 of JAYTXC010000179.1, forward strand.
GGAATCGTGAGCCACAGCATGCCCTTGAACGTCGGCCCGCTCGATGCACCGCTCAGTGCTGAATTGGCACCGACGTTCGCTTCAACATATCCGTGAAGATACGCAATGCGTGGAACGTTAAAGGCCACATTGATCGCGTTCCCGTTTGTGACCGGCCCGCCGGCACCGCTGTCGTTGAAATCATGACGCAGACTTACCAGCATGCCGTTGCGAAAAAATGGTTGATAGATCTCGAAACTCGCACCGCGACTCGACGTCGCTCCGAGTGTCGTCCCGTCGGGACCGACGCCGGGATTGTTGTCGAATTGCGCCTGATAAATTGCGAGAAGCCCCGGTCGGCCGTGCTCGCCCGGATCGATTTGTGCGTAGATCGCGCCCGAGCGGTAGCGATCGATTCCGGAGTTCGTCGAAACGGGCGTCGATCCAAAACTCCCGAACGTCCCGAACTCATACGGTTTATTCGGTAAGGCATACGCAAGTTTCCATTGGAACGTTTTGTCGCCCGGGCTAAAATCCGTCGCGCCGTTGAGATCGGAACTTGCGAGGTAGTATCCGGCTTCGGCGTCGAGCGCATTGTGTACGTAGGCGATACGCGATCCCCAACGATTCCCGTAGGTCGCATTCCAATCGTGTTCGCCGACGACCGTTGCCGATGCCATCGGCCCGTCGAGATCGGCATTTTGGCTGTATGGCGACGGCGCCGCACTGAGAATTTTCCCGACGAAGAGATGGCCCTCGTGATTGAAGAGGTTGTTATACGTCAACCACAAGGTATCGACGCCACCGGCTTGATCCGAGGTCGTGATAAATTGTTGGGCGTGATACGTGAGATCGGGTGCCGCGTATCCGACGGCATGCAAGGCGAGATTGCCGAAGGAATAGCGCGGCGTTCCCGTCCCAGCGCCGGCAGTCGAATTATAGTTTAACGCTTCACCAATCCAGATCGGGAGCGCTTTCGCAAGCAGCTTTCGGTCGAGCGACGCATAGCCGGTTCGCTGAAGGTAACGCCCGTAGGCGTTGAGCGAGGGCACGATCGTGTGGCACGCGCTACATTGCAATCCGAGCGCCTGCGCGAACGGCGGCATCGCGACGGTCGGTTTCGGCGCAGAAAACATCCCCGGAATCAAAACGGCGAGGGCGCCGAAAAAACCGACGATACGCAGCGTGTGGTCTCGCGTTGCGCGCGTGCGTTCGGGGCGAAGACGCAGCGAATCGTTTTGGCGATGAAGCATTTTCTCGAACATGCACAGGAGCCTCGGTTACCGGTGTGAAGTTCTTAGGAAGATCTATGTAAACAAGAGGCTCGCCGAACGCAGCGGTCGTTCGCCATGGTTGGGTCAGCCGGTCGTTCCGCGGTCGGTCGTGCGGTCGAGGATGGCGCGATAACTTTGATAGCGCGTCGT
>JAYTXC010000180.1:0-2752 GCA_043743145.1 Rhodospirillales bacterium
ATCGTCAAGCGCCGTAGTTCTATCGGTTTACTCCTCATGGATCAATCGATCGTCGGCGGTATCGGGAATATCTATCGGTCGGAAGTGTTGTTTCTCAACCGCGTGCATCCGCTCGCGCCGGGAACCTCGCTCGCTCGCAAGACGTGGAAGGCCATCTGGACCGATCTCGTACGCGTGATGGCCGATGGAGCAATAATCGGTCGCATCGTGACGACGCATGCGGTCGATCGTGCGAAACCGAAAGGCGCGGTCCGACGTGAGGACCGATTCTACGTTTACCATCGCACGGGTCTCCCGTGCCGCCGCTGCGGAACGACGATCGAGGAGATGCTCGTCGGGACGCGGCGCGTCTTCTTTTGCCCGAAGGACCAACCGCCGTACGTTGCCGCACGGGTGCGCGCTCCGAAGACCTCCGTCAAGTCGACGTAGTCGTCGTGGCGAGCGCGGCGATCCGCGCGCCGTCGGGGCTGCCGAGGCCCGTGCACGCATCCCAGCCCGAACGGGCGGCGTACGCGCCATTGTTGCCGTCGACGATATCGCGCAGCACGCCGGGATTTGCGTACAACGTTGGATTGAAGAAGCCGATCGGTTGCGTGAGCGTGGCGTTGATGCGAGCAATGAGCGCGGCCCAGAGCGGCGCGACCGCGCTTGTGCCACCGAGAACCGTCGCGATGCCGTCGACGAGCACGGCGTATCCGGTTTGTGGATCGGCATCGCCCGCGACGTCGGGAACGCCGCGTCCGATTCGTGCGCCGGGATTCACCGACGGTGGCACGCCCGCGCGTTGCTGCCAAGACGGCACGTCGAAGCGGTCGCTGATGCCGCCACCCGTCGCGCCGTGGCCGGGGCCATCGTTCCACACGCGCTCGCTCGTAATCGCGTTTCCGACGAGCTCGAGGCGCGTGCCACCGCAGGCCAAGACGTGCGGGCTCGATGCGGGGAAATCGACATGCGCGGCATTGTCGGAGATGCCGTCACTGGAGCCGTTATCGCCCGAAGCGCAGAGGACGGTGACGCCGAGCATGGCTGCATCTGCGAAAGCGGCATCGAACGCCGCGAGGGCTTGCGCCGTCCAGCGAGGTTCGGGGCCGCCCCAACTGATCGAAAGAATCTGCGGTCGATTTGCCGCGTCGTGAATTGCCGTCGTAATCGCATCGAGGAAGCCTCGATCCGTATTCGGTGCGAAGTAGACGACGATGTTTGCGCCGGGGGCGATCGCGCCCGCGACTTCGATGTCGAGCAACACTTCGCTATCGGCGGTCGCAGGGTCGCCCGTTGGTGCGTTCGTGCCGCCGTCGACGGCGACGCTCGTCACATTTGGAGCGGGGATGCCGAGTTGGGCGAAATACGCATCGAGATCGGTTTGCGTGTATCCGCCGCCAAGCTCGACGAGCGCGATCGTCTGGCCGCGCCCGTCGCCCGGCGGAAACGCATATGCGGCGGCGATCTGCGTCGGATCGTACGAACGCGACGTTGCGACGGCGGGTCGAAACGCGCGTCGGAATTGCGCGCGTGCCTGCGGCCGATCGTCGAGACCGAAAACGCCGACGATGATATCGGCGAGCGGTGCCGGTACCGAGAGCAACCCGATGCGTCCGCGAAAGATGCTACCGTCGTTTGCGCGATACGTCTGTAGCGTCGTGCCGAATGCAATGGCGAGCGCGCCGAGCGTGCCCTCGACGACGATACTCCGGCGCGCGAAATTAGCCTCGCACACGACGAGATCGCACGCGAGTGCGTAGTTTTCCACGGCAAGCATGTCGGTGCGCGCGGCGCCGTGTGTGGCGCTAAAATCTTCGCGCGTCATGTACGACCGCGTGTCGAGTGTGACGGCGGCGGCAATCGCATGTGCGCGTGCCGTCGAATCCGGCGCGCGCAGGACGATCGTAACGGTCGCGTGCGCGTTCGGGTCCGCAGCACCGATCGCGATCGCATCTGTGGGGAGATCTCGTTCGCTGCCTGCAACGGACCGACGGAGGGCACTCACGATGTCGCTCATAGACACGTCTTCGCACGACGCGCGCTGATGACATGGCAAGCGTCGCGGGGGCGCCTACTCCCCGAGATCGGGCCCGACGACACCGAGCGGCACGGCGCGTTCGAACGCGTGCACGAGTGCGGCGCGGTTGGCGAGTGCCGTCGTGCGATCGACGACGGCGATCGATGGCGGTAGCGGTCGTCCGAAGCCGCCGCGCGGCGAACTCGTGGGCTGCGCTTCGAAGCCGGCCGCCGCACGAAAAAGCAATTCGGCATACATCGCGTTGCCCCAACCGAATTCCGCGCGCGTAAAACGACGCGTATCGTTTGGATCGAAGCTCTCGTGAACGAGCCCGCTCGGGCCGACGCTTGCAGCGAGCGCGCGTAATTGCGCGACGATCTCCTCGGAGCGTGTCGAGGTGAGCGCGCGTGCGATGAGCGCCAAGGGCCAAACGAATCCACGAGGTGTATGCGGACTTCCGATTCCCGACGCTCGTGAGCCGTGGAAATAATACGGATTGCGCGCGGAGAGCATGCATGCGCGCGTCCGCCGATAGACCGGATCGTCGATCGAAACCGAATCGAAGAGTGGCGCGGCGATGAGGCTCGGGACGTTCGCGTCATCGGCGATGAGTCGATGTCCCAGGCCATCGATTTCAAAGGCGTAAATCGCGCCGCCGCAGGGAAAATCGTACACGATGCCTTCGCGCGCTACGGCGCGCTCGAGATCGTCTGCAAACGTAGTCGCGCGAGTCGCCAGACGACGGTCGCGATA
>JAYTXC010000181.1:0-3065 GCA_043743145.1 Rhodospirillales bacterium
AAGAGGACGATCGACGGCACGTCGGAGGCAAACTGTTGTTGCTCCACGACGAAATCGCGTTGGCGACGAGCGGGATCGACCGTCGAGAGTTCGTCATCCATCGCTTTTTGTACGATCGCGTTATCCCAAAAGAGTGCGTTCTGGCCCTTGGGCGCCATGTTACGGGGCGAGTAGATCGCGCTATCGTCAGGATCGGCGGCGCCGCCCCACGCAAAGATCGCGACGTCGTAGTGTCCGCCTTGGAGCACGCCATTCGTGGTATTATCAAAAAATTGCGCCGTCGGCGAATTTTTGATGCTTACGTCAGCGCCGAGGTCACGCCATTCGCTTTGAATGAGTGTTTGGTAAGCTTTACCCGAAGCACTCTCGGTTTGCGTTTGCAGATTGAATGCCAGCCGCGTGCCGTTCTTCACACGGATACCCTCCGTGCCCAACTTCCACCCATCCGTATCGAGCATCTTTCGGGCGCCTGCAAGATCGAAGGCATAATGCATCGTGTCCTTCGTCCAGCCTGTCGAGATTTTCGGCGAAAGCGCGGTATCCGTAAGATCGCCGAGATTATGCGCGATCTTCGTGAGGAGACCGGGGCGATCGATCGCCATGGCGAGCGCGCGGCGAAGCGGAAGATCGTGGGCAAAAAGCGGCTTGCGGAGATTAAAATCGACGTGATCGTAGGTGTAGACGGGTGGTGAATCGGCGATCGTCCCCGGGATGTTTTGCATTTGCGGCCACGAGTTCGCGCCGACGTGAATCGCCATATCGACTTCGCGCGTGCGCACTTGTTGCACGAGCGTATTTTGATCGGGGATGTACTTGAAAAGGACTTCGTCGATCTTCGGCTTCCCGAGGAAATAGCGATCGAAGGCCTTCATCACAACCTGCGAACCGCGATCCCATTTCACGAAACGGTACGGACCGCTGCCGATCGGCGCGCCTTGATACGGTGCCGTATTGAACGAGCCTTTGCGATCGTTATATTTCGCGAGTACGTGCTCGGGAAAGATCGGCGCGTTACCGTTCACGCCCCACAACTGTTGTAAGAACGGCGCGTAGATTTTCTTCATGTGGATCACGGCGACGAGGGGATCGGAGCAATCGATATCTTTGATATCGCGAAAGCCGTCCTGCGTGATGCCGTTATTCGCCGGGTTCATCACGACGCGCCACGTAAAGCGCAAATCCGTACACGTCAACTTCACGCCGTCGTGAAAGAGAATGTTTGGCCGTAATTTGTACTTGAGCGTGAGCCCATCTTTGCTGACGTCGCCATTGGCTTGTGTCGGAATCTCGCGCAATGCGTCGGGCACGGGACGAACTTTATCGTCGTAACGGACCGCATAGCTGTAGAGAAACATCGAGAGATCGAGCGTCGACGCGCTCGTCGAAAGAAGCGGGTTCAGCGATTTGGCATCTTGCGCCTCGGCGTAGACGAGACGGTCGTGCGATTCGCGCGGGGCCCCGCCTTCGCTCGACGACGTCGCGACCTGCGTACACGCCGTGTTCGTCGCGATCGCGAGGCACGCGACTGCCAGCGCCATCGTGCGACGCAGGGTGTTTCCGCCGTCGATCAACGCAGCGTCTCGGGATCGACACCACGCGCGCGGTGAAACTCCGCGTAGGCAAACGGTGAGATCTCCGACGGCTTGATCTCACTGCGACCGCCCCAGAACACGTTGGTGTAACCGACGTCGAAGCCCGCTTCGCGCAGGTGCTCGTCGATCGCGGCCTTGTGCGCGAGAAGCACGTCTTTATCGAGTCCGTGTGCGACGCCCATGATATTGACGTTGCGGAATTCGGGGCCGCCCTCACGCCAATACGCATGCGTCATGATGTGATGGCGCCCGACTTCGCGACCGGCCTCGATCTCGCGTCCGACCGGGACTTGCCAATGAAAAAGCGCGTTATAGCGCGTGACGCGTTCGTTTCCCGGCGTCGCCTTGACGTGTTCGAGAAACGTCGAGAAGCGACCGATGACGCGCCGCTCCGCGAGCGATTCCGCAACGGCATAGAACTCATCGAGCGAGACGCCGGCTTCCGCAGCTCGCGCGTCCCACAGATTGGACACGAGTTCGTTTGCTTCGAACTCCCGCTTGAGCGTAACGAGCACGCGCCAATCGCGCTCCGAGAGTTCGACGATATTCGTGTGGATCGTATCGGCCAAAACATCGGCGCGCGATCCCAGCTCCATACCGCGCCGCCGGATGTGGCCGACGCCGAGTGCGAAGAGTTTCTCCGCCGGCATCAGCCGAAATGCATCGGCGCCGACGTGCTCGCGCAAAAACTCCGCGTGTTTCGCAATCGCGTACCCCTGCGGCACTTTGAGCGTCGTCCACAGACGATACTGCGATCCGGGCGTCGCGGCATCGGCCGTACGAATCACGACGTGTCCCGAAAACGGATCGACCTTCGACATATACTCGAACGCCGCATCGAGTTTGTCGGCCGGAATCTGCCAAGCGACGAGCGAGCCGTGCGCGAGATTCGTCGCGAGCAACGTTTGCCGCACGCGTCGGATCGTGCCCGAGGCGAGCATCGCGCGAATGCGTTCGATCGTCGTCGCAAGATCGATGCCCGATTGCTCCGCGATCGCACCGAGCGGATCGTGGAGGAAGCCCGCGATCCGATCTTCGGAAATGCGGAGAATCGCAGCATTGATAGGGTCTTCGACCGAGACGGGCGTTTCGAGAACGGACATGCCATCGACTACGCGATGCCGGAGCGAAACCCCCGCGCCTTAGGCCTTGGGCCCGACCAGTGGAATCGGAACGGGCGTGACGGGAATGGGATCGATGCGGCGCGTTCCGAGCGCTGCTGCCGTGTCGTAGTTCGCGCCGATCGCGAAGAGATAGGCTTGTTCCGCCTGCCGAAGCGCGTACACGGTCGTGACCTGGTCGCTCTGCGCGCGCGCGAGTTGCGTCTGTGCGTTGAGGAGCAACGGAAGCGTCGTCACGCCCGCGCGATACTGCGCCTGCGTCGAGCGCACGTTGCTAATCGCCGTCGCATACTCTTGCTGCGTCTGCTCGAGCGCCGCGAACGCCGTGACGAAATTCGCCAGCGTCTGCTTG
>JAYTXC010000182.1:0-9394 GCA_043743145.1 Rhodospirillales bacterium
GTTCGAATCTCCCTCTCTCCTCCACGGCTCTCGTTCAACGCGCGGTGTACGTGTTCGCGCTCGGCGCATCGATGTTCGCCGGGCTGATAAGCCTCGCGACGGTGCCGGTCTCCGCGGGTACGCAGAGTACGATATCGGGTCGAATCGTCCGCACCGATACGCATGCAACGATCGGCGATGCGACCGTTACGGTGCTCGTGCGTTCCGGAGACCGGTTCGTCAACGTCATTCCGGATCTTCACACGCGAAACGACGGCTCGTTTTCGGCACTCGGGATCGAAGAGAGCGACGTTATCGTTTCCATCACGGCGAAAGACTACGATCCGCTCGCGTGTCGGTATCATCTCTCGCCCGGCGGCCTCGTCCACGGTGACTTCACGCTGAAACGGACCCGTGCGATCGCCTCGTCGTCGGAGTCGCATGCGATGTGTCCGAGCGCACCGAGCGATGGTGGACATACCCAGACCGTCTACGACGTTCGCTAGTCGCTTCAGATTCGGCCGCTACGCGCGAAAATATTCGAATGCCGCGCGCGCGCTCGCCGCGAGCATCGCCGCTCCATCGACAACGTCGTCGCGACCGATCGCTTTGCCCAGGGTCGCACGTGCGGCATAATTTGCATCGACGATAATCGGCGTCTGCGTCAAGACACGAGCGAGTGTTGCGTCACCGATCTCGACGCCGGGTGAGAGCGTGCTAAATACGGCGTCGTACGCGTGCGCGTTGCCCGAGCCGAGCGGCCACGCGCGCGCCGAAAGATCGCGCACGATGGCATCGGCTTTGGCTTGCGTGCGATTCCAGATCGTCACGATGGCCCCGGCGCGGGACAGCGCGGCGACGGCCGCGCGTGCCGTGGGACCCGCGCCGAGCACGAGGATGTGTCGACCCGCGACATCGATGAGCCCAGCCGACGCGAGCGCACCGATGGTGCCGATCCCGTCGGTGTTGTAGCCGCGAATCGTCGACCCGAGAATGAGCGTATTGACCGCACCCGTGGCGCGAGCGATGGGATCGCGCACGTCGGCACGTGCGAAGGCTTCCTCTTTCAGAGGTGTCGTGACATTGAGGCCCGTGTAGCCCGCGGCGCGCAAATCCTCGATCGCACGCGCGCCCTCGCCCGCACGAACGCGAATGGCTTCGTACGTTCCCGCGATTGCGGCGGCATCCAGAAAGCCGCGATGCAACGCGGGGCTCGCGCTATGTTCGACCGGATCGCCGATCACCGCAAGCTTTAGCACTTCAACGATCCGCCGAAGCGATGAGTTCGGCGAGCGATGCGATGATGTGCGTGGGCTTTGCGCCCATCGTTTCGGCGGGCATCTTTGCGCGATTGCACCAGTGCACGCGGAAACCGAACTCGGCGGCGCCCGTCGCATCCCAGCCGTTGGACGAGACGAAAGCGATGCGCTCGGCCGTCGTCGTGAATCGTTCGCACGCGAGATCGTACACCGACGGGTGCGGTTTGAATCGGCGGACCGCGTCAACGGAGAGGACCGCATCGAAATATTTTACGATGCCGGCATTTGCGATCGTCGTCGCGATCGAGCGCGGCGTACCGTTGGAAAGAATGGCCGTTTTCGCACCGAGCTCACGCAGAGCGAGCAACGCCGGAACGACGTCGGCATACGCTGGCAACTTCGACCACGCCGCGATCGCGTTCGCGCGCTGTGCGGTGCTCGCAACGAGGCCGTGCGACGAAGCGGCGTAATCGAACGCCATCACGGTAATCGCATCGAAATCGATATAGCGGTCCATCAATGTTGCTGCGAACGTATACGAAATCTGCTTCGCGCGCCAGGCAGCCACGAACGGTTCGGGTTGCGGCGCGAACGCAGCGCAGCTCGTGCCGAGCGACGTGTAATCGACGAGCGTCCCATAGAGGTCGAATACATAGGCATCGAACGAATCGGTCACGTGGGTCTCCTTCCGAGCAAGATCCGTTCGAGAAAGCGCAGCACGCGCGTCCCGAGCCAATCTTTTGCGACGATGGGCTCCGTGAGAATGGCGTGGAGTCCCAAGAATTTGGCGCCGAGGACATCGGTGAAAAGCTGATCGCCGACGACGACGGTTTCGCTTCGCTCGGTGCCGAGGAGCCGCAGCGCTGCGAGAAAGCCGCGCGGCAAGGGTTTGAGCGCGCTCGAAATCCCGGGCACGCCGAGTTCGGCACTCACACGGCCGACACGATCGGTGAAATTATTCGATACCAAACAAATCCGAAAGCCACGGTCGCGCGCGCGCGCGATCCAGTCGCGATCGACATCGGCGAGATGCTCTTGGCCATATCCGACGAGCGTGTTATCGAGATCGACGATGATGCCGCGGAAGCCACGCGCGGAGAGATCCTCGAGCGAAACGCCGGAAAGTCGCGGCGCGAAGCCGTCGGGTCGAAACACGCGAAGGGCGTTGCGCGCGTTCTCCCCGCTATCCTCGGATCCACCCACAGGTCGTCCACGAAAGGAGCGTCCTCGCCCACCGGCGATCCACACCTTTTTCCGATTCTCCACCGAGCGTCCACTGGCTACTCGCAAGGAGAGAGACCCAATATCTTGTATCTCGAGTGCCTCGGGTGTACTATATGACGTACCGAGCGTCGCAATTATCTGTTTTCTTCGAACAGGTGTTCGATCGCTGTCTCTCAAAATAGTTTGGCCCGATGGAGGTCCCCTCGATGTCCGATCTCTCCGCCACCTCTGGCGCCGCTCTTCCGAGCGGCCTCAAAGAACCGGCTTTCGACGCGAACGCGATGCGCGTGCTCAAGGAGCGCTATTTCGCAAAAAAAGCTGATGGTACGGTCGAAAACCCGACGGAATTCGTGTGGCGCGTCGCTTTGGCGGTCGCGCAGCCCGAGCGTGCGTACGCAGCCAAAGCCGGCCGTGATGCCGATGCCGTGGTCGATGGTGTGAGCCACGCCTTCTACGACATGATGGCGCAACGCGACTTTCTTCCCAATACGCCATGTCTCGTCAATGCCGGGCGCCCGCTTTCGATGCTTTCGGCATGCTTCGTGCTCCCGGTGCCCGACTCGATTGAAGGGATCTTCTATAACCTCAAGGCGATGGCGCTGATCCAGAAGTCGGGCGGCGGTACGGGCTTCGCATTCTCCGAACTCCGCCATCAAGGTGCGGGCGTCGATTCGACGGGGAAGGATGCTTCGGGTCCGGTCTCGTTCATGAAAGTCTTCAACGCGGCGACCGACTCGATCAAACAAGGCGGGGTTCGTCGTGGCGCCAACATGGGCGTCCTCAAAGTCGACCATCCCGATATCTTCCACTTCATGAGTTGCAAGAAAGATCTCGACGCCGAAAACCGCGCGCTGTGGAATCGCATGAGCGATACCGGCCGCTACACCGAAGCGCAACTCTCGCACATGAAGCAAGAGCTGCTCCAAACGCAGATCAACAACTTCAACATCTCGGTCGGCGTCACCGACGCGTTTATGAAGGCTGTCCAAGCCGACGGCGATTTCGATCTGCTCGATCCGCGTTCGAAAGTCGTCGTCCGCACGGTCAAGGCCCGCGAAATCTGGGATGCGATCATCGATGGCGCGTGGCAGAACGGCGAGCCCGGGATCCTCTTCCTCGATCATCCCGACGTCAATCCATTGCCCGGCCTCGGCCCGATTCACGCGACCAACCCGTGCGGCGAGCAATTCTTGCACGGCTACGATTCGTGTAATCTCGGCTCGATCAACGTCGGCCACTTCTATAACGAGCGCACGAAGGATGTCGACTGGGAGCGTCTCGCGCAGACGAGTACGCTCGCACTTCGCTTCCTCGATAACGTCATCGACGCGAACATCTACCCGATCGATGAGATCAAGCAGATGGTCACGGGCAATCGTCGCGTCGGACTCGGGATCATGGGTTTTGCGGAACTCCTCATTGAGCTCGAGATGGCGTACGGTTCGCCCGAAGCCATTGCCTTCGCGGGCAAATTGATGGCGTTCATTCAAGAACGTGCGATCGAAACGAGCGAGACACTCGCCCGTGAGCGCGGCGATTTCCCGAACAAGCATCTCTCGATTTGGGCGAACGATCCCAAGCCACGTCGCAACGCCGCGCTTCTCTCGATCGCGCCGACCGGTACGATCTCGATGATCGCGGGATGTGCGTTCGGATGCGAGCCATACTTCGGCATGGCATATACGAAGCACGTCATGAAAGACAGCGAAGGCCGTCCGCAGCACCTCTACTACGTGATCCCGCTCTTCGAAAAGATCGCGACGCGCGAAGGCTTCTTCTCGCAAGCACTCTTGGGGAAGATCGAAGAGAATCGCGGCTCGGTCAAGGGTCTCGCCGAAGTCCCCCAGATCTGGCAGAACGTCTTCACCGCGTCGTGCGACGTGACGGTCGATCAACACATCGACATGCTCGCCGCGTTCCAAAAGAATACGTGCAACGCCGTCTCCAAGACGATCAACGCACCAAACGACGACACGAAAGAAAACGTTTCGCGTGCGATCTTCCGCGCGTACGAAGCGGGCTGCAAGGGCTTCACGTACTATCGTGACGGTTCGCGCACCGAGCAAGTTGTCACGTTCTCCAAAGACAACGATCTCGCGGGCGGCAACCGCGATATCGCCGCCGCGACGCCCGTGCATGCGAGTGCTCCGGCGCAATCCGAAGTCGACATCTCGGCGCTCCTGGCCAAAGCCAACGCCCTTCTCGAGGTTCACTAACACATGGACGAAGCCACCGTCAAAGCGACCCTTGCGGGTCTCATCGCCAAAATCGAAACGCTTCAAAGCGAAAATGTGGAGTTGCGCGCGACGAATGTCGCGTGTGCTGCGACGGTTGGCAAACTCGTCACGAAAGTCGAGAACCTGCAGGCGCAGACGCGCGAGATGCGCGTCGCAACGCCTGTGGCAAAGACGGTCGATTATCGCAAGCGTCCGCCTGTGATGCGCGGGCGAACCGTCCAGTCGAACGTCGGCTGCGGTCCGCTCTACATCACGCTCAACGAAGATGAGGGCGGTCGTCCATTCGAAGTCTTCTTCAAACTCGGCAAGAGCGGATCGTGCCAGCAATCGTACCTCGAGGCGCTCGGCGTCGCGATGTCGGTCGGCTTGCGCTACGGTGCCGATCCGCAAAAGTTCATCGAGAAATTCGAAGGCATGCGCTGCCCCAATCCCAAGATGCGCAACGCCGACGGCCCGACGACGCTTTCATGCGCCGACGGCATCTCACAAGGTCTCGCGAAGGCACTCGCCCTCGCGTTACCGATCGCCGATCTCAACCCACGCGGCGAAGCCGACGTCGTCGCGGTCGCCGAACCCCGGGTCACGTATTCGCCGGAAGATCGCGCCGAGATGGACGCAAATGCCAAATCGATCGATCTTATCAGCCATGTCCCGGCGACAAATGGCAACGGTCACGCAAATGGCGGCTCGCAGATGCAATCGCTAAAAACGATGACGGAACTCCCATCACCGAGCGTTCGCAAAGCGATGGCGACCGGTGTCGGCATGTGTCCCAAATGCGCGGGCAATCTCATCTCGCAAGGCGGCTGCATCCAGTGCTTGCAGCAATGCGGCTACGTTGGGAAGTGCTCGTAGGGCGAAAGCGATCTGAGATCGAGACAAAAAGAAAGTTCGCTTGAAAAGGCGAACTTTTTTGATTGAGCGGCGGTGGTAACATCGTCGTCGTCAGGACGTCGCGTAGCGTACCGACAACTTCGTTGATTCCACGGCTCGATTGGTACCTCCATCATTTAGAGGAGCCCGCTTCGATGGTATTTTACCGCATCATTGTTCGCCGTCTTGCCGCGACTCTCGCTACTGTTCTTACTTTGGCGCCCGCCGCTAGCGTACGCGGATGATCGAGCGGCCGCGCGAAGATTTGCGCGCCGTCGTCGCGTTCGTCATCCTTCTGCTTGCGGGCTTGCCGATCGCCGTGTGGCTCGACCTGCGCGACATCACGCAAAGCGCGCTGGTCCGGCAAGTCACCGATCTCGACCGCGTCATCACCGGCATTCGATCGTATTACGCGGACAACGTCGTCCGCCGAGTCCTCGACACGCCTGGCCACTCCCTCGTGTCGTCGAGCTACGCAAACATCCGCGGCGCGATTCCCATTCCCGCGACATTTTCGATCGAGCTTGGCTCGGTCATCGGTGCCGATCAAAACGCGATCACCTACCGATTCGTCTCCGACTACCCGTTTAAACGTCGCGCGCCACACGGTCTCGACGCGTGGGAACGCGCGTCGCTTGCCGCCTTTCGCGCCAACCCCGAAGCGCGGCGCGATCGGTCGCTCGTCACGTGGCACGGCTTCAATAGCCAAGTCCGACTCGTGGCTCCGATCATCATGGGCCAGACCTGCGTCTCGTGTCACAACACGCATCCCGACAGCCCCAAGCGCGATTGGCGAGTCGGCGACGTGCGCGGCATCCAAGAAATCAGCATCGAAGCGCCGATCGCTACCAACCTGTGGTCGTTTAAATATTTGCTCGCCTACTTCGCGATCGCCGGCATCGCGAGCGTGTCGTTCATCGCACTCGCGCGCCGACAAACGAAAGTCATCCGCACGATCAACGAGCAACTCGCGAAAACCAACGAGTTCCTCGCGTCGATTTCTGCAAAGATCGCGCGCTATATCTCGCCCCAGATCTACGACGCGATCTTTAGCGGCAAGGCCGATACCACGATGAAAACGCAGCGCAAGAAACTCACGATCTTCTTCTCGGATATCAAAGACTTCACGTCGACGACGGAGCGACTACAGCCCGAGGAACTCGCCGATATCCTCGGCGAGTATCTCACGGAGATGGCGAACATCGCCCTCGCCCACGGCGGCACGGTCGATAAATTCGTCGGCGACGCGATCCTGGTCTTCTTCGGCGACCCGACGACGCGTGGAGTGGCCGAGGATGCGAAGGCGGCGCTGCGCATGGCCGTCGCGATGCAGCAGCGGATCGGCGAACTCTCCGCTCGCTGGCGGCGGCGCGGCATCGAACGACCCTTCCGCGTGCGCATGGGGATTAACACCGGCTACTGCAACGTCGGAAATTTTGGCAGCGCCGATCGAATGGACTACACCATCATGGGCGCTGAGGTCAATCTCACATCGCGTCTCGAATCGATGGCCGAACCCGGAACGATCTGTCTTACGTACGAGACGTTCGCGCTCGTCCGCGACATCGCGCTCGGCCACCCGCTTGCGCCGATCACGTTCAAGGGTATTTCCCACGACGTGGTTCCGTACGTCGTCGACGGCCTCATCAGTGAGGGCGGCATCGCGCCCGACGTGATCAGCGAACATCGGGGCGGTCTCGATCTGTACCTCGATCTCGCGCAAATCGAAGCGGCTGACACCGATCGCGTCCGCGGCGTGCTACGCGATGCGATGGCCGCACTCGATGAACGGCCACTGGCTTGACCCGACCCAGCATCAATTCTTGTATTTGTAGGAAATGGTAATTTCTGCGGCAGCCGTCTCTTGTAAACCAGTATAGGGGCTATGCATTATTGTAAGTTCGACACGTTTTGGTCCCAGCCAAGTCACGACGGGTAGGTGTTCTCAGTGACCGCCGTCGTCAGTACTGAAAACGACGCGGCGATCCGCAGCATGCGTTTTCGACACGAGCTCGACTTCATATAGTGCGACTGCCCTGAATGCGAAACGGCCTTCACCATCTCGCTGGCCAACGATTTCAGGGGCCGATCCCACACGGAACATCGATCTCGCGTCTTGACGAAACGTTTCCGTGTCTCATGAGTTCGCCTGAATTCATATCGGACATGGCTCCCACGTACGAGAACATCTTCGGCCCGCCGGCGTATCTCGTAAAACGAAGCTTCCTGCTATGCACCGTGAGGTCACCCACGTGTCCCTCGATCCACACGCGGCGCGCGCGCCGCGGCGCCTCATCCGCGCAACACATGCCGACGTGGCGACGATCATCGACCTCCACCACCTCGGACACGTGACGGGAACGATGGGCGTGCCCACGCGCGAACAAGCGATATCGCGTCTCGATGACCCGGATGCGACGACGTATCTCATCGAGCGCGATGACCGAATCGTCGGCTTTGCAAGCTGCACGATCCTCGACGGCTGGCTCGGTGAAATTCGTCGCCTCATCGCCGCAGAGCCGGGTCGCGGTGATGGCACCTTCGCCATGGCGAGTATCCTCAAGCGTTTCTTCAAAATCGACGGCCTCCACCGCGCGTATCTCGAAGTTCGCGCATCCAACACCCTAGCCCGTCATCTCTACGAGCGATCGCACTTCATCCTTGAGGGAACGTGGCGCGAGGGTTTTCGCGACGATGACGGGACGTTTCACGATCTTTGCGCATACGGCTTATTAAAATCCGAATACGAGGAAGCCGTCGCGCGACCGGTGCCTTAAACTCGCGTTCCGAAGAGCATGCCGATTCCCGCCGTGACCGCCATCGCAAGTGCGCCCCAAAACGTCACGCGCACGGCGGCTTTCCATATTCCGGCACCGCCGACTTTCGCGCCAACCACGCCGAGGAGCGCGAGAAACACGAGTGACGCTACCGCAACGGCGATCACGAGGGACGCATTCGGCGCGACGAGTGCGACGCCAAGCGGTAAGAGCGCTCCTATGGCAAACGCCGCGGCCGACGCGAGCGCCGCTTGGATCGGCCGTGCGGCCGTCGCATCGGAAATGCCGAGTTCGTCGCGTGAATGCGCCTCGAGCGCGTCGCGCGCCATCAGCTGCTTTGCGACCTGAAGTGCGAGCGCCCGATCGAGTCCGCGCTTGACGTAGATCCCCGCGAGTTCTCGCGTTTCGCCGTCGGGATCGTTCTCGATTTCCGCACGTTCTCGCGCCAGATCGGCGCGTTCGGAATCAGCCTGCGAACTCACCGAAACGTATTCACCGGCCGACATCGACATCGCGCCCGCGACGAGTCCCGATACGCCCGCAAGGAGCACGCTTGCGTGCGACGCATGCGCGCTCGCGACACCAATGATCAGGCTCGACGTGGAGAGCACACCATCGTTGGCACCGAGCACCGCAGCACGCAACCAGCCAAGCCGACCGGTGACGTGCTGTTCTTCTGATCTCGATCGTGCGGCTATCATCTCCGTAAGGTTACCCGATTTCGACGCAGATCAACGATGCGACGACCACGGAATGTTCGTGCCCAAAACCACACCGAGAGGCGGGAGGTCGTGCGCTATGCGTGCATCGCCCGTTCGACGATTTCGTTGAGTGCGCGGTCTTGCGCATCGCCGACGACGCGGCCAGCGAGTGCGCCGGATCGCCCAAAGACGAGCTGTGTCGGCCACGCATCGACGGCGTAGGCGTTCCAAATGCGATACGCGTTATCGAGCGCGATCGGCCAGGGTAACCGGTTGCGACGCGCGTTCTCACGCACGTACGAAACGCGCGCCTGATATGCTGGAACCTCGGGGGTATGCACGCC
>JAYTXC010000183.1:0-2270 GCA_043743145.1 Rhodospirillales bacterium
CCAGGGCGTTGCGGCGAGAGCGTGCTCACACGAATCTGCAATTCGACGAGGTCTTTGGTGAACGTACTCAGTTTCGCTTTGAGCGCGGCGAGTTTTTCGTTCGTCGCTACGGTTTTCGCGCGGCCCGTCGAGGTACTCGGTGCGTTGGTGGAACTCGACGTGGAGCCCGGTTTTTTGAAGAGCGGTTTCGACGTCGGCACGGCATTGGGATCGGCGGTTGGCGCCGCGGGTGCGGGCGTCGCATCTTTGTCGACGCCGTACACATTCGACGTCCCGCCGAGCGATCCGACAAGCGAATCGACTTTCTGCGCCGTCGCATCGAGTTGTGCGATGACATCGCGCAGTTGGGCTTGCGTCTGCGTGTTTCCGGTGACTTGCCGGAAATCGTTCGTCAACTCCGAGAACGTTTTCGCGGTCGACGCAAAATCGCGCGTCGTATTGATGAGGTTCTGCTTCACTTGCGGGTTCGTCGCCACATCGCGTAACGAGTCGACCGTCTGCCCGAACGATTTCGAGGTCGATGCGACTTGCGCGAGCAGCGCGTCGACTTGACCCGAGTCGCGCTTGACGACGTCGTTGAGCGAACCCGTGAGATCGACGACGTTGTTGCTCGCGAGGGTCAGGTTCTTCTGCAACGAATCCGTTAACGTCTGAACTTTACCCGTCAGCGTGGTGAGCGAGCGATTGGCGTTGGTCGTGAGATCGTTTGCGTTGACGAGTGTCGATTTAAGTTCGGCGAGGAGTTCGGGCTCGCTCTTCTGCAAGGTCGCGAGAATCGTGTCGAGGCGACGGACTTCGCCTTGGCCCTGCTCCAAAAGATCCGAAATCGAAGCGGGATTCACGCCGCGCGGCTGTTGCGCGATCGGCGCGATGACGTGGGGGAGGGTCGCCACGTGCTCGTCGATATTTTTGGGCGGCTGGATGAGGATCGTGGGTTCGCCCGTCAGTGGTGCTTGAATCAGAAATTTCGATCCGACCGGGATTTCGTATCCGGATTTGATCGCCATGACGACCTCGGTCGTGTAATCGGGAAGCAGTTCGATTTTGTCCACCGCACCGATCGGCACGCCACTGAGGTAGACACCCGCCGCCGTGCGCAAACCGGAGGCACCCGAAAAGTGCGCGGCGATCTTGTAACCGCTCGAGCGCGTTCCGATATCGCCGATGAGATAGAACACCACGAAGACGGCAGCGAGGCCGAGAATGGTGAAGAGTCCGACTTGGGCTTGTTTCGACATAGGCTACAATCGATCGTGCGCGATCCCGCTACAGCGGAATCGGCCCGACCTCACTCCCCTGCAAGAATTGCTGCACGATCGGGTTCGGCGACGATTTTATCTCCTCGACGGTCCCGTAGGCGATGATGGCTCCCTCGAAGAGCATAGCGACGTAATCGGCCATCGTGAAGATGCTCTCGAGATCGTGCGAGACCACGACGGCCGTTCCATCGAGTTGTTCCCGCAAACGCTTGATCGTATCGGTTAGAACGTGCGTGATGATCGGATCGAGCCCGGTCGTCGGCTCGTCGTAGAGCACGAGTTTTGGATTGGTGACGACGGCGCGGGCGAATCCCGCGCGCTTGAGCATGCCACCGGAGAGTTCGGAAGGCATCCGAGCCCCCGCATCTGCGAGGCCGACGCTACCGAGCGTATCGACCACGAGTTTATCGATCTCGGGCGCCGTCATCTTCGTGTGCTCGCGTAGCGGCAGCGCGACGTTCTCGCCGATCGTCAGGCTATCGAAGAGCGCTGCAAATTGAAACGAGAAACCGACCTTACGGCGGAAATCGATGAGTTCGCGTTTGCTCAGCGTGGCGAGATCCACGTCGCCGATGAAGACCTTGCCTTCACTCGGCATCCGTAAGCCATTGAGCAAGCGTAAGATCGTCGATTTCCCTGCGCCCGAAAGTCCGATCAGACACGTGATCGCGCGCTCTTTGATCTCGAGCGAGCAATTTCGCAACACGTATTTTTCGCCGTAGCGAAGCGTCGCGTTTTCGATACGCGCGTAATTCTTCGCACTCACTTCGCGCTCGCACCGAAGAGCAAGATCGACATGATGAAGTTCGAGATGAAGATGAGGATGATCGACGTTACGACGGCGCCCGTCGTTGCGCGCCCGACGCCCGCGGCGCCGCCCCGAACGCCGAATCCCTGATAGCAGCCGACGATCACGATGATGATCGCGAAAACGACCGCTTTGAGCATCCCTTTGAGATAATCCGGAAATTGGCTGTATACGCGCGCCGAGTCGAAAAATTGGCCGTAGCT
>JAYTXC010000184.1:0-4198 GCA_043743145.1 Rhodospirillales bacterium
CGCTACGGATGCAGCAAAAGATGGGTGAGGTGATGGCGACGTATCTCACGACGCTCAATTTGCCGAGTAAAGCCGACATCACCGCGGTGAGCGAACGGCTCGCATCCATCGAAGCGCGACTCGATCATATCGCGTCGCTCGCGGAAACGGTGATCCGTGGACGTGCGACGGCGACCGATCCGGTCGAGGTCACACCGCCGCGCACGAAAAAACCCCCGACCGCATCGTAGTGGCATCGCAAACGCCGGTCGCCGAACGTCTCGGTCTCGAGGTCGAACGCGCGATTGCACGCCGCATCAAAGGCGTCGATTATATCGCTTCGCCCGCGCCCGCCGTCGGGTTGACGCCCAAAGACGTCATCTATAAAGCGGGCACCGTCAACCTCTACCATTACAAACCGATCGCGGATGAAATCTATCGCGTCCCGATCCTCATCGTGATGGCGACGACGAATCGCGGTTACATTCTCGATCTCGCGCCGCAACAGAGTTTCGTCGAATTTCTCCTCAAAGCCGGCTACGACGTCTACATGCTCGACTGGACTGCGCCGACGCGCGAAGAGCACACGCTCACGCTCGAAGATTACACGCAGCGCTTCATCCCCGATTGCGTGCGCCGCGTACAAGAACGTTCGGGCGAAACCGACGTGACGATGCTCGGCTATTGCATGGGCGGCGTGCTCGCGACGATCTACGCGTCGACGACACCCGACGCGCCGATCAAGAATCTCGTCTGCTTCACGACGCCGGTCGATTTTTCGCAGATGGAACTCTTCAACAAATGGTCGGATCGCCGATTCTTCGACGTCGATCGACTCGTCGACACGATGGGAAACGTGCCGTCGGAACTGCTTTTTGCATCGTTCGAAGCCTTGCGACCCGCATCGAGGATCGCAGGGCAGATTCGGCTTTGGGAAAGCATCTGGAACGACGACTACGTCCGCTCGTACCGGATGTTCGAACGGTGGTCGAACGACACGCTCCCACTCGCGGGCGAATATTTCCGTCAGACGATCAAAAAACTCATCTGGGAGAACGGGCTTCTCACGGGCGATCTCGAGGTCGGCGGCCGCAAGGCGGATCTGGCAAATATTACCGTCCCGCTGCTTCACGTGCTCGCCGAGCACGATCACATCGTGCCGCAGGCCGCCGCCCGACCGCTCGTCGCGCGCGTTTCGTCGGAAGACAAGAACGAATATACCATCAAAGGCGGGCACGTCAGCGTTGCCGCTGGTGCGAACGCACAGCATCGACTCTGGCCCAAACTCGACCATTGGCTCGGAGGACGTTCCCTATGATCGAGGATCTCGCACGCACGTATCCACGCACGATCGATCTCGACGGCACGACGATCGCGATCCGTTACATGAGCGCGGGCGATGAAGATGCCGTGATGATGTTCGCGCGCGGCTTACCGGCGCACGATTTGCTCTTCCTACCGCGCGACATCACGCATCCGAAAGTGCTCGCGGCATGGACGCGCGAAATCGAACGCGGCGCAATGACGACGCTCCTCGCATTCGATGGTGGCGTCGTCGTCGGGTGCGCGACGATCGTGCGCGATCCGCTTTCCTGGTCGGCGCACGTCGGCGAACTCCGCGTCGTGGTTGCCGTACCGATGCGCGGAAAAAAACTCGGTCGCGTGCTTGCCGAAGATTGTTTCGCGATCGCGGTGTCGATGGGCATCGAAAAGATGACGGCGCAGATGACCGTCGATCAGAGCGGCGCGATCGCCGTTTTCGAATCGATGGGATATCGCGCGGAAGCGTTACTCCGCGATCACGTGAAAGATAACGACGGCCACACGCACGACATCGCCATTCTTTCCCACGATGTCGCGCGCGTTGCGTCGCGACTCGATGCTTATGGCCTCGGCGAACCACGCGAGCTCGAGCGTGACTGACCTTCGCGGCCGCACGGCACTGGTGACCGGCGCTTCGAGCGGGCTCGGCGCGCATTTCGCGCGCGTCCTTCACGAAGCGGGAGCGACGGTCGTTCTCGCGGCGCGACGCATCGATCGGATGGATGCCGCGGTCGCCGCGTTCGGCGAGCGAGCACATGCGATCCCCATGGACGTTGCCGACGAAGCCTCGATCCTCGCAGGATTCGAACGCATCGAAGCGATCGTCGGCGTCTGCGATATCATCGTGAACAATGCCGGGATCAGTGGCGGCGACTTCGCGCTCAAGATGTCGACCGACGAGTGGGATCGCGTCGTGAATATCAATTTACGCGCACCCTTCGTCGTCGCGCGCGAAGGCGCGAAGCGCCTTGCGGCTGCGAAAAAGCCGGGAAGTATCATCAACATCGCCTCCGTCTTGGGCTTACGCGGATCGCCGCAAGTGGCGGCGTACATGGCGAGCAAAGCCGGGCTCATCCACCTCACGCACGCCCTCGCCGTCGAGTTCGCACGGTATGGGATCCGCGTCAACGCGATTGCGCCAGGATACTTCAAGACCGAGATATCGGCCGATTTTCTCGCGAGCGAGCACGGCCAGGCACTCGTCGCTCGAATCCCGCAGCGCGCGATCGGCGAAATGGAGCACCTCTCGGGCCCGCTCCTTCTCCTAGCGGGTGATGCCGGCGCGTACATGACGGGCAGCGTCGTCGTCGTCGACGGCGGGCTCTCCGTCAATAGTCTCTAAACGGGTTTCCGTATGCCGCACCAACCGATCGTCTTCGCACATGTCGCCGCGCTCGATGAAGCCTCGCGTGCGCAGACCGCGCTTACCAGCGGCTGGCATACGATCGATCAGGCGACGATCGACGCGTTTGCCGCAGCGACGGGAGATCGTCAGTGGATTCACACCGATTCCGCGCGCGCGGCTCGCGAATCGCCGTACGGCACGACGATCGCGCACGGTCTGCTCTCCCTCAGTCTGCTCCCAACGATGATCGTGGAAGCGCTCACCATCGAATCGGCGACGATGACGATCAACTACGGTTTCGACCGCGTTCGATTCGTGTCACCCGTGCCGGTCGGCGCGAAACTGCGCGCGACTTTCGCTCTCGCAAGCACCGAGCGTGCGACGACGGGCACACGGCTAACGTGGAACGTGACGCTCGAAATCGCGGGTGCGGAGAAACCCGCGCTCGTCGCGCAGTGGATCGCGCTCGTTATCGAGCGCGCGTAATCGCATCGTGGAGCGGCGCGTAGCCGTGGTAGGTGCCGTAGGTCAAGGGAAACACGGGCACGTTACCCTTGAGAAAGAGCGTATAGCCCGGCGGTGGCGCGATGTAGGCGCCCGTCGGACCCGATTGCACGGAAAGCACGACGGTATTCTTCCGATCGAAAAAGTCGACACGCAACACCGTACCGAGTTTCGCGCTACCGTCGGCGGGGACGAAGCCCGTCCGCTCCGCATTGTACGCGCCCACGACGCGCGCGATGTCGTCGGGCCGCCGGATCTCGCGATCGTGCGACGCGTTCATGTAATCGTGAACGTGAACGTGGGTGATTGAACGCGATTCGACGGATGGTAGCGTCGCGTACGAGCAACCACCAAGGACGCATAACGACCACAGGATTGGGAAAAAAAGAACTCGCCGCATAGGGATGCGGCGAGCTTCTCCGACCGGGTGGTCGATGCCTTATTTCTTCTCGGGCGCGTTGAACATCGAGCGCAACATCTCGGCATTCGAACGCACGCGGTCGATCGCGATGTCGAAGATCTGCGCCTGCGACTTCTGCGCGGCTTCCGCCATCTCGCGCATGCCTTCGAGCGTGCGTGAAAGCGATGCCGAAATCAGTTCGCGTTCTTTGGTTGCGACGTCGCCGAGACTATCGCCGGGCTTGCGTGCCGTGAGCGCTTCGCGGAGTTGGTCGAGCGACGATTTCAAGAGTTCGGCTTGCTTGGCCGTGATCGTCTGCGCGCTACCGAGTGCTACGCCGGTCGCCTTGGAGATCGCGTCGATATCGTCGTGGCGTGCCTCCACATAGGCATCCATATCGAAGCGCGGTAACGACGCGCCCTTGAACATATCGCGAATACGGTCGGCCGCACCCGACATCGCATCCGACGTTTGTCGCGTAGCGCTCTGGAAAGCTTCGCCGCTCTTCTCGGTGGCCGATGTGTATGCGTTGGTGCTCGTCTTGACGGGCCGGGGTTGGGCGGCAATACGGAGAGCGCATGCGCGGCGTCCTGAGAATTGCATTGGTCGCAGCAACGTCCCTGACTGCTGGCTGTGGGCCATCGGCC
>JAYTXC010000185.1:0-17094 GCA_043743145.1 Rhodospirillales bacterium
GCGAGATCCCGATCTGGTTTGGAGCTGGTACAACGAACGCCGCGCGGTCCACCTCGCAGCGGAACCCAACGCGGGACATCGCGCCCTTGCCGCACTCGAAGCGCGCTCGCGAGACTTCACGATCGCAACGCAAAACGTCGATTCGCTGCACCATCGCGCGGGCTCGCGTAACGTTCTGGAACTTCATGGAAGTTTGCGATCCGTACGCTGCGACACGTGCGGCGAGCGACGCCCCTTCGACCGTCCGCTCGGGTCCGCCGCGGTCGCGCATGCGTGTGCGGGCTCCATGCGTCCCGATATCGTGTGGTTCGGAGAAGCTCTGCCACCGAAGATTTGGGATCGGGCGGTCGCGGCGGCGGCGCGCGCCGATGTGGTGTTGGTTATCGGAACCTCGGGTATGGTCAACCCGGCGGCAGCACTCGCAACGCGCGTCCCGCGCGACGACGCGTTTATCGTCGAAGTCAATGTGGAGCCGACGCTGATCACGCCATACGCCGACGTGCACCTCTGCGGTACTGCCGGAGAGCTTTTGCCCCATCTTCTCGAATCTGCCGTGCGCTCGTGACGAACGACGATCTGGATTTCGTGCACGCACGCATCGACGACTATCAGGCCTACGATCACGAGCGCGAGCGAAGCGATAGCGATATGCGTGTTCGAGCGTACGTTGGAGCACGGCTCAGCGCGGCTCGCGAACGTTTGGGTGCGACGCTCGATGAAGCGACGACAAAAACGCTCGACGACGTGCTGATGCGCTGCATGTTTTCCGATCAGGTCTTCGTACGTAAATTCGAGCACGCACGGCTCGACGCCCCGATGGCGGCAGCACTCGTGCGCTCGGATCGCACGCTCATCGAATTCGGAGACGCGGCTACGGCGGCAACCGCGGCGACCTTCCACGATCTCCTCGTCGAAATCGATAAGCAGTTCAAGTACCGCCGAGCACCCGAACCGCTCGCCGGTTAACCGGGCCCGGTTGCCGCAATCGTTGCGGCGGCGCGTATCGCCCGTTCGGCTCGGGTCACGTTATACGCGATGAGCGCGCCGCATGCAGCGGCGAGTGCGAGATAGCCGAAGCCCGCGGAGAGATCGCCGAGGACGATCTTCCCGATGCCGAAGAGCGCGCCATAAACGAGGCCACATCCCGCGACCCAATCGATCGCGTTGATGCCCAGCGGCTCCGCACCGGGCGCGGGACGTGCGAGCGCGGCGATGCGTTTCCATCCGAACGCGCTCGGGCGCACGCGTTCGTAAAACCGCAAGAGCGTCGCATCGGATTCGGCGGGCATGAGATAGGTGACGACGATCCAGACGAGGGTCGTGATCGGGACGGTGACGAGTAAAACTTCGGCGTTGGCGTTGGCATCGGTAAAGATTTGAAATATTAGCAAGGAGTTCGAGATGACGGCTGAAGCGACGAGCGCCGCGATCTCACTCCACGCACTCACGCGCCACCAGTACCAGCGGAGAATCATGACGAGCCCTACGCCCGCGGTGAGATTGTAGAGATAGACGTACGCGCCGCTGACGGAGTTGTTGCTTTGCGCACCGGCGATTGCGAGTACCATCACGATGAGGGTCGCGACTCGTGAGACGATCACGTAGTGTCTTTCGCTCGCATTGGGCTTCATGAAGCGGCGATAGATATCGTTCGTGAGATACGATGCGCCGAGATTGAGGTGCGTGCCCATCGTCGACATGTATGCCGAGAGAAATCCCGCGATCATAAGGCCGCGGAGCCACGCGGGAAGATGATCGATCATCACCCGTATGTAGTTGAGTTCGAGATCGACTTTGCCGTCGGCGCCGACGGTGCCATTTGGGTAGAGCACGAGTGCGGCGAGCGCGACGAGGATCCACGGCCACGGCCGCAGCGCGTAATGGGCGACGTTGAAAAAGAGCGTTGCGAGGAGCGAATCGTTCTCGCTTTTCGCGCTGAAAATACGCTGTGCGATATAACCGCCGCCGCCGGGTTCGGCGCCGGGATACGATGAGGCCCACCATTGCACGCCGATGTACGTCACGAACGTCAGCATCGGTAACCACGCTTCGTTCGAGGTTGGAAAGAAGGCGAGAATCGATCCGCTCGATGTCGTGATCTTGTGCGCGGCGTCGATGACCGCAAGCTTGGTTTCGAGCGCGCCGATGCCACCGACGGCGGCGACCGCA
The DNA here is from genome assembly GCA_043743145.1 of Rhodospirillales bacterium. Lineage (GTDB taxonomy): Bacteria > Vulcanimicrobiota > Vulcanimicrobiia > Vulcanimicrobiales > Vulcanimicrobiaceae > JANYGA01. Next base: position 2,170 of record JAYTXC010000185.1, read on the forward strand.
GAAACGGCAAGCACGATCGCCATCGACATCTTTACGACGAATTGCAAAAGATCGGTGACGAGCACGCCCCAGAGGCCGCCGATCGTCACGTAGACGCCCGTGAACACGAGACACACCGCGAGCGCTTCATTCTTGTCAACGTGCAGCGTGAGTTCGAGGACCTTGGCCATCGCGAGATTGACCCAGCCCATGACGATCGTGTTGACGATAACGCCTTGGAAGATCGCGCGCACGAAGCGGAGGGTGGCCGCAGCTTTTCCACTATAGCGAAGCTCGATGAACTCGACATCGGTGAGCACGCCCGCGCGTCGCCACAGCTTCGCGAAAAAGAAGACGGTGAGGATCCCCGACATCACGGAACTCCACCACACCCAATTCCCCGCGATACCGTGTTGGCTGACGAAGCCCGTGACGGCAAGTGGCGTATCGACGGCAAAGGTCGTCGCGACCATCGAAACGCCCGCGAGCCACCACGGCACGCTCCGACCGCTCAAGAAAAACTCGCCGAGACTTTTGCCGCCCCGACGAGCGAATGAGAGTCCGATGCCGAGATTGATTGCGAAGAACGCAAAAATCACGGCGTAGTCGGCAACCGAAAGCGTCATCGGGACCGCTTCGGCATGCCGACCATCATACCGTTCGCCAAAGCGAACACGACACGACGGTCTCGGACTTCCGAATCGACCCAAAGTGTGATCGCCGTCGTGCTCCGTTGCGGCAAGGAGTCGGTGCTGGTGTGCTGAACGTCACCGCGTGTAAGGGCGCCGTTCGGAAAAAACGGTGAGCGAACTACCGGCAGGTCGATGCAGTGAGTGAGTGAGTGAACGAAAGCGCCTCCGTCGAATCGACGGGGGCGCTTTCGTGTGGCTGCGAACGGCGCGTCGGTGAACGCTCGCATCTCTCGCTCGCTCCGTGTGCTCGTGGTAGCCGTCTTCGGCGTCGCGAGCGCATCCGCGGCCACGGCGAACGCCGGCGCTGGCGCGACCGATCCGGGTCCAAGCGCTCTGCATCTCATTCCGCGCCCGCAAGTGCTCCGCGTCAGCGGAGCGTGCTCGAGCGCCACGCCGGAATCCGTGCTCGCTGCGCTTTCGGCCTCGGGCGAGCCGGGCGGAGTTGCGATCGTCCGCGAGCGTTGGTCGGCGCTCGGCATCGTGGCGCGTCGCGGCAATGCACGCGTGGCAGAACGCCGACTTCCGGCATCGGCTCGCACACGCGTGGGTTCGTACGATCTCGTTGTCGACGCGCGCGGCGTGACGTTGTCATCGGACACGGGCGACGGCCTCTTCGATGCGTATGCGACGCTGGCGCAACTTCCGATCCGCGACGGTGCGCGTTTTCGCTTACCGTGCGTCACGATCGCCGATGCGCCGGCGCTCCGATGGCGCATCCTCTCCGACGATGTCTCGCGGGGTCCGCTGCCAACGATGCGCTATTTCGAAGAGCGCATTCGCACGATCGCGAGCTTCAAATACAACGGGTATTCGCCGTATATGGAGCACGTTTTCGTCGATCCCACGCACCCACTCCCCGCGCCGCTCGATGGTCTCACGCCGGACGAACTGCGTCGACTCGCCGCATACGCGCAGCGCTTTCACGTCGCGCTGATTCCCGAGCAGCAAACCTTCGCGCACATGCACGAGACGCTCAAAGTCGAACGCTACGCTGACCTCGCGGAGTTACCGCACGGCTATCTGCTCTCGCCTGCCGATCCGCGCGCGCAGGCGTACGCGCGCGATCTCATCGCAAGCGAACTCGGCGTCGTGCCGCACCCGCCGTTCTTTCATATCGGTTCCGACGAGCCATCGGATTTGGGCCGCGGACGCACGAAAGCGCAGGTCGCGAGCGTCGGTGATGGCCCCGTGTACGCACAACACGTCGTCGACACGGCGAATTTCGTCATCGCGCGTGGCGGTGGTCGCCCGATGATTTGGGACGACGCGCTCGCAAAACATCCCGAATTATTCGGTACCGTACCGAAGTCACTCGTCTTCATCAACTGGCATTACGGATCCGATCCGACGTATCAACCGTATATCGATCGGATCGCGCGCGGCGGCTTCGATCAGATGGTGGCGCCGGGTGCGCTCAACTGGAACGAAATCTATCCCGATCTCGATGCTGCCCTCGGCAATATCGATCGCTTCGTGACCGAAGGAAAGCGCTCGCACGTGCTCGGCCTTTTCCAGACGGTCTGGCACGACGATGGCGAAACGCTCTTCGAAGCGACGTGGGTGCCCGTCGTCTACGCGGGAGCGAGTGCGTGGGAAGCGCCGTCGGTCGATCGCGCGCGGTTCACGACGGATTTCGCGCACGTGTTTTTCGGGAGCGAGGATCCGCGCTACGCGAGCGACATCGACGCGCTCGCCCGCGCGCGCACGATGCTCCGCAACCACAACCCGCGCGAATACGGCGACTATCTGTTCTGGGCCGACCCCTTCGAAGCCGATCTTGCCAAGCCCGCGACGCTCATACCCGCCGGGCTCGCGGCACCATCGGGCACCGTTGCGGGGGATGCGGATCTCGCGGCAATGTCGCAGATTCGGCTCGCAGCGGAAGAAGCGATGGCGCATCTCCGGCTCGCTTCGCCACCGCCGCTGCATCGCAACGCCGCAGCCGTCATTGCGCTTGCGGCACGACGCTACGATCTTTTGGGGCGCGACGCACAGATCGCACGCGAGGCGCGAGCGTACTACGACGATGCGCGCGCGAACGCCGATGGCAAGCACGACGGCTACGTTTATCGTGGGCTCTTCATCGCGAAGTATTTGCTGTGGGAACAACGCGACGCGATGCTCGCCCTCGAGCCACTCGTGAAAGAGGCGTGGGAATATGAGAACCGCGCGAGCCATGAAGCGAGCGTGCTCGAACGCTATCATCTCGCGGCACAGCGCGCGATCGCACGGGCCGATCGCATCAGCGATACCGTGTACCGCGATTACGTCGCGACGAAAACGCTCCCGACATTCGACGATGCGCTCGGGTTGCCGCGATGATGGCAATGATCGCGACGCCAGCGCTCGCCGGCCTCGCGATGGTCGGGATCTTTATCGCAGCGGCCGCGCTCATGATCGCGCGCGTCTTGCCCGCGCTCCTCGCCGTGCCGCTGATGGCGCTCGGCATCGCGCTCGTCGGGGGCGCGGGTGCCGCGGGGCTCTCGACGGTCGTCGTCACGGGCACGAGTAGTCTCGCAGTCGTCATCGTGACCGTTATTTTCGGTGCGTTGCTTTCGCGTGTGACGCTATCGACGGGAATCGCGGAGACGATCGTGACGTACGCGGCAGAGTTCGGCGGCGATCGACCGGCAGTGCTCGCACTCGCGCTATGCGCGGCGGTCGCCGTGCTCTTCACGTCGCTCACGGGACTCGGCGCGATCATCATGGTGGGTTCGATCGTGCTGCCGATCATGATGACGATCGGCGTGCCACGCAAGACGGCAGCGACGCTCTTCATGCTCGCCTTCGCACTCGGCTTTATCTTCAACATCGCGCAGTGGACGTTTTACACGAAGACGTTTGGCATCGAACGTGTGCAGATGCAGCCGTACGCGATCGCCCTCGCCGCAATCGATCTCCTCGCGCTCGTCGTCTTCGCGATCGTACGGTTTCGTAGTACGCGTGGATATGCGACGTGGGCGCTCGCACCGGACGAACCGCTCGCGCGCAAACGCGCACCGCTCTATGCGTGCATCACGCCGATTCTGCCGATCGTGCTCTTCTTCGCCTTCCACACGGACGCGATCGTCGCGTTCGCGATCGCGTCACTTTTCGGAGCGCTCGCAACGACGCCACGTCGCGTCGTGCAAACGCTCGTCGCCGCGGCGATTCGCGGCGTGGAAGATGTTGCGCCAGCGATCGTGCTCTTTATGGGAATCGGGATGCTGCGCACGGCAACCGCATTACCGGAGGTAAAGGCTGCGCTCGAACCGCTCGTCTTCGCAATCGCACCGCATTCGTGGCTCGGCTACGTCGTACTCTTCGGTTTGCTCTCACCGCTCGCGCTCTATCGCGGACCGCTCAATCTTTTCGGCGTTGGCATCGCGGTGTATACGGTGCTCGCGGGGCTCGGGGTGCTCCCCGCCGTTACGCTCGTCGCGGCCGTGATGGCGGTCGTGCAAGTGCAGAACGTGTGCGATCCGACGAACACGCAAAACGTCTGGGTCGCGAATTTCACGGGCGTGCGTGTCGATGAGATCACGAAGATGACGCTGCCCTATCAGGTCGCCGTCGCGACCGTTGCGGTCGTCGTCGTTGCGATCTTCGGTCGGTCGCTCCTTGGCGTGCAGCCGTTTGCGATCGCCGCGCCCGCGCACGCGGGCGAGCTCGTCCGTGGCGCGCCGCCGGGACTCTTCGCGCCCGAGAGCGCGCGCCGAACGATCGCGATCGTTGCGGCAAACGACGATTCGCGCGCGGCACGCGATGAGATCGCGCGCGAGGTCGCGCGCGGCTGGCGAGGCTTTGCGGCGGTCGATGCGGCAACCGATCCCGGTGCGAGCGACTGCTCGGCGAAAACGTACGTGGCGTTCGCGCGCGTTATCGTCACGACGGTCGATATCGGGCTCGAACTCAGCGACTGCGCGGGGTGGCCCGTCGGCCAGTGGTACGTGCCGCGCGGTGCGAGCGATCGCGCCTCCGCGCTCGCCGCACTCTTTCGCATGCGCACCTGGACGTTCGAATCGCCCGCGCTTGCGGCGTCGCTCTTCGATCGCGGCCTCGCCTACGATGTAATGCGCGGCAAGCCGACCTATTTTTATACGCTCTTCAAAACGACCGATGGACAAATGCGTGCGTTCGTGCGACCCGGTGGGCCCGCATACGCGGCGGGCTTGCGTACGAACGATATCGTCGTGAAGCTCGATCAAAAATTTTGGTGGGAATACGGCACGTTCCAAACGCAAAAACGCGCCTACGACGGGTTGCCGCACGTCTTTGGCATCGCGCGCGGCACCGTGCCCAATGTCGAGACCGTCACGCAAACGATCGCGCTCGGCGAGCCGTTCGCTCCGGCTTCGCAAGTGGTGAGTTACGAGCTCCAATGGCAGTGAGCGCGCTTCGCGTCGGTATCGATGTTGGCGGAACGTTCACCGACGTCGTGGTCGTCGATGCGGCGACGCGTGCGATTCTGGTTCGCATCAAGGTGCCGACCACACACGACGCAGCCGAGGGTGTCGCGGCCGGCATCGTTGCGGGGCTCGAGCGCGCGCTCGCCGCACCGGGCGTGGATGCCGCGCGTATCGCGTTCATCGCACACTCGACCACGCAGGCAACGAACGCCTTGCTTGAGGGTGACGTCGCGCGTGTGGGAATCGTCGGCTTGCACGGCGCGTTTGCTTTTTTCGCACGTCGCCAACTTCGCGTGCCGCCGATCGTGCTTGCGGAAAATGCGACGTTCGCGCCGATGATCGCGTTCGCGCGCGCGAACGACGACGCCGCAATAGCGCGTGCCATCGCTGAGCTTGTGGCAAGCGGTGCGGATGCGATCGTTGCGAGCGAAGCGTTTGGCGTCGATCGTCCGTCGGCCGAACGTCGCACGGTCGCGCTCGTCCGCGAACGCGGTATCGCGGCGACGGCGGGTCACGAAGTTGCGACGACGCACGGTCTGCGCGCGCGGACACGCACCGCGACACTCAATGCCGCAATCTTACCGCGCATGGTGCGCACGTCGCAGATGACGGCCGACGCCGTGACCCGTGCGGGTATCGGTGTGCCGCTGATGATCATGCGCAGCGACGGCGGTGTGATGGATGTCGGCGAAGTCGCGCGGCGGCCGATTCTCACGATGCTCTCCGGTCCCGCCGCGGGAATCGCGGGCGCGCTCTTGCACGAAAACGTCACCGACGGGATCTTCATCGAGGTCGGTGGTACGAGCGCGGATTGCTCGGTGATTCGGCGCGGGCAACCGCAGATGCGACCGGCGCGCGTCGGCGGACATCGCACGATGCTTCGCACGCTCGACGTGCGCACGCTCGCGATCGCGGGCGGGAGTGTCGTTCGCATCGACGCAGAGGCGCGCGGTATCGGTGCGCTACGCGGTGTCGGGCCGCGCTCGGCGCACATTGCGGGGCTCGCGTACGCGTGTTTCGTCGAACCGCACGCGTTCGTCGACGCGCGCGTCGTCTTCGTGCGACCGCAGCCGGGCGACGGCGAAGATTGTGTCGCGCTCGCGCTGGGCGACGGGCGCCGCGTCGCGCTCACGCCGACGTGCGCGGCGAATTTGCTCGGCTACGTGCGCGAGACCGATTTTTCGCATGGCGATGCGACGAGCGCGCGCATCGCGTTCGGATTGGTCGGCGAGCGCATCGGTATCGCGGGCGACGACCTCGCTCGCGCGGTGCTCGAGCGCGCGACGGCGATCGTGCGCGCGACGATCGACGAGCTCGTCGCCGATTACGATCTCGTCGCGAGTGACGTCGAGCTCGTCGGCGGCGGCGGCGGCGCGGCAGCGCTCGTGCCCTTCGTCGCGGAACGGCTCGGGTTACGGCACCGCATCGCGCGTGATGCCGAAGTCATCTCACCGCTTGGCGTCGCGCTCGCGCTCGTGCGCGACGTCGTGGAACGCACGATCGTCGCACCGACGCCGGACGATGTCGTACGCGTGCGTCGCGAGGCGATCGATCGCGTCGTTGCGGCGGGCGCGGCACCGGGTCTCGTCGAGGTCGTCGTCGATATCGACGCGCGGCGCAATCTCGTCCGCGCCACGGCAACCGGTGCGACGGCTGCGGTCGCGCAAACGAGCGAATTCGTTGCGGCGACGCATGCGGAGAAACGCGATGCGGCCGCCCGTACGTTACGCGTCGAGGTTTCGCGCCTGCGCGATGCGGGTGCGTTTGGCGACTTCACGCTCTTCGACGCACCGCACGGGACGTCGCGCGAACTGCGCGATGTGAGCGTCGTCGATACCCGTGGCGTGGTGCGACTGTCGCTTCGACGCGCGTCACTCGAACGAACGACGGTCGGTAAACTCGCGCGCGCGCTCGAGCAAGTTCTGGAATCCGCAACGGCATTCGGTGATGTCGGTCGCGCACTTCCCGAAATCCACCTCGCCTACAACGCGCGACTCGCCGATCTCGGCACGCTCGCCGAATCCGATCATGTCCTCGCGCTCGCATCAGAAGAAGTGCGCGGCCTCAACGACTCGCTGCCCGTCGCGATAATCGCCGCGGTGCGCGACGCGTGAGGCCGTGCCCGAGCGCCGCTTCCAAGACGCGACGCCAGCGCGGGAGCGACGGGATTTTGAGCACGAGCTTCGCGATCTTCGGGAGCACGCTTGGAACGAGCAGGGCCTCGGGCATTGCCGCCATGTACCGCTCTTGTTCGCTCACGCACGATTGTAAAAAATTGCGCCACGTGATGTCATCGAAGATCGTAAACGCGCCTGCGGCGGCAAAGCCGACGCCCTGCGTCTTGGGCGCGCCCTTCGCACCAGGAGCGAACGTGGTCACGATGCGTTTGACCGCACGCGCATATCCGAGACCCGTTGAGACGGCCGTAAAGATGCTCGCGCCGCGGCCGCGGCGGATTCGCTCGTAGGCGATCCAGTTCACGAAAAACGTCACGTGACGTGCTTCTTCGAGCATCACGATATCGAAGATGTCGGTGAGCTCGGGAACGAAGAGTTGAATCTGGCGCGCGAGGCCGAAAATACCCATGCCGAGGAATGAATCGATACACTCTTCGTAGCCGAAATCTAAGAATGCACGCTCGGAGAAGTCGTCGGATGGCGCCGGGATCGGCGCGACGGCGATGCCGTAGAACGCGAGCATGGCTTCGAGGAGTCGGCCATGACGCGTCTCCTCGACACCCTGCATCGCGAGTGCTTCGCGGATGTGCGGATCGGTCACGGTCTGCGCATATCGCGTGACCATGATGCCCGCGTTCTTCTCCGCTGCGAGTGCGACGCCCCAAAAGGGAATCGAACGCAGCCGGTCGATGGAGACGGCATCGAGCGTAGGCCACGGAAGATCCGCGGGGTCGAACTGCCGATGAGACTCGATAAAAGATTGGCAGAAGAGGGTCTTGTGGGCTTGCGAGCCGTCGGTCATCTCACTCACTCTCGCGAGGCGGCAAGCGAATCCCTAGTCGATCGCTCGATCGTGCTCGCAGTCATCGCTGCCATGGCGACCTTCATCGTACACATCGCCGTTGCCGGCCGTTACGGATATCAACGCGACGAACTTTATTTCATGAGCTGCGCGCGACATCTTGCGTGGGGCTACGTGGATCAGCCACCGTTGATCGCGGTGATTGCGAAAATCTCACTCGCACTTTTCGGCGACTCGCTCTACGCGATTCGCCTGCTGCCGGCAATCGCCGCCGCGGTGACCGTCGTCGTCACGGGTCGCATGGTGCGACGATTCGGCGGAGGACCCGTCGCACAGGCCCTCGCGATGATCGGGATCGCACTCGCGCCGTTCTTTCTTGCGGTAGGCAATCTGCTCACGATGAACGCATTCGAGCCGCTGCTGTGGCTCGTGGCCGCGTATCTTTTCGTTAAGGCGGATGAGAGCGATCGGATCGCCCTGTGGACGGCGCTCGGCGTCGTCAGCGGGCTCGGGCTCATCAACAAATACTCGATGTTTTTTTATCTGGGCTCGTGCGTGGTCGCGATCGCACTCACGCCGTCGCGTCGATCACTCGCACGACCGGGGTTCGCGCTCGCCGTCGCGATTGCGGCCGCAATCGTCGCGCCGACGCTCGTGTGGCAAGCGCAGCACGATTGGCCGCAACTCGCGGTCTTGCACGATGCCGCAGCGATGAAAAACGTCGTCGTCGGTCCACTCGGTTTCTACGCGCAACAAATGTTGATGATGAATCCACTCGCGGCCCCGATGTGGATTGCGGGGCTCGTCGCGCTCTTTTGCGCCCCGCGGGCGCGCGCGTTTCGCTGGTATGGCATCGCGTATGTAATTCTCTCGGGGCTCTACCTCGTACTCGGCGCGAAGATCTATTATCTCGCGCCGATCTATCCCGTTCTCTTCGCCGCGGGCGCCGCGGCGATCGAGACGCAACTCGCGCGCGTCCGTATCGCAACGGTCGCGTATCTCGCGGCGCTGTTGGTCGTCGGTTTCGCGATCGCGCCCGAAGCGTATCCGCTCCTGCCACTGCCGACGTTTTTGCGATACGAGCACGTCCTGGATTTCCGCAGCATCAAGATGGAGAAGCATCCCACGGGTCGCGTGCCGCAACACTTCGCCGACATGCTCGGCTGGAACACGCTCGTCGCCTCGCTCGCGCGCGTGAACGAGGCGCTCCCGCTCGGTGAACGTCGTGAGGCCGTGATTCTTACGCACGATTATGGTCAGGCCTCCGCCGTCGATATCCTCGGAGCAAAGATCGGTTTACCGCGCGCCATCAGCGGCCACAACACGTACTTTCTTTACGGCACGCGCGGAGCAAGCGGGCGCGTCGTCCTCGCAATCGGCTACGATGCGGCTACGCTCGGTCGCGAATTTGCATCAGTCGAGCGCGTCGGCTTTTACCACGACGACGACGTGTTACCCGACTCTAACGATTTGGTCATTTATAAATGTACGCATCCGCGCGAACCCATCGCAGCCTGGTGGCCGCAGATGCGGCGATATATCTAGCGCGGGTGACCGACATACGCGTCGCGACCCGCTCCGATCGAGATGCGATTGAAACGGAGGTTCGCGCCCGCAAACGCCGTTTCGTAGATCGCATCGCTAAAGAGTCCGATCTCGTGACGCTCGAAAAAACGTTCGACACCTTTGAGTGATGCCACGAGATAGTGATAATCGAGGATGCCGATCTTCCCCATTTGCTTGCTCAAACACATGCGTGCAATTTTGAGATCGGGCTCATTGACGAAGACGCTTTCGAGCGTGCCCGGGCGATAGGCCGAAGGCGCGATGGCGTATGGCTCGATCACGACGATCCCCGTCGGTTCGAGATGCGTCGCGATGTGTGCGAGCATCGCATCGAGGCGAGCGGGGAGGCGCGCGAATGCGGAACTGCCGCCGAGTGAGACGATCGCATCGTAACGCTCGCCGAGTTCGAATGTCGTGAGGTCGGCCGGATCGACGACGATCTCCGGCGTGCGCGATCGCGCGAGGGCGACGCGCGTAAGATCGGCCTCGATCCCGCGAGCGGTGAAGCCCGCGGTCGCAAACGTGGCGAGATGCGCACCCGTCCCACAACCGATTTCGAGCAGCGAACGCGCGCCCGGAACTTCGGCACGCAGGAACGCAGCGACCGTCGCGGCAGACGCGGCGCGATCCACGCCACTCGCCGCATCGATCGTGTCGTAAAAAGCCGTCGTTTGGGTGATCATCGTCCCTTGAGTTCCGCGCGGGAAGAGAATATGCCGCGTGGGTCCGCGAGCGGGTGAATGCGCGCGTGGTCGGAAACTTTTCGCGCGTGGAAGACCGCTACGACGTTCTCGTTATCGGCGGCGGCAATGCGGGGTGCGCGGCCGCGCTCGCCGCCGCGCGTTCGGGCGCGCGGACGTTGCTCGTCGAACGTTACGGCTTTCTCGGGGGGACCGCGACGGCCGCGATGGTCGGGCCGTGGATGACGTATCATTCGGGTACCGAGCGCATCGTCGGCGGCATCGCACAGGAGATCGTGGATCGGCTCATCGTGCTCGGCGGTTCGCAAGGCCACATCGTCGATGCGTCGGATTATGTCCCGACGATCACGCCATTCGACCCCGAGATTCACAAGGCGTTGCTCTTCGATCTCATGCGCGAAAGCGGCGTGCATCTGCTCTTGCACGCATACTTTCTCGACGCGCTTCGTGACGACGCGGGCAGCGTCGTCGGTGCGCGCGTCGCGACCGTCGCGGGCTTGCGCGATTATCGTGCGACGATCACGATCGATGCGTCGGCCGATGCCTACGTTGCGGTCGCGGCGGGCGCGCGCGTGCATCAGGGGGACGACCGCGGACGCGTGCAGCCAGCGAGCCTAATGTTTCGGATAAGTCACGTCGATCTGGAGAAAACCGCCGCCTACGTGCGCGAACATCCGAGCGAGATGCGCACGACGCTTCCACCGAGCGCGCGTCGCGCCACGACGCTCACGGCGGTGGCAGGCCTCTACGAACTCTGGAATCGCGCGCGTGAAAACGGTGTCGACGTGCCGCGCGAACTCGTTTCGTTCTTCATCTCGCCCTATCCCGACGAAGTCACGGTGAACATGACGCGCGTGATCGATATCGATCCGCTCGATCCGGATGATTTGACGCGCGCCGAAATTGAAGCGCGCGCCCAGGCGATGCGGCTCATGGAATTTTTCCGCCGCGACGTTCCCGGGTTCGCAAACGCTCGCATCGCGGCAACCGCGACGCAGATCGGCATTCGCGAATCGCGCCGCATCGCGGGCGTCTACACACTCACGCGCGACGACGTGGTACGTGCGCGTGAATTCGACGACGCGATCGCCCGCAGCGCCTATCCGATCGATATTCATAATCCTTCGGGCTCGGGCACGACGACGCATCGCTTGCCGCCGGGTGCGAGCTACGAAATTCCCTACCGCTGCCTCGTGCCGGAATCTGTGGATGGCTTGCTCGTCGCGGGACGCTGTATCTCGACCACGCACGAAGCGCTCGCATCGACGCGGCTCACGCCGACCGTGATGACGCTCGGCCAAGCGGCGGGTACGGCGGCAGCGCGTTGCGTCGCACGCGGAATCGCGCCGCGTGCGATCGATACGATGGATCTACGCGCGCGCTTGATCGCGAGCGGCGTCGATTTGCGTCGCCCGAAAGCCGCGCACGCGCCATGACGATCGAGATCGTCGATCTCGGCGACTGGGGCGCGGCGACGCTCGTCTCCGAGTACGATCCACAGGGCGATACGATCCGAATCAACGCGCGTGCGATTGCGGTCGTCCGTTACGCTCTCGGTGATGCGGAAGCTCGACGCTTTACCTCGGTAGCGATCGCACACGAACGGTACCATCGCGCATATCCCGATGCATCCGAAGTGCAAGCGCACGCCGCCGCGCGTGAAGCGACCGGCGTCGATCCCGCCCGGTTCGAAGCGTTGCTCGCGCGATGAGCCTCTTTGCGGGAATCGATGGTGGCCAATCGTCGACCGTCGCTACGATCGGTACGGTGACCGCCTCGCTCGGGTATGGGATTGGCCCGCCTTGCGATCTCGTCGGCGAATCGCGCGATGCCGGTCGGCAACGTGCCGCGCTCGAAGCCGCGCTCGATGCGGCCTGTGACGTTGCGAACGTCGCGCGCGATATCTGCTTCGATGGCATCGTTGTGGGAATCAGCGGCTTCGATGCGGGGATCTCGCACGTGCCCGATCTCACACACCGCGCGACGCGCGTGCGGGTCGTTCACGATACGGAGATCGCACACGCGGGTGCGCTCGGGGGTGCGGCGGGCATCGTCGTCATCGCGGGCACGGGAAGCGTCGCACTCGGCAACGAGGCACCGGGAACGCCATTCATCCGCGCCGGTGGTTGGGGATATTTTTTCGGCGACGAGGGAAGCGCACTTTGGATCGCGCGTACGGCGCTGCGGCGCGCAATGGTGCGTGCCGATCGCGACGAGCCCTCGAAGCTCGGCGATCTCGCGCTCGCGTCGTTCGGCGCGCGAAGTTTACGCGAGATCCAGCATGCCTTCGCGCACGGTGAGATCGGCCGCCCGACACTCGCCGCCTTCGCAAGCGACGTCCTCCTTACCGCCGCCGACGGCGACGCTGACGCGCGGGATGTCCGCGCAGCAGCCGCGCTCGAACTCGCCGATTGCGTCGCAACGGTCGATCGTCGCCTCGAACCGACGTCGTTTCGCCTCGTTTCGTACGCGGGCGGCGTTTTTCGTGACGCGGCCTTCGTCGACGCATTTGGCGCGGCGCTCACCGAGGCGGTACCACACGCCGATCTCGTCGCACCCGTCGGAGATCCGGCCAGCGGCGCGCTCGTGCTCGCGCGGAGGCTGAAGTAGTGGAGCGGTCGAGCGCGGTCGCGGCGGTGCTCGACAGGCTCCGTGGCGGTCTCATCGTTTCGGTTCAAGCGTACGCGGAATCGCTGCTGAACTCGCCCGAGACGATCGCGCTGCTCGCTCGCTGCGCGGTCGAGAACGGGGCTGTGGGCGTGCGAATCGAGGGGGTCGGACGTATCGCCGCCGTGCGGGCGGCGGTTGCGGTGCCGATCGTCGGTATCATTAAGTGTGCCTACGATGGCTTCGAACCGTACATCACGTCGACGCGGCGTGAGATCGCGGCCGTTGCGGCGGCGGGCGCGCAGATCGTCGCGTTCGATGCGACCGACCGTGCGCGTTTCGGCAGCGCCTCCGTTCGCGATCTCGTCGAATCCGCGCACGCAGCCGGGCTCGTTGCCATGGCGGATTGTGCGGAAGAGGCCGACGCCGCGGTCGCCATTGCGGCGGGCGCCGACCTCGTGGCGACGACGCTTGCGGGATACACGCCGACATCGCGCGGATGCGCGCTCCCGGCCTTGGACCTTCTGGCTTGGATCGCGCGACGCCATCCATTTCCGATCTGTGAAGGCGGAATCGGCGATCCGGCGGCTGCGACGGCAGCCTTCGCCGGGGGCGCGCATGCCGTCGTCGTGGGCACGGCCATCACGAACGTCGACGCCCTCGTCCGACGCTTCGTGGCAACTGCGCCCCGAGCTCGACGCACGACGGCAGAATTTCCGACCACATAAGTCATGGCCGCTCGAGCGTAGCGGCGTTTACCATTCATCCGAAAGAATGACGGGACGTAGCGGTCTGTCGTCAAAACAAGTCCATCGCCCGGCGGACACTCCGCCACGCGAATAGCGTTAGGAGAAGTCTTGGCTCAGCACACGGCGCCACAACAGAAGGTCGATCTCGGCCCCGGATTTTGGCCCGTCACCATCGGACTCTCGATCTTCAATGTGATCGCGTCGTATTTTATCGCGACACTCGACCTCGCCACGTACTTGCCGGAAGCTGCCGCACCCGCGGGCGAGATCGACGGTCTGATCAAATTCATGGCCGTGTTCGGAAGCGCGATTTTCGTATACGTCACGGGCTTCATCGTTTATTTCGCAATCGTGTGGCGCCGCCGCGCGAGCGACCCGGTCGATACGATCGGCATTCAGATCCACGACTCACCGAAGCTCGAGGTCTGGTGGACGGCTGTGCCGCTCCTGCTCATGATCATTCTTGCGGTCTTGTCGGTGAAGGTTTGGGCCAATCTCCAATCGCAGACGGGCGACGTCCTCACGATGGAATCGATCGGCCACCAGTTTAAATACGAGTTCCGCTACCCCAAACTCAAAAGCTCCATCTATGACGAAATGCATGTGCCGATCGGAACGCCCGTTGCATTGCACGTTACGTCAGCCGATGTCATCCATTCATTCTGGGTGCCCCAAATTCGCGTCAAATATGACATGGTGCCGGGCCTCGTGCAGACGATCCGATTCACGCCGAACAAGACGGGGACGTACCCCGTGATTTGCACGGAGTTCTGCGGCACGAATCACAGTAACATGGTCGCCAAAATGGTGATTGATACCCCGCGCGATTTCAACACGTGGCTCACCAAGCAGGCGCAGCTGCAGTCTTCGGGCGGCGGTCCCGTCGCGCTCACCGGCGGCAACGTCGCAACCGGAGCGACGCTCTTTACGGCGAAATGCGCCTCATGCCATAACGCAAATGGCGGTTATGAAGCGAAGATCGTCGGCCCCGGTCTTGGGAAGCTCGCATCCGATCCCGGGCACCCGATGCTCGTCACGGGAGAGAAACCCGACGCTGCGGGCATCTCACACATCCTCGTCAACGGCTATCAGGGCCCCGACAAATCACAGGGCAAAGAGGGTCCGTCGGCCGGCGCTATGCCGAATAAAGCGGCAAACGCCCTCAGCAACACGGATATTTCGAACTTGACCGCCTATCTGCTCAGCCTCAGCGCGAAGAAGTCGTAAGGAAAAACGCATGGCAATTGCAACCGCAGGCCACATC
>JAYTXC010000186.1:0-2203 GCA_043743145.1 Rhodospirillales bacterium
AGCTGAAATTCGAAGCGGTCTTTGCCGATCCCATGCTCGATTGCGTAGGCTTTTACGGCCGCGATCACGCGCTCGTCGTGCGTTGCGATTGCGGGATAGCTCCCGCGCGAGAGCAAGGCCTCGGCCATGCGCAAGTAGGCTTTTCGAATCTCGGGCATCTCGGCGATCGCAAGCGTTTCGGGTTCGCTATAGGCGCCCTTACAGAGCCGAACGCGCGCGCCGAGCGAAATTGCGTGCTCGATATCCGCGGGCGATCGCTTGAGGTACGCTTGAATCGCGGGGCCGACGTTGCGCACGCGAGCATACGTCCGTTCGAAAACGCGAAGTGTTGCCTCGGTAACGGCCGAGCCTTCCATATCGATGCGCACGAATGGATCGGGAAGGCGCGCAGCACGCTCGACGATTTCGCTGAGATATGCGATGCAGACGTCTTCATCGACGAGCAGGCCGAGAGCCGTCAGTTTCACGGAGACGTTGGTGCGTACCGCATCGCGCTCGATCGCGGCGAGCATTTCGAGATAGGTATCGCGCGTATGCGCGGCCTCGGCAATCGAGGCGACGTCTTCGCCGAGGAAATCGAGTGTGGCGGTCAGCCCCGCGGTATTGAGTTCGCGAACGGCAGCGAGGGCCGAAACGACCGTTTCACCCGCGACGAAACGCTTCGCCAAAAAGAAGAAACGCGTTTGGAACGATGAGTTTGGTGCGAGGAGACGATCGATGACGGCCATCGGAATAACGGGGTTTGGGGTCCGAACCAGCCCATCCTGGGGGCGATTGGCGGCTCGGTGACGATTGTGATGCAAAGGAAATTTTACAGCCCATGCGTGCCTGGTCGCGAGGCCGGGGCTCCGGTTAGTCGAAACGGCCCCGCATGGAAGCCGCGCCTGGAAGTAGATCTGGCGCACGCAAACGCGTCCTCGTCGCCGACGACGATGGCGATCTTTGTGCGCTACTCGTTGCTGTGCTCGAGCCGCTCTGCGATCTGACGATCGTGCACGATGCGGAGACGGCATTGCGGTACCTCGCGGGCGACGAACGTTACGATGCAATCGTCTCCGATTTCATGCTCCCCGGCATCACGGGGGTGGAACTCGTCCAACGAATTCGCGGCGCTGAATCGATCGAACACGTGCCGATCCTCATGATCAGCGGGCACGGGGCGCTCGGAATCGGCAAAGAAGCCGCGGCCGCCGGAGCCGATGCGTTTCTCGATAAGCCGTTTACACTCGCGCAACTTCGTAGCGCCGTTGCAACGCTGCTGGGCCCGACACACCGCTTCGCATAACGGCTGCGACGAGCGGAAAAGCGTTCGCGCGACCTGCGGCGTACGAGGAGGGCGTGCTCTCCGCCATCTTTCGCGTCTCGCTCGTCGCGCTCTCGCTCGCGCTCGACGTCTTCGCCGTGAGCGTCGGCGTCGGGATCCGTGGCGTCTCGACGTCTGCGAAGCTTCGTATCGGCGCTGCATTTGCCATAGCCGAAGTATCGATGAATCTTATTGGAGCGGGGATTGGCGCCGCAGCCGGCCGCGTAATCGGCGACGTCGCGGGCTACATCGGTTTCTCGGCGCTCGTCGGCGTCGGGATCTACATGATCGTGGAATCGATCCGCGCGGAAGAAGAGAACTTCGATCTCTCGCACGGCTGGGGGCTCTTCGTCGCATCGCTTTCCATCAGTCTCGATTCGCTCGGAATCGGGTTCTCGATCAACTACATCGGCGTGCCACTCGCGATAACGCTAACGGCGATCGCGGTCGCATCGATTGCCTCAACGGCGCTGGGGCTCGGGTTCGGCAACCGCTTCGGCCCCATCGTCGGCGAACGCGCGGGAATCATCGCGGGCTTCGTCCTCATTGCAACGGGTGCGTTTTTTGCGGTGCTTACGTTTTTGCATATCGGCATATGACCGCAACGCAACGCATGTGGCTTGCGACGCTCGCGTTCGCCGTGGTCTACACCCTCCTCGGCACGATCCGGTACGCGACCTATCATGCGGGCTCCGATCTCGGGCTCTTCACGCAGAGCATTGCGACGGCGTTTTCGACCTTTGCGAATACGCCGGAAGGCGGCAATCATTTCACCTATCATTTTTCACCGATCCTCATCGCATGCGCGCCGCTCTTACTCGCGACACATTCGCCGCTCGCGCTCGTTGCGTTGCAGGCGTCCGCGGGAGCTCTCGTCGCGCCGCCGCTCTTTTTTATCGC
>JAYTXC010000187.1:0-1815 GCA_043743145.1 Rhodospirillales bacterium
GAATGTTCCCGCGTTCGTCGCGAGCGACACGCTCGTCGTCGTCCCCGCACTCACACCGTATTCGCCCGGACTCGATCTGCTCTCCGACGATTTCGCAAACGCGATCGGCATGTGGTCGGTGCGCCGTCGCGACGCGCACGTCGTCGCGGCAACGACCGATCGCGTCTATCCCTTCGGTTCGCTCGCGACGCTTCGCACGACGTTACGCGCGCCCTCTGCGACGATCGCTCGCCCGAACTCGCGTTTTCGCAAAAAACATCTGCGCGCCGACCACTAGCTCGGCGACGAGAGCTTGCCGAGCACGTCGAGGGCGAAATAGACGGCGGCGGCCTGCGACCCGACGTCGATCGTTCCATCGCGAACGTATTCCCGAAGTTGTGCGTACGTCGCGAGTTCGACTTGGATATCTTCGAGCGTATCGAATTTCTGCTTCGCCGTCGGGCGAACGTCACGCGCGAGATAGAGATGATAGCGCGACGTGGAACTCGTCGGTTCCAAAATGAAGCTGCGCAGGAGTTCGACGTTTTCAGGCGCGGTTTCATAGGCGGTCTCTTCGGCGAGTTCGCGCATCGCGCACGTCTTGGCATCTTCGCCTGGATCGATCCCGCCCGCCGGTAACTCGAGCACGACGTCGCCGATGCCGTGCTTATATTGCCGCACGAGGACGACGCGTTCGTCCGGCGTTACCGCGAAGACGACGCTAAAGCCGCGCGATTCGCGGACGTAATAGTCACCGACCCGCGTGCCATCGGGAAGCTCGATTTGGTCGCAGCGCAAGGTGAAATACGGAGACTCGATGACGATCGCCGAGTCGACGACGCGCCACGGGGCTCGAGATGCAGATTCCATTCCATCCTCAATACGTGGCGGCGGGCAAATGCTCATTCGGTGGCAAACTTCTCACGGGGCCGCAGCTGTCCACAGAGCTCGGCACGATCGAAGCGATACGCATCGGCGATGAATAGCAGACGACCTACGGCACGCTCTGGAAGGATGGCACCGACGCTCCTCGAGGAACGCGCGTCCTGGTCGCGGGTATCCATCTCGAGCAAGGCTTCGGTGTACGCTTCGCGGCGGGCTCTCGCGACGAGCCCGCTGGCTCCATCCACGATTCACCCAATCTCTCACCGACCGTCTTTGCCGAAGCCCACGACGTTCTCGACGAAGCGGAAGACGGCACGCATCTCCATCTTTACGAAGGCGACGATGTTTAAACAAATTATCCCTCTTGGCGCCATCGGGCTCGTGCTCGCGACGACGGTCCCGACCGTTGCCGACGTCGGCGCGCCGGGCGCGAACGACGCGGCCTACGTCGCGCTTGCCAATCGGTACTTCGCGGCCAATTTTGCCGCGAATCCGGTTAATGCGACGGCTGTCGGGATCCACACCTTCGACGCGCAACTCGGGTCGTATGGAGCGGCTGATTACGCCGCACAACTCGCGCTCGACCGAGCGACTCTCGCCGAGATCGAAGCGCTCGCCCCGCAGACGTTTTCACCCGAAGTCGCAATCGATGCGAAGATGCTTGCGAATTCATTGCACGACGATCTCTTGCTCAATGGTGATCTCGCGCAATGGCGGCACAACCCTGATGCGTACGTGAATATCGCGAGTGGTGGGGTCTATTCAATCGTCGAGCGACCGTACGCACCCGTCGCGACGCGCGCGCGCTTTGTGATCGCACGCGAACGCGCGATTCCGCGCCTCATCGCGCAAGCCGAAGCGAATCTCACGACCGTCGATGCGACGACGGCCATGCTCGCCGAACGCGATGCGCGCGGAAGCGAAGATTTCTTCACAACGACCGTCCCGCAA
>JAYTXC010000188.1:0-8543 GCA_043743145.1 Rhodospirillales bacterium
GCGACGCGTGGGATCGGGCTCGAGACGGCACGCGAGCTGTGTGCGCTCGGTGCGCACGTCGTGCTCGGCGTCCGCGACATCGTCCGTGGCGCCGAGATCGCAAACGAACTTGAGGAAACGGGCGGCCGAGCGAACGTCCTCGCAATCGATCTCGCTTCGCTCGCATCGGTCCGTCAGGCAGCCGCGCGTTTCCATGCGTCGTACGCTACACTCGACGTGCTGGTCAATAACGCGGGTATCCTCGCGACCAAACGCAGCACGAGCCCCGAAGGCCACGAGCTCACCTGGGCGACGAATTTTCTCGGTCTCTTCGCGCTCACGGACGCCCTGCTACCCGCGCTTTCGGCCGCGAGCGAACCGCGTGTCGTCAACGTGAGTTCCGCCGCACACAACGCGGGCAAGATTGCGTGGGACGATCTCGAGCGCACGCGGCGCTACGCGGGTTTCGGCGCTTACGCGCAGTCGAAGCTCGCACTCAACCTCTACACGCGCGAATTTGCCGCGCGACACCCGCACATCGCGATGAACGCCGTGCATCCCGGCGCGATCGCAACCGACGTCTGGCGCGGATTACCCGGCTTCGTCCGCGCGATTCTCGGCCGCGTGTTGCCGTCGCCGAGCAACGGCGCACTTCCCGTGATCCGTCTCGCATCATCAGATGACGTCCGCGGGGTGAGTGGCCGATACTTCGACCGCCTCCGCGAAACCGCGCCGTCGAACGCCGCGCAAAATGCGGACGATGCGCGCCGCCTATACGACTATGCCGCGGCGATGTGCGCGATCTCGGACGAAGCCGCCGCGTAAGCGATCCCGCGCATGCGACGCGAAGCCGCGCACGCCACGACGAGACGATCTCCACACGTACGCGCACTACGCGATGAGCGAGCGCACCGCCGCGAGCGTTTCGTCCGGCTCCGGCCGCACCGTATAATCGGGATCCGCGACCGCGTAGCGAATCACGCCGTCACGGTCGACGACGTACCGCGCGGGCACGGGCAGCTCCCACGACTCATCGCCGTTCCAATCGGGTAATCGCGTGTCGAAGACGTCGGTGAAGATGGATTTGAGATAATCCGGGAACGCATACGCGAGGCCGAAGGCGCGCGCGATGCCGTTCCTGGGATCGGCGAGGATATCGAATCCCAACCGATGTGATGCTTCCAGTTCTTTACTAAATTTCGCTTGTTGCGGCGAGATCGCGACGATCGTCGCCCCTAGTTCCGCGAATGCACCTTGCAGACGGCCCAGAGCTGACAGCTCCAGATTGCAGTAAGGTCACCACTTGCCGCGATAAAAATTGATGACGAGCGGACCCTGATCGAGCAGCGCCTGCGATGAGATCGAGGCGCCGTGCTGATTTTCGAGAGCGAACATCGGTATGCGATCGCCGACTCCCAGCGCGCGGTCCATCATCCCCGATGCACGAAGTTCGGCGATCTGACGCTCGATATCGGACATTACGTGGCTTGGCAATTTGGCGACGACGCTCGCTCGTAACGACGCAAGCGATTGGGTGAGTGTCGGCATCTTACGCGGAGACTTTCCGATTCGCATAGGTTGCGGTCAAGAAGTGTTTGTACTTGGCGATGCGGCCATAGGTGAGTTCGTTGAAGATGCGACCGAGTTCGCGCGCGACGGGACCCATCGTGCCGTCGCCGATGACGCGGTGATCGACGGAATTGATGAACGAGATTCCGACCGCACTACCGCTCAGAAAAAGTTCGTCTGCGGTATAGAGTTCGCTGCGGTCGATCGCACGCTCGACGATGGGCATGCCGAGTTCGTCTTTGGCGAGCATCATCATCGAACGGCGCGTGATGCCCTCGAGCACGTTCTGCGACGCATCGGGCGTGTAGACGACGCCGCGCTTGACGATGAAAAGGTTCGCAGCCGAACCTTCGGCGACGTGGCCGTCGGCCGAGAGCATAATCGCTTCGTCGAATCCATTCATCTGCGCTTCGCTCTTCGCGAAGGCCGAATTGATATACGCGCCCGTGATCTTCGCGCGCGCGGGCACCATCGTATCGTCGAGACGGCGCCACGAACTCACGCAGGTCCGGAGGCCCGCGGTCGCGTCGAAATATTTGCTGAACGGGATCGCGATCATCGCGAAAGCGTCGGGGACGCCCGCGAGTTTTACGCCGATATCTTCTGCCGATTTATACATGAGCGGCCGAATGTAGATGTTCTCTTCGAAGCGATTTCGCGCGCAGAGTTCGGTCGTGATCTCGATGAGGTCGTCGATCGAATGGGGCAGTTCCATCATCAGAATCTTCGCCGAGGCGTGCAGGCGCTCGTAATGTTCGCGCAATTGTAAGAGGTAGAGTTCGCGCTCGTCCGCGTTCCAATATCCGCGGACGCCTTCGAAGCACCCGGTGCCGTAATTGAGGCCGTGCGTGAGCAGGCCGATGCGGGCGTCGTCGTATTTTTTGAATTCGCCGCCGGCAAAGACGGTCGAGTCGATCAAGCTCATGGTCCGTATAAAGTTCGCCTCGCGCACCCAGCAGGCATGCTCGCTTGACGCGCCGACTTTTGCACGGTGGCGGCGTGGCTCGAAGTCTTCGTGCGATTTTTGCGGCTCGGTATCACGTCGTTCGGTGGCCCGATCGCACACGTTGGATTTTTCCGTCGCGAGTTCGTCGATCGTGCGCGCTGGGTCGACGATGCGACATTCGGCGAGATGCTCGCACTGTGCTCGATCTTGCCCGGGCCTACCAGCAGTCAGGTGGGACTCTTGCTCGGATACCGGCGGGCGGGTCCGCTCGGTGCGCTTGCGGCGTGGCTCGGTTTTACGTTGCCGTCGGCAGTCGTGATGGCGGCATTCGGCCTCTGGCTTCACGGCGCGGAATTCGCCCCGGGCAGCGCCGCGAACGGGCCGCTCCTGCGTGGCATGACCGAGGGGCTTCTCGCTGCGGCCGCGGGTGTCGTCGCGCTCGCAGTCATGCAGATGGCGCGCACGTTCGCTGCGACGTCGCTCGCGCGCGGCATTGCACTCGGCGCCTTCGCGCTTGCGCTCGTGCTCGATCGCATGGCGCCGGGGTACGGCTGGATCCCGCTCGTGCTCGGCGGTGTCGTGGGCGGTCGATTCGGATCCGGCGGAGAGATGCCGCGCGGCCCGACCGCCCTCACGATCCCGCGCCGCGCGGGTGTCATCGCGGGTGCGCTCTTCGCGCTCGTGCTCGGGCTCACGCCCGTCCTCGCGGGGGGCGGCGGCCCGCTCGCGCTCTTCGCGCTCTGCTTTCGCGCGGGTGCGCTCGTCTTTGGCGGCGGGCACGTCGTCTTGCCCTTTCTCGCAAGCGCGATCGGCCCGCTCGTGAGCGAACGCGTCTTCTTCGCGGGATATGGCGCCGCGCAAGCGATGCCAGGCCCGCTCTCGACGTTCGCCGCCTTTCTCGGCGCCGCGAGTGCCGGCGAGCCAAATGGCATCATTGGCGCGGCGATCGCACTCGCGGGGATCTTCGCACCGTCGTTCCTCTTGCTCGTCGCGGTCGTGCCGCTCTGGCGCGCCCTGCGCGAGTTGCCGCGCGCGGCGAGCGTCGTCGCGGGACTCGGTGCGGCCGTCGTTGGCCTTCTCGGCGCCATCCTCGTCGATCCGATCGCTGTTTCGCTCGCGCACGACCACCTCGGGATCGTCCTCGCAATCGTTGCATTCGGAACACTCGCCGCAACGCGCGTCCCCGCATGGGCCGTCGTGATCGCCTCCGCGTCGATCGCCGTAGGGCTCGGCCTCGTCGTTCACGCGTAGAGCGAGCGGGAAGCCGCGACCGCCGTGCGACAGTAGCCCACATGTTCGAAGGTTCGCGCGCGTTCGACATCGCGTGGGGCGCGGTTACCGGTGGCCTCTGTTTTGCGATCGGCATTGCGATGATCGCCTGGTGGGTGCGCGCGCGCGCCTCGGGCGAAGCGTCGGTCTTCGGTGCGCGCGTCGATCCCGGGCGTGGTCTGCATCTCGCATGGGCCGCGTTTGCGCTCGCGATGGGCGGCACGAATATCGGCTGCCGCTTCATCGATCACCATCCGCTCGCCGCCGTCCACGAAGGCTTTTTCGCACTCACGCTCGTGGTGTATGCCGTGCTCGCGCCGGCACTGCTCGCCCGCGAGCTTAAGCGCGCGATGACGTTCGCTCCGTAGCATAGCGCGGTGAAGAAGACGATCCTCGTCGCATTCGCGTGCGCCTCGCTCGCCGGAAGCGCGGCGTTCGCCGCGCGTGCCGATATCGAGCTTCCCACGGAATGGCGGCTCTCGGCTCCAACCGACATCGTCGCGACGACCGGCACGCTTCCGCAGGGCGCGGCACCAACCGCCGACGGCAAGCATCTCGTGGTCATCGAAGATGGCCAGGCCGCAGCAGCCGCGCGCATCTTCGACGCGCGAACGCTGCGCGAAGAACGTACGATTCCGCTCGACGGAGCGTCGGGCGCGCCGCTCGCCGATGCGACGGGAACCACGTTTTGGGTAAGTCTGGCGGCGAAAGATGCCATCGCGCACGTCGATGCCGTGACGGGTGCGATCGATCGCACGATCGCGATTCCCGGACCATTTTGGGCGGCGGCGATCGTGCGGTCTCCCGACGGAAAGAAGCTCGCGATCAGCGGCGACCTCGCACGTGCCGTGCGCTTCGTCGATCTCGCGAGTGGCGCGGTGAGCGCACCCGTGGCCGTTGGCGCGCATCCGTTTGGGCTCGCGTATGGTGCCGACGGCAAGACGCTCTATGCCGCGAATTGGGGCGAAGCGTCGATTACCGCAATCGACGTTGCGGCCGCGACCGTACGCGCGACGATCGCCGTCGGCAAACATCCACAAGCGCTCGCGCTCTCGCCCGATGGTTCACGACTGTACGTTTCGGAGACCGATGACGATTCGATCGGCGTCGTCGATACGGCGACGCAGGTTCGTGCGAGCGCGATTGCGGTGAGCCCCTTCGCTGCGACCGCATCGGAATCGCTCGCCGGCGCGTCACCCACCGCACTCGCACTCTCGCGCGATGGCAAGCGCTTGTACGTCGCGGAATCTGCGATCAATGCGATCGGCGTCATCGACCTCGCGGCAACGCGACCGCATCTCATCGGCGCGCTTCCCACCGGATGGTATCCCACGGCAATCGTCGTCGGCCCCGACGGCACGACGCTCGACGTCATCGACGGTAAAGGCGAATCGTCGCACGCAAATCCGCAGTTCAAGCCATTCCAACGCAACGCGGGCGATGCGGGCTACGTCGCGCGCGAGATGATCGGATCGATCCGACGGATTGATGCGAGCGACGGCGCGCTCGCGCGCGCGAACGATCGCGTCGTCGAAAACAGTCGCGTTCCAAGCCGAACGGTCGGCGACAAATCGGCGGTCGTCGTCGCGCGTGGGCCGATCAAACACGTGATCTATGTCGTGAAAGAGAACCGTACGTTCGATCAGGTTTTCGGCGATATTCCCGGCGCGAGCGGCGATCCCAACCTCGTGCTTTTCGGAAAAAACGTGACGCCGAATCAACACGCGATCGCCGAGCGATTCGGTGTGCTGGACAACACGATGGCGGATGCGGAAGTGAGTGCCGACGGGCACAACTGGACGGTCGGTGCGTTTGCGAATGATTATCTCGAACGGATGTGGCCGCCGGTGTACGGTGGCCGACGCAAGGCCTACGATTTCGAAGACGAGGCGAGCGCATCGACCCCGCACAATGGCTATCTCTGGAATTCCGCAAAACGTGCGGGCATCTCGTTTCGCAACTACGGTGAGTTCACGACGGCGTTGTCGATGAAGCCCGAGCCTCAGATCGTTTCACACATGCAAGACCTTGCCGAAACGACCGATCCGCGGTATCCGGGATTCGATCTGGCCTTCAGCGACCTCGATCGATTTATCGAGTGGAAGCGCGAGTTCGATGGTTTCGTTCGCGACAAAACGCTCCCGCAACTCGAAATCATGCGCTTTCCGAACGACCACACGGCGGGTACGAAGCCCGGTGCCCTCACGCCCGCAGCGTTCGTCGCACAGAACGATCTCGCGGTCGGCAAACTCATCGAGGCGGTGTCGCATTCTCCTTACTGGCGCGATACGGCAATCTTCGTCGTCGAGGATGACGCACAGAACGGCGCCGATCACGTCGACGCGCAACGCATGCCCGTCCTCGTCGTGAGCGCCTATAGCGCGGGCGGTACCATCCATCGGCACCATTCCACGGCAGGCATCGTGCGCACGATCGAAACGATACTCGATCTGCCGCCGCTTTCGGTGTACGACGCGACCGCAGCCACCCTCGCCGACGCTTTCACGAACAAAGCGAAGTCCGATCTTCGACCGTTTACGGCCCTTCCCGAACGCATCGATCTGACGGCAACGAATGAGAAAACGGCGTACCGCGCGCGTGAGAGCGCGGTAATGGATTTTTCGCGCGAGGATGCGGCACCCGAAGCCGCGTTCCGCGATATCGTCGCGCACGCGGCGCGCACGACGGCAAGATAACATCGTCGCCGGAGCGGCGATTTAGAGTTTGTATGCGGCTTTGAGATCTTTCATCGTCTGCGTGAGGACGGCGTGATAATTCGCGTCCGCCTTCGGCCCCATCGCGGGATCTCTATCGATGTCGTCCATCACGGCGGTATGGATGCCGTGCGTCACGAGTGCGTCGAGCATATACTCCACGTCGAACGATTTGTCGGGCGTCACGCCGAGCATATAGAGCGCTGCGGAGAGCGCTTTGCCATCGGGAAGCGGGGTCGTGACTTTGGGCAGCGGGACCTTCGCGGCCGTGACTTTGGCGACGGCATCGGTCACGACGAAATTCGACGTCTCGACGAACGACGTCACGTTATCCGCGCCGAACTGCTTCGTGAGCGAGGCGAGTTCCGCTTGTGTCAAGGCGCCTGCGAGATGGCCGACGAGCGTCGTCGATTGAAAGCCCGTCTTATCGCTGCCGGCCGTAATCATATCGACGGTCGTTTGAAGCGCAGGTGCGCCCGCGTTCGTGACGGCCGTGCTAAAGCGCGCGTGATCGGCCGGTGCGGCCGGGGCTGCAGCGACGGCGGCGGTCTTTTTCGCGATGGACGGCGTCGCGGATGCGAGGATTGCAGATCCTGCGACGAGCGCGACCGCGAGATTGCGTAGGTTCATCAAAAATCTCCAAGAGCATACGTATTTTGGCGAACGTGACGAAACCGCACGGTCGCGGAGTCACCGTGCGGTCGGTCTCGGCGGATTGATTTCGCCGATCGCGCTCCTTCGACCACCGAGGCGTGCCTCACGTTCGGCATGGTCACGAAGCGTCTCGAGTTGTTTGCGGAACATGATGAGATCGAGCGTCGGCATCACTCGCCGTAGGACGTCACCATACCAACTCCGCGGGTATCGAACGAGAATCTTTGCCACGAGCCGTACGCCATCGCCGTCGCCAGCGCGCTCGATCGCATAGGTCCCGCAAAAATCACCCATGATGCGAGCGATACCGCGAGAGCCCAGAGCCACGGTCAGCGATTGCGCGTGTTCGGCATTGACGACGCGGAAGATCGTCATCGCGATCATCCCCGGCGCGAGCGTGGCAAGCGCGCCGTTGCGCCGCGGCGGGCTCCGCCTACCGAAATTATCGAGCAGATCGTAACTGTACGGTGCGACGCGCAATTGCGTGAGCCACGCGTACACGAGTTCCGGCGGCGCCGCGACGTCGACCGCGCGAAAGAACGTGTCGTCCGCGACGAAGCCCAGGCCGTCGCAGGCGTAATAACGCGCACATTCTTGCAGGGTCGCACCCCAAACTCGCGGCGATTCCATTGCCGCTGCGATTTTGCTTCGAACGGCAATGGCTCCCGCGCGGTCGAATCGTTTTGAAGTATGCTCGTCGTCGATCACATCCGCCGTTCGTTCGGCTCGGCCATTGCCGTCGCCGACGTCAGTTTCACAGTCGAGCGCGGGAGTATCTTCGCACTCCTAGGGCCAAACGGCGCGGGCAAGACGACCACGATGCGCATGATACTCGGCATCTATCTCCCCGACGGCGGCTCGATTTCGTGGGATGGGACCAACGTCGATCGGCGGACGCGGCGCCGGTTCGGCTACCTTCCCGAAGAGCGCGGTCTCTACGGCGAGATGAGCGTTCGCGATCAAATCATTTACATGGGTCGCCTTCATGGCGTCGGCGCCGCCGACGCGCGCGAGCGCACGGATCGGTGGCTCGAGATCCTCGATATCGCGCATTACGCCAAACGCGCGTGCGGCGAACTCTCGAAAGGTAACCAGCAGAAAGTGCAACTCGCGTGCGCCGTCCTCCACGAACCCGAGTTGCTCGTCCTCGACGAACCGTTTTCGGGCCTCGATCCGATGAACGCCGAGACGATGATCGCGTGTATCAGGACGCTCGCGCAAGCGGGCACGACCGTCGTCCTTTCCAGCCACCAACTCTACGCCATCGAATCGCTCTGCCGCGAGTTTTGCATCGTCGGTGCGGGCAAGGTCCGCGCGTCGGGAACGCTCGCGCAATTACGCGCGACGTTTGCCACGCGGACGGTGCGCGTGAGCCCCGATCTCCCCGAGATCCGCGCGGTCTTCTCACGCGC
>JAYTXC010000189.1:0-2597 GCA_043743145.1 Rhodospirillales bacterium
GCCCGCGCTTCGGAAAGTCGATCGAGCGCGACCAAATACCCAAGGAGATTGCACGCGCTGGCTACGTACCCCAGTTCAAAGCAAGTCGGCGCGCTTTGGATGTCGGCCAACGTTTCTTGCAAAATAACGACGGCTCGCTCCGTCTCGCCAAGGGCATGTTCCCACTCGGCGAGATTGAGACCCGAACCAACGGCCAATGAACGGTTTCCGAGCGCTCGACTCTTATCGCGGAGTTCTTCACTCAGGCGCATGGCGCTCTCGTGATCGCCGCGTATCGCGACCAAGATGGATTTATTCTGCAATGCGGAGAGGGCCAGCCAGCGATCTTCGCTTGAAATTAGTGTTTCCGCCTCCGTAAGGGCGTCGGCAGCGTCATCGACGCGGCCGGCGCGACGCAATCCAACCGATTGGTTCATCAGGGCGAACGCCAGCGTTGTGCGATCCCCCGAAACGCGGCCGAGCCGAACACTTTCCGATGTGAGGTCGCAGGCTTCCGTGGTGCGTCCGAAGTCTGACGCAAACGTACCTTTCCAAGTGACGAGCGACGACCGCAGTGACGCTGGGCCATAGTTTCCCAGCAGTTCGATGGCGTGTCCAATGCGCTCGTACCCCTCGCCCGTAAGCGCGACCGCTCTCCAACCACTGCCCACGGCAACGATCATCTCACTTGCGAGTATCGCTTCGCCATTCGCCGTTCCCCAGTCGAGTGCGGCACGAACGTCTTCGAGTTCGATTGCAATGAGGCGTTCGCAAGGCTCCATACGACCGGTACGGTCAAGGCGTTTGCGTTCGTCGACGAATCGATCGCGAAGATGGCGGAGATGGCGAAGCGCGTAGTCGTCAGATTCGCCCGATGCATCGAGTTTTTCGCGTGCGTAGGCGCGAGTTGACTCAAGCATCCGATAGCGCAAAGCATCGCCGGCGGGCTCCGCGAGGACCAGCGATTTATCGACCAACGATGCCAGCACGTCGAAGAGATCGAGCGCGTCAAGATCGTCGCTCGTCCCGACAGCCGTCGCCGCTTCGAGCGTGAAGCCGTTCACAAAGATGCCGAGTCGACGAAAGAGCATTCGTTCGCGATCGTCGAGGAGATCGTGACTCCAATCGATGAGCGCGCGTAGCGTCTTTTGACGCGGCAGCACATCGCGACCCCCGCCAGTCAAGACGCGAAAACGTTCGTCGAGCCGATCTCGTAACTGCCGAGGGCTCAGCATTTTAACGCGCGCCGCCGATAGTTCGATCGCGAGCGGAATGCCGTCGAGTCGACGACAGATTTCCGCAATCGTCGACGCATTTTCATCGGTAATGGTGAAGCTCTGGTTGGCGGAAATCGCGCGCTCGACGAAAAGCGCCACAGCCGGTGTGGCAGCGGCGTCGGTCGCGCTCAAATCGTCGAACCCAGCGTCACCGACCGCGAGCGACGGAAGGCGATACGTCGCCTCTCCCACGACACCAAGTCCTTGACGGCTGGATGCGAGCACAGAGACCTTCGGACAACCGCGAAGGAGCGCCGCGATCGTCTTCGCGGAGCCTTCGATGAGATGCTCGCAGTTATCGAAAACGAGAAGTGCCTGCCACGACCTAAGTGTCTTGACGAGGTGCGCGAGCGCATCGCCCTCGGGCGGCAGCGAGAGCCCGAGCGCCTGCGCTACCGCCGCTGGGATGTACTCTCCGTTTGCGAGCGGTGCGAGTTCGATAAACCAGACGCCGTTGCCCGAACCATCGAGGAGATTTACCGCGACCTGCAACGACGTGCGCGTCTTGCCGATCCCGCCCGACCCCACGACCGTCACGAGCCGATGCGTCCCGAGTAACTCCGTAATCTCCGCGACTTCGCGCTCGCGACCGATGAACGATGTCATCTGCAAGGGCAGATTATTGGCCATCGATTCGAGCGACCGCAGTGCCGGAAACTCCGATACGAGATCTGGAACGACGAGCTGATACACGTATTCCGGGCGAGCGAGATCCTTGAGGCGATGCTCGCCGAGATCGCGTAAACTCGCCTGCGCTGGAAGTGCGCCGAGAACGAGATCGTGCATCACACCGGAGAGCAGCGTCTGACCGCCGTGACCGATCGAGAGCAGCCGCGCGACGCGATTGACCGCTGCCCCGAAATAGTCGCTATCACGTTCGTCCGCAGTTCCGGTATGGAGCGCCGCGCGAACACGCAGTCCGCCGACGGCGGCGAAGTCTTCGGCCGCTATGGCGAGCTGGAAGTCGAGTGCGGCGGCGACGGCGGCCTCGGGTCGCGCGAACGCGACGCAAAATGCATCGCCGAGCGTTTTGAAGACGTAGCCGCCGTGCGCGACCATCGCCGCGTGACCGATCGCATCGTGCCGCTGCACCGCCGCCAACATCGCCTCGCGATGCGCGTCCCAGCGCTCCGTGCTCCCTTCGATATCCGTGAGGAGAAACGTGACCGTTCCCGTCGGGAGCGCCGCACCATCGAGCGGAGCCGGGGCAGGGACACCACTTGCCATATGTCGCGATTCGGCATCGATTCCGAGCGCCCCGGCTAAGCTCGTGATCGGCGAGTCAGTAGCTGACACGTCGCACTGACTTCTGTTTGTGTTTTATACGTCTTCACTATTTTT
>JAYTXC010000190.1:0-1514 GCA_043743145.1 Rhodospirillales bacterium
ATTTTCAGCGTCTGACGGATGAAAAAATTGCGGCGAAACACAGCCTCGCGAGCGCAATCGATCTCACCAAAGAGACCATCGATTGGACGAGCGGCGCGCAGAACGTCTATCGCTCGAATGGTACGAGCGGCTCGGGCTCGACACATGCGGGGCCCGCGCGTCCGTCGACGTATCACGATACCGCGGTTGCCGTTCGCGACGCGGCGCAGAAAGAACTCGACGAAATGGCGGCACCGGTTGTTACGGCGTCACCTTCGGCGGGCGCAAGCAAAGCGCCGTAAGCGCGATTCACACGCGCGATGCGTATGACAAAAGAGAGACCCGAGGTCGCCGACCTCGGGTCTCTCTTTTTACCGCTCGGCCGAGCCGAGAAGCGATGTTGCTTAGTACGTTCCGCCGACCACGGGTGCGTACGAGATGTCGGCTTGGCCACTCGGGCCGGCGAGTGTCGGGGACTGCTGTGTATTTTGCGGGACGCCCGATTCGAAGCCCGGATAGTCGAGGTTGACGATGCGAATTGAGAACGTGTCGCCTATCGCGATCGATGTCGTTGGTGCGCCACCGAAGAACGGCCCGAGATTTGCGGGCAAAACCGCGATTTGCGGACCGGCGCCCGTCGTGAGCACGGTGTAGTACGCGTTCGCCGAGCGGTCGACGATATCGACGAGTGATTCGGTCGTTCCAGCCGGAGCCGTGAACGAAACGGTGCATGCGTATGGGCACGTGCACTTAACACTCCTCGTGTGCGCTTAGAATCCTGAGATGGACCCTCGGGACCGCATTAGAGAGGCATTAATTTCCTTCGCTTTACCAGGAGAGGTTCTTATTAGCAACCGGAAAACGCGGTCTCGATTCGGGCCGCCGCCGCATCTTCGTCGCTGCCGATCGGCTCGGCCCGACGAGTGATTTCGATTCCGGCAGCCTTCGCAGTCGTCGAAAGCGAGTCGGGAACGACCGCAAGTGGGCCATCGACACGTGGGTCGAAAATCTGACGCGAAAAACGGCGATCGCCTTGTGTGATCAGCGCGTTGAAGACGAGCGCGTCGTGGTCTTCTTTGCTAATTGGCGGGTGCGCGTCGAGGAACGCCACGAGCCGCCCCATATCATCGGCGAGTGCCCGTTGACGGCGCAGTGCGCCGTCGAGTGCATCCGCAAACGTCTTGAGATTGTCGCGTTGCTCGGCATTCGGCGCCGTTTTGACCTGTTCGCGAAAATCGCGCATCAGCTGATGGCCGGCGAGCGCCGATTTGCGCAAATCGACATATTGCTGCGTGATCTCGCGAACACCCTGATATTTTAGGAGCTCGTTGCGATCGAGGTCGATCGTCTGGAGTGTGGTCTCGGCAATCGCGAGGCGTCGGTCGTTCTCGGTTTCGATCGCGACGGCTTGCGCGGCCATTCCGACGAGCGCTTTGCACAGCGGCGACGTGACGCGAATGCGACCGATTTCTTTGAGTGGAGCACCAATCGCGCTCGATCCCGCAGTGCGGGATTCGGGCGACGGGGACGATTCG
>JAYTXC010000191.1:0-21207 GCA_043743145.1 Rhodospirillales bacterium
AGCTTGCGCGACGATCCGCGCGTACGTGTTGTGGAGCGCACGAACTTTCGCCTCGTCCCCGATGGCGTACTCGGTGCGCCTTTCGACGTGGTTACGATCGATGCGTCGTTTATCTCGGTCGTCACGATTCTCGATCGCACGCGCGCGTTTTTGAGCGGTGATGCGGGCGCATCGATCGTCGCGCTGGTCAAACCGCAGTTCGAAGCGGGGCGCGATCGTTTGGGCACGGGCGGAGTCGTGCGCGATCCGGGCGTGCACCGCGCGATTCTCTGCGAATTTCGCACGGCGACGCTGGGTCTCGGGCTCGTGCCGCAAATGCTCGTGTGTAGTCGGCTCGTCGGACCCGCGGGGAATATCGAATTTTTCGCACTCGTTCGCCGTGGCGGCGTGTCGTTCGACGATGCCGCAATCGACCTCGCGCTCGCAAAGCACGCCGCGTAATGGAGACGCTCGCAGCGACGGGGACGATCGCGCTCTACGTCGATCTCTTTCGCGCGCACGCCCGCGCGGCCGCCGCCGCGATTGCGGCGCAAATCCGCGATGCTGGATTCGCAGTCGCCCTCGACGAGGCGCAAGAACGCGAATTGCGTCTGGCGACCGCGGGTGCGACGATCGCCGATGCGAAGTTGCTGGTGACGCTCGGCGGCGACGGCACGCTCTTGCGTGCGGCGCAACTCGCCGCGCCGCTGGGCATTCCGCTTTTCGGCATCAATACGGGTCGCTTGGGTTTCCTCACCGAGATGGATGGCAACGATGCGGCGCTCGCACATCTTCCGCAGATTCTCGCTGCGGGCTTCGAGATCGACGAACGCGTCGCGCTCCAAGTCGAGGTTCACGGTCGCACGCACTTCGCGCTCAACGATATCGTCGTCACGCGCACGAGCCCGCACATGATGCCCTTCGGGCTTTACATCGATAACACAGAAGCCGCGCACGGTCCCGCCGACGGTATCGTCGTCGCGACGCCGACGGGGTCGACGGCGTATTCGCTTTCGGCGGGCGGCCCGATCGTCGCGCCCGATGTCGATGCGTTCATCGTGACCGCGCTCTTACCGCACACGCTTTTCTCGCGGCCGCTCGTCGTGCCGACTTCGTCGCAAATCGTGATCGCATGCGATGCGGAGATGCGTGGCGTCGCGCTCGAAGCCGACGGTCAAGTGATCGAAGAACTCTTTCCGGGCGAGCGCGTCACCGTGACGCGGTACGAGCGTAAAGTACGTTTCGCGCGCCGCGAATCGCTCGACTTCTTCGCCCTCCTCGAGGGCAAACTGCGGTGGAACGCACCCGTGAAGGATCGCTGATGCGCCTCGCGCGGCTCGAGATCGAGGACTTCGCGCTCATCGCGCGCGCGTCGCTCGAGTTTGCAGATGGGTTCACCGTGTGTAGCGGCGAGACGGGGTCGGGTAAGACGATGTTGCTCGGATCGCTCGCGTTCGTTCTTGGCGAGCGGTCGTCGGCGGATATCGTGCGTGCCGGCGCGCCGCGCGCGCGCGTGACGCTCGCGATCGATGTGGATGCGGCGCTGCGCGAAGCGCTCGATGCCGACGGTTTCGAGAGCGACGACGATGCCGCGATCCTCGTGCGCGAAATGTTGCCGTCGGGGAAATCGAGCGCGCGTATCAACGGTCGCCTCGCAACGTCGGGCCAATTGCGCGCGCTCGGCGAGCGGGTGCTCGAAGCCGTGGGTCAACACGAACAACAGCGTCTGCTTTCGCGCGCGTATCAGCTCGACGTGCTCGATGCCTTCGCGGGCGACGACGCGCTCGCACGGCGGCGTGCGATCCGTGATGCGTGCGCCGCGCTCGCGACGGCCCAAGCCGCGCTTGCCGAGCTAACCGAAAACGTCGGCCGCGCGCTTGCCGAACTCGAATTCGCACGTTTTGCGGCGCGCGAGATCGACGAAGCCACCCTCGTCGCGCGTGAAGATGTGGCCTTACGCGACCGGCGCGACTATCTCGTCAACGTCGAGAAAATCGCAAGCGCGCTCGGATCCGCGCACGAAGCGCTTGCGGGCGAAGACGTAAACGCGATGGAAGCGCTTGGTGCGGCAGCCGCCGCGCTGTCGGGCGTCGCACGATTCGGTGCTTCGCTCGCGGGTCTCGCGCAGACGCTCGCAGCGCTCCAGAGCGAAACGAACGACGCCGCCGCGGCGATCGCGCGCGAACGCGATGCGACCGAACTCGATACGGGCGAACTCGAGGCCGCAACGGCGCGCTTGAGTCTCATCGACGCACTCAAAAAGAAATACGGTGGTTCGATCGACGCCGTCTTCGAAGCGCGCGCGCGTTTCGAGACGACGATTGCAAACGAAGACGCACGCGACGATCGTGAGGCCGCATTGCGCACGGCATGCGATCGCGCGCGTGCCGATCTCGAACGGGAATGCGGTGCGCTCACGAAACTACGCGCGAAAGCCGCGGCGATACTCGAGAAGCGCGTCGGCGAAGAACTTGCCGAGCTCGCGATGCCGGCGGCGCGATTCGCCGTCGTGCTCGAACCGCTCGCCGCGCTCGGACCGAGCGGCGCCGAGTCGCCCGAGTTCGCGCTCTCCCCAAACCCGGGCGAGCCCGTGCGGCCGCTCGCGCGCGCGGCATCGGGCGGCGAACTCTCGCGCGTTTTGCTCGCCCTCGTCGTCGTGCTCGCCGACCGACGCGAACGCACGGCACTCGTCTTCGATGAGATCGATGCGGGCATCGGCGGAGCGACGGCGACGGCGGTCGGTGCGCGAATTGGCGCGCTCGCGCGCGTGAGCCAGGTGCTCTGCGTGACGCACCTCGCGCAAATTGCGTCGTGGGCGGATCGACATTACGCGTTACGAAAACGCGAACGCGCGGGAACGACGATCGTCGAACTCGTCGAACTCAACCGAAGTGATGCGATTCTCGAAGAGATCGCGCGCATGCTCGCCGGCAACACCGCCGCCGTCGCGCTCGAACACGCCGAAACCGTGTTGCGCGACGTGCGCGGAAAGAAGACCCGCGCGAAAGCGACCGCATGACCAAACTCTTGATGCTCGTCTCCGTGCAGGGCGACGCGATGGCTCGCGAGGTGCTCGAACTCTGCGTGGCGCTCCGCGAGCGCTACGAGATCCTCGCACTCGTGCCGGCAGATGCAAAACGCCGCTTCGCGGATGCCGGCATCGCGATCAAGGTTTGGCGTCCGGGCGGCTTCATCGGCATGGGGATCGCGGTCTCACGGCTGCGTCGCGTCGTCTCCAAATTCAAACCCGATCTCGTGCACGCGCACGGTCTTCCCGCGATGGCGGTCGCGCTCGGAACGTTTCCCGCAAGTCTCGCCGCGAAAACCGTCGGTACGTTCCACGATCCGCAGCGCGATAAAGAGTTGCCGCAGAAGCTCGTCGATTTGAAACTTCCTGGCTATTTGCGGCGCGCGCGCGGTCTCATCGCGACCTATCCGACGCTCGCGCGCGCGCTCGAAACGCGGCTGGCACTCGATGACGATTCGATTGCGGTCGTGCCGCACGGCGTGCCGTTGCCACCGGGTGGAGGCGCCGTGCTCGAGCGACCCGTCGCGCGCCCGGGGCCGATCGTTGGCTGGCGCGGTTCGCTTTCGGCCGATCAGTCGTGGGAGACTGCGATCGATGCGTTCGCACTCGTGCACGTGCGCTTTCCCGACGCGCGCTTCGAGATTGCGGGCGGTGGGCGCGCGCGACAGTTCGTCGCGGCGTACGTGCGCGAGAAGAAGCTTGCATCGGTCGTGAACTTTCGTGGTGAGATCGGGGCGGCCGATTTCTTCGCAACGATCGACGTGCTGGTCGTGCCGATCTCGCGCGACGCACAACCGCAAGCACCGCTCGAAGCACTCGTCGCGGGCGTTCCCGTCGTCGCGGCGAACGCGGGCGCGCTCGCGGATGCCCTCGATTCGTGCGAGACCGGGTGGCTCGTGCCCGATGATGCAGCCGGGTTTGCCGAAGGCATCATTGCGGCGTGGACGGGGATCGATGCGGCGTGGGTGGGCGCCGCTCGTCAGCGCGATGCGGCGCGCGCTCGTTTCGCGCGCGACGTCGTCGTGAAGGCGTACGTCGAAGCGTACGAATCGACGGGTACGCGGCGAGCAGGGTGAGGAAGGTCGCGAATCATGCAACGCGGCGAAAAGATCGGTGCCGCGCTCGCGCTGGTCGCGTGCGCTCTGGTTTTCGCGCTGATGTTCTTTGGAAGCGTGCCTTGTGGCGGTGGAGGTCCGTTCGCGTCGTGGTTTGGCGATGCACGGCTCGACGCAATCGAATCGCACGAATTCGAGATCGCGATCCGGAAAGGTCGCTAGTCGCGCGAACTTCGTTTGCAGCGGAGCGACGGACACACGGTGCGATTGTCGTATCCGGGAGCATTACGGCCGAGACTCTCCCACTGAACAAGCGGAGGGCTTTCGCTTGCTGAGCATATGGCACGAGATCTCCGCTCGGTACCACCACGACGGAGCCCTGACCGTCTATCTCGATTGCGGTGGAGACCGGGGAATGGCGTACTTCGACGGCGCGTGCGCTTCGCTGTGAGTGGTGATATGGCGCCTCGCTTACTGAGCCCCGCGCGATGAATGATTTCGCTGCAGCGCCGATCCTCGAGACCGAACGCCTAATCCTACGTCGACATGCGATCCACGACGTCGATGCGAGTGCTGAGATGTGGGGCGACCTGAGCGTGGTGCGATACATCGGTGGCAAACCATCGACGCGGCAACAGGTTTGGGCGCGTATCCTCAGTTACGCCGGCCACTGGTCGTACAACCATTTCGGCTATTGGGCAATCGAGGAACGTGCCACGGGCGCGTTCGTCGGCGAGGTCGGCTTCGCGGATTTCAAGCGCGACGTCATCGCCGCGATGCGCGGCGTGCCTGAGATGGGCTGGGCGCTGGTCTCGCGGGTGCACGGTCAGGGTCTCGGAACCGAAGCCGTCCGCGCGGCGCTCGCCTGGGGCGATGCGCACCTCGATTCGTCTCGCACGGTCTGCCTGATCGACGCCGAGAACGTGGCATCTTTGCGCATCGCTGAAAAATGTGGTTTCGCGACGTTCGAATGTGCGGCGTACCACGATCGCCCGACGCACTTTGCGCAGCGCGATCGTGCGGGCTACGGCAATTGATGAATCTTGAGAATATTCGTGCCGCCTTCCCCGACGGGGATGCCTGAGGTTACGGCGATCGTGTCGCCAGGATGGGCGAGATTCTCGCGTTGCATGCGTGCTTCAACGATATCGATGAGCGTTTCGAAGTAGCGATACGTATCGACGACGATCGCTTCCACGCCCCAAACGAGGGACATGCGTCGTGCAACTTCGGGGATTGGCGTCATCGCGATGATCGCCGCGCGCGGCCGGAACGATGAGATGTGGCGCGCGGTGTTCCCGGTCGTCGTGCCCGTTACGATGTACTTGAGTTCGAGCTCCTCCGCCATCTGTGCGGCGCCTTCGGCGATCGTCGTTTCGATCGAGCGATTGACGTGCGCCATGCGTCGATAGCGCAAGACTTCGTGCGGATAACTCGCTTCGATCTCGCGGGCAATCGTCGCCATAACGCTGACGGCTTCGATTGGATAGGCACCGCGCGCCGTCTCACCCGAGAGCATGACGGCATCGGTGCCGTCGATGATGGCGTTGGCGACGTCGGTCGCTTCGGCGCGTGTCGGACGCGCGGCGGAGATCATCGATTCGAGCATCTGCGTCGCGGTGATGACGGGCTTCGAAACTCGATTCGCGCGTGCGATGAGATCTTTTTGTACCATCGGGACGCGTTCGAGTGGAATCTCGATGCCGAGATCTCCGCGTGCGACCATGATCGCATCGGCTGCGTCGATGATCGCGTCGATGTTTTCGAGTGCTTCATGCTTTTCAATCTTCGCGATGACGGGGACGTTCTTACCGCGCTCTGCGATGAAGCGTTTGACGCGGAGCACGTCTTCGGCGCTTTTGACGAAAGAGATGGCGACGAGATCGACGCCGATTTCGAGCCCGAAAGCGAGATGTTCGAAATCGCGATCGGTCACGGCGGCGATTTGGAGCGTGCCGTCGGGATAGTTGATACCTTGCTGACCTCGGAGATCGCCGCCGACCTCGACGCGTGTTTCGATCCGCTCGTGATTTTTGTTTACGATGCGTAATGCAATCGCGCCGTCGGCGAGATAGACGCGTTTGCCGATATCGACGTCGCGCGCGAGACCCGCGTAATTGACGAAGACGCCGGCAGAACTCCCGGGCACGGGCGTCGTGGAGAGGAAGAATGACGCACCAACTTCGAGGCGAACCGCGTCGACGCCATCTGCGTGTGGGCCGGTGCGAACTTTCGGTCCGGGAAGATCCTGAAGCACCGCGACCGGGACGTCGAGTTCGGTTGCGATCTTGCGGATATCTGCGACGATGGCTGCGTGATCGGCGTGCGTACCGTGTGAAAAATTCAAGCGGGCGACATTGAGGCCCGCGTGCACGAGCGCGCGAATCGTTTCCGGTGCGCGCGATGCGGGCCCGATCGTTGCGACGATTTTGGTTCGTTTGCGCGACCGCTCCAATAACACGAGGTGCGCGTTACACTGGGGTGCCGGGCGGGCCTTGCGCGAACATGCGTTTTCATGCCGACTTTTTGTCGACGCGATGCGCTCGCGTATGCGTTGTCGCTCGCATTGCACGTTTTCGCTTTCGCGTTTTTCATCATTCGTGTGCTTTTTCCGACGGGTGCTGCCGAGCCGAAAGAAACCACCACAGAATCGCGCGCTTTTACGCAAGATCGTACCGTGCAAAAACGCACGACGCCGACATCCGCACCGACGTTGGCTGCGGTCATCGCACAACCAACGCCGATGTCGCAACCGAGCGCGCCGCCGCCGCCGATTGCGACGGCCTCACCGACGCCGCGACCGATCGTCAGGCCGAAGCCCATCGTGCGTCGGTCGCGGCCGCGGCCACACGTCGCGCGGGCCGCTCCGAAGCGTCCCGAACTCGCGAAGATCGTCGCGCACGCGCCCGTGCAAGCGGAGCGCATCGCGGTCCTCGCGCCGCTCGTCACCGCACCGCCGACGCGCGAACCGAGCCCCGTGCCAACGACCGTGCCGACCGATCCACCAACAATCGCTTCGCGTGTTGCGACCGCGCCGCCGACGATCGCGCCAACGGTGGCACCCTCCGCAATCCCAACGCTCGCTCCGACGCTGCGGCCGACGGTCGCACCGACCATCGCCGAGACTTCGCGACCGACGCTCGCGCCGACCGCGCGTCCGACGGCGGCACCGACTGCCGCGCCGTCGGCGCGACCCACCGCCGCGCCAACGGAACGCGCGACGGCGCGCCCGCCGATCGCTCCGCCCGCCATCGATGTCGCCGTAAACGCCGCCGCCGCACGTGCGGCCTTCGAAGCACGAGCTCTCGTCGAAGCTCGCCGCGCCGCCGATGCGAAGGCCGCCGGCGACGCGAAGTCTGCCGCCGATGCGAAGGCCGCCGCCGACGCGAAGTCCGCCGCCGATGCGAAGTCTGCCGCCGATGCGAAGGCCGCAGCCGATGCGAAGTCTGCCGCCGATGCGAAGGCCGCCGCCGATGCGAAGGCCGCAGGCGATGCGAAGGCCGCAGGCACCGCCTCCGTCGTCGGTCCCGCGGGCGCGAACGCGGCCGATCCAAGCGCGCGCACACCGGTCGCGCCCGCCGCTTCCGCGATCGTCGCGAATCGCCCGCTGACGGCGCCGACGCCGGGAGCGCGCTCGAACGGCGGCAGCCTCGATAATCTCAATGGCCGCCTCAACGCGCTTCTCCCGCAAGGCGCGCTCGTCACCTACAACACCAAGCACTATACGAACGAAATCAAGGCGGCGATCGAAGAGGCACAAGCGGCATATTACGCCGCTGCCGCACCGCCGCCCGAGGTTCTTGCGAAAGTTATTAAGGTTGTGAAGCAAGGTGGCACGTTGTTCGATGGCGGCTCGCCCGCGATCGTCTACATCCTCAAACGCCAGCGTATTCTTGGAATCGAAATCTGCACGGGCTGGAAGGTTCAACGCGTGCCCGGGAACCCACATCCACAAGGCGGGTACACCTTCGGCCCGTGCGGCGGTGAGGAGTTTACGCCCGAAGGTGGGCTGCCGACGCCCCCGCCTCGCGCAGGTGGCTGAACGTTCTCAAGTGCTAATCGCCTCCAGGAAATCCGCGCCGTAGCGCGCCACACGAGACGAACGTGGAGGTTTGATACGTGAGCGATTTACCGTGCCTCGAGTGTCTACGATTCGTCCCTCGGCGCAAGCCGTAGGAACGGTCGCGCGTGCATTTTTTCCTTCAGGAACTCCTCAACGGCCTCGTGCTCGGAAGTATCTACGCGCTCGTCGCGCTCGGGCTCGCGCTCGTCTACGGCACGATGGGCATTCCGAATTTCGCGCACGGCCATCTGTACATGTTCGGGGCGTATGCGGCGTTCGCGGCGATTACCGTCCTTCACGCGCCGTACTGGCCGGCGATGTTGCTCGCGGTCCTTTGCCTCGCCGTCCTCGGTGCCATCGTCGAACGCGTCGTCTTCCGTCCGCTTCGCCACGCACCTGAAGTCAACGCTATTATTGCGGCGATTGGGTTGCTCTTTTTTCTCGAAGCCATCGCACGACTTATTTGGGGTGCGGATTTTCGCGTGCTGCCGACACCCTACGATAAGGTCGTGAACGTTTTCGGTTTCGTCGCCACGCAACAACAACTCATCGTAATCGTCGCGGCATTCGCTTTGATGGGCGCGCTCTTCTACTTTCTCAAACGCACGATGCTCGGATCCACGATCGAAGCCGTCGCGCAAAGCCCGGCGGGAGCCTCGCTCGTGGGCATCGATACGGATCGCGTCGCGACGCTCGTCTTTGCGATCTCATCGGGCCTCGCGGCGGCTGCCGCCACGCTCATCGCATCGATCAGCCTCATCTTCCCCGAGATGGGTTTCGTCGTCTTGCTCAAGGCGTTTGCCGTGATCGTGCTCGGCGGTATGGGCAGTATCCCCGGAGCGATCGTGGGGGCTTTCATTCTCGCGTTCGCTGAAAGTTTTTCGGCTGCATACATTTCGACGAGCTACCAAGATGTGGTCGCGTTTGGCTTGCTCGTGATCATCCTTGCGATCAAGCCGACGGGCCTCTTTACGAGAACATCGTGACCGCGCGCATGTCTGCGCCGCACATCGTCGTCGCCGTCGCGATCGTCGTCGGCTTCGTGCTGCCGTTTTTCGTCCACAATCCGTATTATCAACAAGTCATCGTCGATGGATACATTACCGCGATCGCCGTCTACGGCCTCAACGTCATCCTCGGGTTTGCGGGTCAACTCTCGCTCGGCCACGCAGCGTTTTATGGAATCGGTGCCTATATCGTCGCGTTGCTGACCACGCGCGCAGGGATGCCGTTCTGGCCGGCCCTCGCGATCGGTTGCATCGTTACGGGTGGCTTCGGGTATGTCGTCGGTGCGCTTTCGCTTCGTACGCGCGGAAATTATTTCGCGATCTTCACGGCGGCGATCGGTGTGATGATCAATATCGTCCTCACGAATTGGCAGTGGCTCACGGGCGGAAATATCGGGATCGTCAACATTCCCTCGGCGGGCCATCTCGGGCCGATCTCGTTCGACGATCCGATTCCCAAATACGAACTCGTGTACGGCTTCCTACTCGTCGCAATCGCCGTTAGCGCGGCGATTCGGCATTCGCTCTTCGGCCGAACGCTTCTCGCACTTGCGGGTAACGAGGATCTCGCGCGCGCGGTCGGGATCGATGTCAGCGGCGCGAAACGCTTGGCCTTCGTCGTCGCGACGGTACTGGCGGGTCTTGCAGGTGGGCTGTATGCGACCTACGTTGGGTTCCTCGGGCCCGAGACGACGCAGACCGACGTGACGTTTAACATGCTGCTCTACGCAATCGTCGGCGGCCTCGGAACCACGGCCGGGCCGATCGTGGGCACGTTGCTGCTTTCCACGCTCTCGCAGTTCTTACAGTCGTTCGAAAAATATCGCATGCTCGTGTTCGGCCCCGCATTGATCTTGCTCGTGATCTATCTTCCCGGAGGCATAACGAGCGCGCTCGATCGCTTCCGCGCACGCAAGGGGTCGAACGATCGCATCATGAGCGAACGCAACGTCGGACTCGACGGGTCGATTTCGGGAACGGCAGAATCGAAGGCGTCGCCGTGACGGACACACCCTTGCTCGAAGTTCGGAACCTTACCAAACGTTACGGTGGATTGCTCGCCGTCGACGACGTCAGCTTCGATCTCGCGCCGAATAAAATCACCGCGATCATCGGCCCCAACGGCGCGGGTAAATCGACGTGTTTCAATCTCATCAGCGGTCATACGCGACCGACGAGCGGCACGCTCGCATTCGCGGGCGGCGATATCACCGGGATGCCGGATTACCGCGCCGCGCGGCTCGGCATCGCGCGCACGTTTCAGGCGACGGCGCTCTTTCGTAATCTCTCGGTGATCGATAACGTCATCGTCGGAACGCGCCAACACGCGCGGAGTACCGTCGTCGATGCGATCCTGCGCACGCCGCGCCATCATCGCGACATGCGGGCCTGTCGCGAGCGCGCGCACGAAGCGCTCGCATTCGTCGGTTTGGATACGATGAGCGCGCGGATGGCGACGGAGCTTTCACAAGAAGCGCAGCGCCGTCTCTCGCTTGCGATCGCCTTTGCGGGTCGACCCAAGTTGATGCTGCTCGACGAACCGGTCGCGGGCGTCAGTCACGAAGAGATGGGTGAGCACGCCTTGCTCATTCGTAAGATCGCTGCGTCGGGATGTACCGTCGCGCTCGTCGAGCACAAGATGCACCTCGTGATGGGGCTCGCCGACGCGATCGTCGTGCTCCACCATGGTAAGAAAATTGCCGACGGAACGCCCGCGCACGTGTCGGCCGATCCGCTCGTGATCGAAGCGTATCTCGGAGTGAAAAGCGTTGCTTGAAATCCGCGGCCTCACGGTCCGTTACGGCAGTGCCGACGTGCTCTCGAACGTCGATCTCACGATCGGCACGGGCGAAGTCGTCACGCTTTTGGGGAGCAACGGTGCGGGAAAGACGACGCTGTTTTGCGTCCTGAGCGGGCTCGTGCGTCCCCTCAGCGGCACGGTAACGTTCATGGGCGAAGATCTCGCGCGCATGCGCCCCGGCCGCATCGTCGAGCGCGGAATCGCGCAGTGCCCCGAGGGCCGCAAGCTCTTTCCGCAACTGTCGGTCGAAAAGAATTTGATGCTCGGCGGATACGTTCATCGCCGCGATCGGCGCGCGATGAGCGAATCGTTCGCATCGGTTCTAGCGCTCTTTCCCGCACTCAAAGCGAAGCTCGGTTCGCCCGCAGGATCGCTCAGCGGTGGCCAACAGCAGATGGTCGCGATCGGTCGCGCGCTCATGGCCCGACCGAAATTGTTGTTACTCGATGAGCCCTCACTCGGGCTCGCGCCGCTCGTGTTGCAGCAAACACTCGATGCCGTTGCTGCGATCAATCGTACCGGCACGATGGTGCTCCTCGCCGAGCAAAATGCTTACGCGGCACTCGCAATCGCCCATCGCGGGTACGTCATCTCCGACGGTCGCATCGTCCTCGAAGGCCCCGCCGCTAACCTACGCCAGAACGACGACGTCCGTCGGGCGTTCATTGGAGCTTAGCTCCTAAAGGAAACCTTGATGAAGAAACTCAGACTTTTCGGATCCGCGCTCGTCCTCGCCGCCCTCGTTACGCCGGGTTATGTCCGCGCGGAATCGTACGGCGTGATCAACATCGGCTTCACGGGTCCTTTGAGCGGTGGCGCGGCACAATACGGCGCCGACGTACAACGCGGCATCGAGCTCGCAATCGACGAGCTCAACGTCAACGGCGGTATCAGCGCGGGCGGAAAAAAATATACCTTCAAACTCGTTTCCCTCGACGACCAATATCGCCCAAACGAGTCCGCGATCAATGCCAAGCGACTCGTGCAAGAGAGCAACACCCCCATCGTCTTCTGTCCGCATAGCGGCGGCATTCTCGCGCTCGAAGGCTTCAACGAAAAATCGACGCCGAAATTTTTGCTCGCGGCCTATTCGAGCGAACCCGCGATCCTGCGCCAGAACGATAATCTCGTTTTCATGATGCCGCCGCGGTACGATTCGTATTTCAAAACGTGGACGGCACTCGAGATGAAGCGCTTTGGCAAACGACTCGGACTCTTACCGACGACGACGGCGTATGGCAATGCCTGGAAGAACGGCTTCAGTGAAGCGTGGAAAGCGGCGGGCGGCGAAGTGCTCGGCGACAATGCCGTCGACTATAATACGACGGCCGATTTCTCCGGTGTTGTGAGCAAAGCGCTCGCCGATAAACCCGACGTCATGCTCGTGGGCGGGCCCTCGCAACCAACCGCGCTCGTGATGAAATCCGCGCGCGACCAAGGCTATGCGGGCGGCTTCGTCATGATGGATCAATCTAAATTCGAGCAGGTCGCGAAAGTGCTGCCGTTCGCGAAACTCGAAGGAACGGTCGGCGTTTTTCCATTCGATCGCTACAACGGTCCCGGCGTGGCGAGCTTCAAGGCGATCTATGCGAAGAAATTCGGTAAGGAACGCGAGCCAAATGCGGAAGTCGTCTTCAACTATATGGGGATGAACGCGCTCGCACGCGCGATGACGCTTGCGAATAACGTGAGCGATCCTGCGGCGATTCGTGCGAAACTCGGTGACGCAGTCCGTTCGCTGCCGAAATCGAAACAAGCGCTGAGTCTCGATGGTCTCACGCCCGCGGGACACTTACAATTCCGGTTGCAATCGGAGATCATCGATCACGGCGCGTATAAAGAAATCGAGATTCCCGCGCTGCAATAGACACGCATGCCCTTCGTTCTCGCTCTCGATTCGGGAACCACGAGCGCCCGTGCGATCG
This sequence comes from Rhodospirillales bacterium, assembly GCA_043743145.1. Classification (GTDB taxonomy): domain Bacteria; phylum Vulcanimicrobiota; class Vulcanimicrobiia; order Vulcanimicrobiales; family Vulcanimicrobiaceae; genus JANYGA01. Next base: position 12,859 of record JAYTXC010000191.1, read on the forward strand.
TCTTCGATCGTGCGGGTCTCGCGGTGGGATCGGCACAACGCGAATTCCCGCAGCACTTCCCACATGCTGGCTGGGTCGAACACGATCCGCTCGAACTCTGGGCCGCACAGTACGCGACCGCGTGCGATGCACTGCTCGACGCCGGTGTCGCGTCGAGTGAGATCGCGGCGATCGGCATCGCGAATCAACGCGAGACGACGATTCTTTGGGACCGTATGACGGGCGTCCCCGTCGCCAACGCGATCGTCTGGCAAGATCGACGCACGTCCGACGCGTGCGCGCAGTATCGTTCGCGCGGCGTCGGGCAGATCGTTGCCGCGAAATCGGGGCTCGTGCTCGATCCGTATTTCTCCGCGACGAAGATTGCCTGGATGCTCGAGCACGTCGAGGGCGTACGGGCGCGCGCCGAAGCGGGTGAGATCGCGTTCGGCACCGTCGATTCGTGGCTCGTATGGAAACTCACGGGCGGTGCGCGGCACGTCACCGATATGACGAACGCTTCGCGGACGATGCTCTTCGATATCCACGCGCTCGCGTGGAGCGACGAGCTGCTCGCGCTGTTCGATATTCCGCGTGCGATCTTACCCGAGGTGTTGCCGTGCACCGCGGATTTTGGCACGACCGCACCCGGAATGTTTGCATCGGCGATCCCGATTAGGGGCGTTGCGGGCGATCAGCACGCGGCGCTCCTGGGACAATGCGGCTTCGATGCGGGCATTGCAAAAAATACATATGGCACCGGGTCATTCGTGCTGCTCAATACGGGCGATCGCGCGATCGCGAGCGGTCACGGCCTCATCTCGACACTCGCTTTCGCCTTCGAACGCACGAAAGCGATGTACGCGCTCGAGGGGTCGATCTTCATCACGGGCGCGGCCGTGCAGTGGTTGCGCGACGGACTGGAATTCATCGAGCGTTCGAGTGAGATCGAGGCGCTCGCCGCGACCGTCGACGATAATGGCGGCGTCTACTTCGTGCCCGCGTTCGCTGGCCTCGCGGCACCGTACTGGGACCCGTACGCGCGCGGTACGATCGTCGGCCTCGATCGCAGCGTCACGCGTGCGCACATCGCGCGCGCCGCGCTCGAAGCGATGGCGTATCAGAGCGTCGACGTCATTGCGGCGATGGAAGCGGATGCCGGTCGCCCGATCGCCGAACTGCGCGTCGATGGCGGTGCGTCGGCGAATGACTTTGCGATGCAATTCCAAGCCGATATGCTCGGACGCTCGGTCGCGCGCGGCCGAACCGTCGAAGCAACGGCACTCGGTGCCGCATACGCCGCGGGATTGCAGTGCGGCTTCTGGACGGGTCTCGACGCGCTACGCGCGCACTGGCGCGAAGACCGCCGCTTCGCACCGCAACGCGACGACGTGTCGCGCGCCGCGATGATGCGCCGTTGGCACGACGCCGTCGCGCGTAGTCGGGGCTGGGCTGCGCCGGCCGAGGGTGCATGAGCGACGAAGAGCTCCGACGAGCGTACGACGCAGAGATGCGCGAGGATCCGCCCGCAGAGTTCGGGCAACGGATCGAACGTTCGTCAACCATCGTTCGCGTGTGTGGCCGCGATAACGCGATTCTCTTTTCACGAATCGCGACCGGGTGACGTCGCACGCGTCGTCGACGAGCGAGTCCGACATTTTGCGGCGATCGGTGAGGACGTCGAATGGAAAGTTTTCGGCACCAAGTCTCCGACGTTGGCGCTCGCGTTTGCGACGCGGTTCCAACGTGATGAACCCGAGACGAGTCGTCCCATTCTCGCGTGCTTGGGTTTTCGTGCACGTACGACGGTAACGGCTTGGCACTGGCGCGCGGATCGTGGCGCTTGAGTATGTCTATTTATCATTGAAATAATTGGTTTTTGGTCGGTCCCGGTGCCGCCATCATCGCCGTGTTCGTTGCGTTTCTTGTGATCAATGGCGTACTTTGCAAGGTCGGAGGCGTTCGTATCGGCTTACGGCTCGTCGTACTCGTCACGGCCTTCCAGCTTCGCAGAGATGCACGAAACACGTAAAGCCCCGCGAGCGCTTCTTTTTCCAAGGACCGCCAAAGCCGATGGTCTGAACGTTTACACCGTTCCGTTTTCTCTAGTGCGGCGAACGAGCGTGTACTCGCCGCCACCCTACCTCAGCTGGCTCTCACGAATGCAGGCTCGACGCGGCGCATGTATGCGTCGTAAAGCGGAACCGTGAAAGCAATCGAACCGGGCTCTTCGCTATAGATCATGCCTTTCTTGATCAGTCGATCGCGCATGACGCTGAGCCCTGGCAACGTTTTTCCGAGGAGCACGGCGACGTCGCGCGCGAGGTATGGGCCTTCACCGAGCTCGGCCATCGCGCGGAGATACTGTCGCTCGGATCCGGTGCAACGGCGATAGCGCACCGCGAAAAAGCCATCGTCGAGCATCGGTAACGCGACGGATTCTCCGAACTCGGCATCGGCGAGGGTGATGCGATCGTTCGACGCCGCATCCCAGGCGCGATAGGCCCACTCTTGCAGAAAGAACGGATAGCCGCGCGTGGCCTCAAAGATATGGGACACGGCGTCTTCGTCGAACGTAACGCCCTCTTCGAAGGCGGGTGCGACGAGCGCTTCGCGGGCGTCTTCGTAATCGAGTGGCCCGAGCTTGCGGAAATCGAAGAGTCGTTCGGCATACGATTTTGCGTCACCGATGTTTGCGAGGATCTGAGGCAGACCCGTTGCGACGACGAGGATCGGGAGCGCTTCCTGCGTCGCAAGATGGATCGCGCGAATGAGCGCACCGAAGATCGGTTTGCTCAGGTACTGTACTTCATCGATGGCGATGAGGACGGCGGTCTCTTGCGCGCGCGCGGCTTCGCCGATGGCGACCAGGAGCGTACCGAGATCGATGCCGATATCACCGCTGTCGGCGAAGCCGCGCTCGGCATCGACACCGACGTCGACGCTGAGGCCGTCGAGACCGAATTTAATCGTAAAGCTCTTAAATATCCGCATCGCACGTTTTGCGAGCGCTTGTACCGCCGTCGGCGTGTCGAGTTCGTAGAGAATACGCCGGAGTTGTTCGGAGAGGGCGGCGACGAAATCCGCGCGATCGTCGGCCTCGACGACGCCGATCAAGAAGCCCTTCGCGCGAGCATCCTTGACGAAGCGACGGAGCAGCACGGTTTTTCCGACACCGCGTAATCCGTACGGGAGCAGGCTACGCGCCGAGCGCCCAAGCCGGACCCGCTCGAGGGCGACATTGAAATCCTCCAAAAGCCCCGACCGACCCGGAAGCGTGGGCGGGGCGGCACCGGCGTTCGGGACATACGGATTCCGAACGGCGTCCATCTCGCGTACGATACCATAGTATAACAAGCTATATCAAGATCTCGTTATACGCAGGTTGCCATTATGTGAACGAACCGCACTCCGCGATGCCCGCGCGACTCGTACGTTGCGAGGCGGCGCGTCCCATGGTACGATACGCGACAGTGGTACCGAGAAGCGTGGGAGTTGTCCCGCGCTTCGTTTATGTTCGGGGGCCTGTGACTCTAGCCGATGCGTTTGAATCTGCCGCGCGCGGACTTCCTCTCGAGGAAGCTTTTCGCGAGGTCGAGATCGTCGCGCACAAGGCGAAGCGTGTCGGTCGCAACACCGAACTTAGCCTCACGGTCGATCGTCCCGGCGGCGTCGATCTCGAACTCTGCGGCCGGATCGCCGCGCGGCTCAATGACCTCCTCGAGAACGAACCCGATGCATACACGCTCGAAGTCGAATCCGCGGGTATCGACCGCCCGCTCGTCTCACCCGGCGACTTCGAACGCTTCCGCGATCAAAACGTTCTCGTCAAAACGACGCTCCCGATTAAAAGCGAGTACACGCATCGCGGCAAACTTTTGGGCGTTCGTGGCAACGCGATCGTCCTCGCACAAAAAACCGGCGAATTGCCGATCCCGCTCGAAATGGTGAAATCCGCCAACGTCGAGTACGATTATCGCGCGGATCTCAAACGCGCAAAGAACGAAAGACGAGAGAAACGCTGATGGCTGCCAAAGCAAAAGCAAAACCGAAAGTTTCCCCCGACGAACCAACGCTTCGCGAATCGCTGCGCCTCCTCCAAGGCGAGCGTGCGATTCCCTTCGACATGCTCTTGGAAGCGCTCGAAGCGGCGTTGATCTCGGCCTATAAGCGAAACTTCGGTGGTGAAGCGAACGCTATCGTCTCGATCGATCGCGACACGGGCGAATATAAGGTGTACCATCGCCGCGTCGTCGCCGACGAAATCACCGATCCCAAGCTCGAAGTCTCGCGCAAAGAGGCAGGTTCGAAGTACGAACCCGGTGACTTTTTCGACGAAGAAGTCACGCCCAAAGACTTCGGCCGCATCGCCGCGCAAACCGCGAAGCAAGTCATCGTTCAACGTATTCGCGAAGCCGAACGCGATACGATTTTCAACGAGTATAGTCAGCGTCTCCACGATCTCGTCAACGGATCCGTGCAACGTTACGAACAGCGCAACATGTTCGTGGATCTCGGCAAAGCCGAAGCGCTTCTGCCGCTCTCCGAGCAAGTGCCGCGCGAGAACTATCGCATCAACGATCGCATCCTCGCCTTCGTGCTCGACGTTCGTAAGACGAACAAGGGTCCGCAGATCGTCCTGTCGCGCGCGGCCGAAGGCCTCGTTCAGCGTTTGCTCGAGCGCGAGGTCCCGGAGATCGAAGAGAACATCGTGGAGATCATGGCGATCGCGCGCGAACCCGGTAGCCGCTCGAAAGTCGCCGTGCATTCGCATCGCCAAGATGTCGATGCCGTCGGTGCGTGTCTCGGTCCGAAGTCGAGTCGCATTGCGAGTGTTTCCGACGAACTTCGCGGTGAGAAAATCGATATTATTCGCTGGTCGAGCGACGTCGTGAGTTTCATCAACAACGCGCTCGCGCCCGCGAAAGTCCTCACCGTCGAACTCTTCGAGGACGAAGGTGTGGGCCTCGTCGTCGTGCCCGATTATCAGCTTTCGCTTGCCATCGGCCGCGAAGGGCAGAACGTGCGACTCGCGGCTCGGCTCACGGGTTGGCGGCTCGATATCACGAGCGAAGCCGATGCCGAGGAGACACGCGCGCGCTATCTGCTCGAGCGCGAAGAGCGTCTTTCCGTCGGCGTCGAAGACGACGAACTCGCTCGGGGCACCGAGGGCGAAGCGCAAGATGGCGCGCCCGCGATCGATCCCGAACTCATCCGCAAGCTCGAAGAGTTCAAACGCCAGATGTTCGATCCGGCACACCGCGAAGGCGGCGACGCGTAGCGCAAGCGGAGATTCCCCGGCCCGTCCGGACGTGCGTGGGATGTCGTGGGCGCTTCACGCAGGCGACGCTCGTGCGCTTCGTTCGTGCAGCCGAGGGCTGGCGCGGCGACGCCACGTCGCGGCGAGCCGATGGCCGAGGCGCGTATCTTTGCTCGTGCGCCTGCGCGATCAAAGTGGAGAAGAACAAGCGGTACGTCGGTCTCAGTGCGGTCGCACGGGGGCATCGTGCCCTTTGCGATGCGCACGGCAACGTGTATGATATCGGAGTTCCCTAAGACGACGCGGCCCTGGGGCCGGAGCAAATACATGAAATAAGCGGTTTTACCCGGGCTGCAGCCGACGAGCGTGAGCACGGGTCTTGTGAAGGACGATATGGCAACCGGTAAAGTACGTATTTTCGAGCTCGCGAAAGAGCTCGGACTCTCCTCGAAAGATTTGATCGGCCTCTTCGGACGGCTCGGTCTCGAAGCAAAGAATCAGTTGGCTGTCGTCGAGGATCCCATCGCGGAACTCGTGCGTGGCGTGCTTGGCGGCGCGGCAAAAGCTGCACCCCAAGCCAAGGCCGCAGGTGCGACCGCCGTCGCCGAGCCCCCGCCGCCGGTGAAGGCACCGCCGGCGAGAAGCGCTGCCCCGAAGGCGGCTGCATCCGCGGCCCCGGCGGAACCCGCCGAGGTCATACCGACGCTCAAGCGCGTTGCCGCGCCGCGCCGCGCAAAAGCTCCGGTCGCTGCCGCAGCACCCGTCGAGGCGGTCGTCGTTCCCGATACGCCCGCCGTCGATAACGTCACCGAAACGACCGCACCGCAAGCCGCAGTCGCGGAAACGCCGCCCGCTCCCGCCACGCCACAAGTGGCAGCAACGGTCGAGCCGCCGATCGCGACAGCGCCAACCGCGTTCGTGTTCGACGAAGCCGATGCTACGCCCGTCGCGACGGAGCCTCAACCCGTGGTCGACGCGGCGAGCGCTGCCCATGCAAACGGCGCGATTTCGACTGGCCCGATCGCTCCGCCGCCCGATGCGCCCGAAGCGGAAGCGTCGGCCGCAGACGAAAGCGCGACCGCATCGAAACCCGCGGGGACGGGCAGCGTTCCGCGTCCGCCGAGCGTCGGGCCGCGCCTGATCGGCACGCCCGCACCTCGCCTCGTTGGCGGCCCCGTACCGCGTCTTGTCGGCGCGCCGCGTCCCGTCGGTCAGCCGCTCCGTCCCGCACCGGGTAGCGCTCCGATGCCCGCACGTCCGCGGCCGCCGCAGACGACGATCGACACGTCGCCGGTACCGCAGCTTCGTCCGGTTCCCGCGGGGCAATCGTCGATTCAGAAACCGCGTCCCGTCGCGCCGCAAGCCGAACCACCCGAAGGCATCGCGGCCTCCGCGAGCCCCGGCCCGCAGACGGGCATGCCCGGTCGGCCCGGCGTCGCACCGCGTCCCGGCCAGATCGGCGTCCCGGGTCAAGGGTACCGTCCGCCCGTCGGCGGCACGTTCACCGCGCTGCCCGGTGTGCCCGGCGTGCCGGGTGTGCCCGGTGCTCCGGTCCCCGGCCGTCGCCCCGTTGGAAACGGCGCGTTCCGCGCGCTCACGCCTCCAGCTGGTGGCGTTGGTGGCGCGCGCCCCTTCACACCACGCCCGCCGGGCGCTGGTGGCACGCCGCTCACGCCTCCAGGCGCTGGCCCGTCACCGAGCTCCGGCGGTCCGCGCGGACCGCAGCCCCGCGGTCGTGGTGGCGCCGATCGCAACGGCGCGAAGAAGGACCGCGAGACGGAGATGCTGCTCGAAAAAGAGCGCCGTCGTAAGAAAAACGGCGGCTCGTTCGAGACGGTCAATCCCGCAAACGCGCTCGAGACGATCGAGATCCCCGACGTCCTGACGGTTCAGGAACTCGCGACCTCGATGATCATCCCGGCGAAAGACGTCATGAAAGAGCTCATCAAAATGGGCACGATGGCGACGATCAATCAGAACATCCCCGCACTCGTCGCGCAGAACGTCGCGAAGAAGTTCGGCTTCAACGCGGTCATCAAAGAAGCAGGCGAAGAAGTCGTCGTCGAGCAGGAAGAAGATCGCCCCGAACTGCTCTCGTCGCGGCCGCCCGTCATCACCGTGCTCGGTCACGTCGACCACGGCAAGACGTCGCTGCTGGATAAGATCCGCTTCGCAAGCGTGGCTGCAGGCGAGGCCGGCGGCATCACGCAGCGCATCGGAGCGTACACGGTCGACCGCAACGATACGAAGATCACGTTCATCGATACGCCGGGTCACGAAGCGTTCACGCAGATGCGTGCGCGCGGCGCGAAAGTCACCGACGTCGCGATTCTCGTGGTCGCAGCCGACGACGGCGTCATGCCGCAAACGCTCGAAGCGATCTCGCACATCAAGGCGGCGGGCGTGCCGATCGTCGTGGCCATCAACAAGATGGATAAAGAGGGCGCGTCTCCCGATCGCGTGATGTCACAGCTCTCCGAACAAGGTCTGCAGCCCGTAAAATGGGGCGGCAAAACCGAAATGGTCGAAGTCTCGGCGCGGAGTGGCGCGGGCATCGAGGAGCTGCTCGACACCGTGTTGCTCGAAGCCGAACTCAAAGATCTCAAAGCGAATAAGACGCGGCGCGCGCAAGGCGTCGTCATCGAATCCGCACTCGACAAAGGTCGCGGCGCGGTCGCGACCGTGCTCGTGCAAAACGGCACGCTGCGCGTCGGCGATGTCGTCGTGGTCGGCTCGGCGTTCGGCAAGATCCGAGCGCTCGTCGACGACAAGGGCAAACAAGTGAAGAAGGCCGGGCCGTCGATCCCCGTCGAGATCATGGGTCTTTCGGAAGTGCCGTCGGCGGGTGATTCGCTGATGGTCGTCTCCGACGAACGCGTCGCTCGCGAAGCGGCCGCTAAACGTTCGACGCGTCGTAAAGACGTGGCGATTGCGGCGACCGACGGACCGCGCGTCTCGCTCGAGAGCTTCATGGCCACACCCGCAAACGGCGGCAACAAAACGCTCAACCTCATCCTCAAGGCCGACGGTCAAGGTGCGGTCGCCGCACTGCGCTCGCGCGTCGAGGGGCTCTCGAAGGGCGAAGTCTCGATCCGCGTGATCTACGCGGG
>JAYTXC010000192.1:0-29030 GCA_043743145.1 Rhodospirillales bacterium
CGAACGCTTGCCGCTGGAGCGGATGTGGATGCGCCCGACGCTCGAGTGCAACGGTATCTTCGGCGGCTATCAGGGGCCGGGCGGCAAGACGATCGTGCCGAGCTTCGCGCACGCGAAACTCTCCGCACGGCTCGTCGCCGACCAAGACCCCGCACACGTCAAGCGCGTGGTACGCGAACATCTCGAAGCGATGGCGCCCGCGGGCGTGCGCGTCACGATCGAAACCGACGGCGATACACGTGCGGTGAGCACGTCGCGCGACCATCCTGCCGTCGGGGCGGCGGCGCGCGCGATGGAGCGCGGCTTCGGAAAGCCGCCCGTCTTCATCGGCACGGGCGGGACGATCGGGCCGGTGTCGTCTTTCGATCGCATCTTGCACCTGCCGCAGGTGCTCATCGGCGTCGGTTTACCCGACGATTGTATCCACGCACCGAACGAGAAATTCGATCTCGCGCAGTTTTACGGCGGCATCGAGACGATGGCGTATCTCTACGACGAACTCGCCGAGGCGCGGTAGCGCGTGAGTGATTCGGTTCTGGCGCAGGTGGCGCTCGCGCGCGCCGTCGATGCCGCATACGATGTCTTCGGCGCGTACGACGTTGGCAAGGTCGACTTCTGCCCGTGTTGTCATACGCGGATTGCGAGCCTGGTTGCCGGATTGCATACGCCGGATCGTCGACGCATCGCGATGATGGACGTGGCGGAATTCTTCGCCGACATTTTCACCGACGCGACCGCCGATGAAGCGACCTTCAAGGCACTCGTGCCGCGCGTGCTCGAACTCGCCGTCCCCGGCGAAGACGAGATCGCGCATCTCAACGTCGCGGTGCTCGGTCGCAAATTTCAGGTCGCGCGTTGGGAAACGTGGCCCGCGCACGAACGCGCGGCGATCGACACGTGGGCACAGGCGTGGTTTGCGGCGACGCTCGCCTGCGGCGACGCGCACGGCACCGCGCTCGACGACGTGCTCTGCGCGCTCGGATTTCTCTACGACGACATTTCGCCATTTCTCACGCAGGTTCATGATGCGAGTCCGCTCGCGCGGCAACAAGTCGCGCATCTCGTGTTGACGGTGTGCTTCGCGCTCTCGCACGCCCGCTCGCCGCTACGTGACGATTGGAGTTGTGTCGGGGCACGGTGGCAGAAGGGCTCGCGTCCGGAACGCCAGATGCTCACGTGGCTCGTCACACACGCGTCGCACGCGCGACTCATCGCGGATGCCACGCGTGGCGGCTGTCGCTGCGTGTGGGTGCGCGATAGCAGGGCGGAGGATGTCGATGCGGCGCTCGCACGATTTGCGGTGGAACTCGCTCTGGGTGCGCTCGTCAAAAATCTGCGGGCGTAGGCTTCGGGATTTTCTCCGACGATCACGAATCGTTTCGCGATGGCAACCGCAGACGCAAATCTCACCCCTCGGCAGATCGTCGCCGAACTCGACCGGTATATCGTCGGTCAAGGGAAGGCCAAGCGGGCCGTCGCAATCGCGATGCGCAACCGCTACCGACGCGATCGCCTGGGTGACGACATACGCGCCGATATCATTCCGAAAAATATTTTGATGATCGGACCGACGGGCGTCGGCAAGACGGAGATCGCGCGCCGACTCGCCACGCTTGCGGGTGCGCCATTCGTCAAGGTCGAGGCGACGAAATACACCGAGGTCGGGTACGTCGGTCGTGACGTCGAGTCGATGGTGCGCGATCTCGTCGAAGCGGCGATTCGCATGGTGCAAGACGAGCGTCGCGCCGATGTCGTCGAGGCCGCCGATGCCGCCGCGATCGAGCGCGTGATCGATCTGCTCTATCCCGACACGCGCCCGCCGTCGACCGCGCAACCCATGAACGCGTTCGCACAGTCGTTCGGCTCGATTTTCGGCAACACGTTCCAACAACCGCAAGCGCCGCCGCAGCCGACGTCGCCCACAACCGCGCCCGAACAAGCCAAGACGATCCGCGAACAGGCGCGCGCCGACGTGCTACGCGGTTTTTTCGACGTTCGGTTAGTCGATGTCGAAGTTGAGGAGGCCGCGCAGATGCCGATGGGCATGATGGGCGGGATGGATCCGTCGATGGGTGGCGGCGGTGCGGATATGGGCGAGATGCTCGGAAATTTCTTACCGAAAAAGAAAGTAAAAAAACGCGTGACGGTCGTCGAAGCGCGGCGCATGTTCGCGCAAGAAGAGGCGAGTAAACTCATCGATATGGACGCGGTCAAACGTGAGGCGCTTCGCCGTGCCGGTGAAAATGGCATCATCTTCATCGATGAAATCGACAAGGTGGCGGCCTCGGGAAATCGTGGCGGTGCGGATGTTTCGCGCGAGGGCGTGCAACGCGACATCCTTCCGATCGTCGAGGGCAGCACGGTCAATACCAAACACGGCGCGCTCAAAACCGATCACGTGCTCTTCATTGCAGCCGGTGCGTTCCACATGAGCAAGCCTTCGGATCTCATTCCCGAATTGCAGGGCCGCTTCCCGATTCGTGTCGAGCTCGATTCGCTTTCGATCGACGATATGAAGACGATACTCACGCAACCCAAGAACGCGCTCACACAACAATACACGCAACTGCTCGCGGTCGAAGGCGTCACGTTGACGTTTACACCCGACGGTATCGAGCAGCTCGCGACCTTCGCGATGAAGGTCAACGAGCAAACCGAAAACATCGGCGCGCGTCGGTTGCACACGGTTCTCGAACGGTTGCTCGAAGACGTATCGTATGCGGCCCCGGAAGAAAGCGGCGACGTCATCATCGACGGCGCATACGTCCGCGACCGTCTCGCCGATATCGTCGAAAGTGTGAACCTCAGCACGTACATTCTGTAATGCGAAGTCGGTACGGGATCGACGCGCCGATCTCGACGCAAATCGCCGCGAGTACCAGTCGGAGTTACGGTTCGTTCCAGCCGGCGACGCTATTTCAAAAACGCGGCGATCGCCTCGCTCGAAGCTGCAGGCTCCATACGGCCGCCGAGATGCTTTGCAAGAAATGCCTCCGTTTCAGCGTTAAATCGTTTGCTGTTCTCCGGGCGCGCGAAGCCGTGGCCCTCGTCGGGGAAAACAACATAGGTGACCGGGAGACTCTTTTTGCGCATCGCGTCGACGATTTGCGTCGATTCGCGGATGTTGACGCGCGGATCGTTCGCGCCCTGACCGATGAGGAGGGGCACCCGGATCGCGTCGGCTTTAAAGAGCGGCGATTGGGAATTAAGGAAGTCGACCGAATCGCCCATGCGTCGCTTGAATTGTGCACGACCCGTCTCCCAATACGGCGGGATCGACGCGAGCAGCGTGTTGAGATTTGAGGGCCCGACGATGTCGACGCCGCACGCGAAGGCGTCGGGCGTGAAGGTGACCGCCGCGAGCGTCGCATAGCCGCCGTAGCTACCGCCCATAATCGCGACGCGCTTTGGATCGGCGACGCCGGTCTTGACGGCCCACGCTTTCGCATCGAGGAGATCGGTGCGCATCGTGCCCGCCCACTGGCGATCGCCCGCGTTGAGGAAGTTTTTGCCATATCCGGTCGAGCCGCGATAATTGACCTGGAGCACCGCATAGCCGCGATTTGCGAGCCACTGCGGATACCCCGAATAGCCCCAGCTGTCGCGCGCCCACGGTCCGCCGTGCACGAAGAGCACCATCGGTAAGTTCTTCGCATCCATGTCCGTGGGCGTCGTAAGGTACCCGTGGATCGTGAGCCCGTCGCCCGCGGCAAAAGCAATCGGCGTCATCTTCGCGAGCGTGTAGTTCGCGAGATCGGGTCGTGTATCGAAAAGCTTCGTCGCTTGCTTCGTGCGGCGATCGTAACTCCAGTACGACGGTGATGCGTCGTCGCGCACGTAGCCGACGATCCACGTCGTATCGTTCTTGTCGCTGCCGTCGATTGCGAAATCGCCCGCGTTTGCCGCGTGCAATGCATCGAAGTCGGCTTGATAGCTTTTGTCCACGACGGTCCACGTCGAGCGATCGCCGTTCACGGCGGCCGCGATGAGCGCTTTACTTTTCGCGGAGATCGCGACATTCGAGATGTCGTCATTCGGATCGGCCATCACGACGGTCGCCGCGCCCGAAGCGACGTCGAAACGCATGAGCCGCGCAGCGTTCGCGCCCGCGCTCGTAATGATGTACAGGCCTTTCCCATCGGGCGTGAAGGCGAGCGGGACGGGCGCACCGTCGTCGCTCGAATTCGAGACGAGTGTGCGCCACGGCGCCGTCGCGGAATCGCGCACGATCACGTCGTACGACGCGTCGGCGTTCGCGACGAGGCCCGCGCGCACGACGAGATTGCCGTCGGCGACCCAGCCCGCGACGTTGCCGGGATTCTGCGTATCGAGTGTCGCTTCGCCCGTCGTCGGATCGAGTCGGTACACGTCGAAGACTTTGGGATCGCGTTTGTTCATTTCGGCGAGGATGGTCTTGGGATGGTCGTCGTCGATGGCAGCGACACCGGCGCGGACGCCAGGATAGGGCGTGAGATCGGTGCTCGCGCCGCCACTCGGCGCGACGGCGAAGATGTGGAAGTTCTCGTCGCCGCCGCGATCTTGCAAATACAAAACGCGCGTGCCGTCGGGCGACCAGAAATTGTTGCGGATCGGCCGCTTGGGGTCGGCTGCGACGACGTGTGCATCATCCTTGCCGACGGAGCGCACCCAGACCGCGAGTACGCCGTGAGACGGTGCGAGATACGCGATCTGCGTGCCGTCGGGCGAGATCTGCGGCGAGGTCTTATCGGGATTCCCGAAGAGCACATCGCGCGGGATGAGCGGGGCCGTCGCGGCGCGGACTGGGGTTGCGGCAGAGATGGTGGTAACGAGCGCAACGACGAGCGCGCTTGCGCCAAGGCGAATCGAAAGCATCGTGAACGAAATCCTCACTAGCGTCATAATCGTCAGTTTTTTTTTCTGACGCCAGCTACTGCGCCTGCGGGCCGGTGTTTCGCTCAATTTAACGAGGAATGGTCGACGTGGAAAGGCCCTTCGATCGCGGCGCACTCGATCTTCGCCAGCGCGACGGATTGCTTGCCGATGATGTCGTTCTCTATGCGATGGATTCGAGCCATTTCGCGCACGCGTAATCCCAGGCGATCGGTGGGCGCACATCGATGCAAAGGTCGTGTACGATTGGCACGGTCGCTGGTACGAGAAGATCACGCGCGGCGTCGACGCATCGCATCGCATCGCAGCGACAACGCACGGCGGCGCACCGGCTCGCGAACGTCCGGAGCGCTTCGGCGCGCGCGGAGAAATGAGCGTCCTTGCAATCGAATCTTTGGAGGGGATTCCCGGCTTGGAGCTGCGGTCGCGCGACGGCACGGTCGTCGAACGGGCGAAGACGCCACTCGGCGGGGGTCGGCGAGGGTCCCCGAGACTTTTGTCCGGGTGGAGGGCGGCGCTAGACGAGTCGGGTTATAATGGAAATCGTGCCGTACATTCGTGAAATCATCCAAGACGGGCATCCCACGCTCCGCAAAGTCGCCAAAAGGGTGACCGCCGACGAATTGGGCGACCCGCTCTTCCAGCAACTCATCGACGATATGTTCGAGACGATGTACCATGCGCCGGGCATCGGACTTGCGGCGCCGCAAGTCAATATCGGGAAGCGCCTCTTCGTCGTCGACCTCCAAGACGATGATGACGAGCATGGCCCGCTGGTCGTCGTTAATCCGAAATTTACCGTCACCGAAGGCGAAGTCGAGTCGATCGAAGGCTGCCTTTCCGTCGTTGGGATGATCGGCGACCTCACACGCTTCGAACGCGTCGTCTGCACCGGCCTCGATCGCGACGGGAAAAAAATCGAGCTCGATGGCACGGGCCTCTTCGGACGCTGTCTCCAACACGAGATGGACCATCTCGATGGCGTGCTCTATATCGATAAGGCCAAGAACATCCGATCCGCCGTGACCGAAGAAGAAAAAGAAGCGCTCGCGCAGACGCAAGCCGAGGGCGAGGCGCTCGCAAATAACGCCCAAGCGGCCGCTGTCTAGCGCGCCCCCTCGCGCGCGCGGCGTTTTCTTCGGGACGAGCGAGTTCGCCGTTCCGGCGCTCCGCGCGTTCGCAGGCGCGCTCGATTGCGTGCTCGTGGTGACGCAACCCGATCGCCCCGCCGGACGCGGCCACAAACTTCGCGCGACGCCCGTAAAAATCGCCGCGATCGAACTCGGCATCTCGACGATCGAACCCGAGCGGCTGCGCGATGCGCTTCCGACCCTTGCGGGGCTTGCCGTCGATCTCTATGCCGTCGCGTCGTATGGGAAGATCGTGCCGCAACAGGTGCTCGATCTGCCGCGCCTCGGCGCGCTCAACGTGCATCCGAGTCTCTTGCCGCAATATCGTGGCGCGACACCGCTACAATCGCAACTTCGAGACGGCATCGTTGCGAGCGGCGTGTCGATCATCGCGATGGACGCGGGCATGGATACGGGCGATGTCGTCTCGCAAGAGGCAAGCGAAATCGGTGCGAGGGAGACGTATGGCGAACTGCACGATCGCTTCGCCGAACTCGGCGCGCGGATGCTCGCGACCGCGACCTCGCTCGCGCTCGGGGGATCGCTCGTACGCACGCCGCAAAGCGAACTCGGAAGCGCAGGCGATGCCGCGCGTACGCTCACCCGACCGCTCCGGAAGGAGGACGCGCTCGTGGATTGGAGCTGGCCCGCGCAGCGTATCGTCGACCACGTTCGGTCGCTTTCGCCCCAACCGGGAGCGCGCGCGAGGCTCGATGGCGAAATGGAACCCGTGAAGATTTTGAACGCGCGGCTCGCGGAGCCGACCGACGAGCCGACTGAATTCGCCGTGGCGTGCGGGGATGGCGCGCGGATCGTGGTCGAGCGGCTCGTACCGCCGAGTCGCGGCCCCATGACGGGCGTCGCGTACCGCTCTTCCATCGCCACACGCGCCGCCGTCGGGCACCAAGCGTGAAGCGCGCACCGCGAGCGAGCGCGGCGCGCCGCACTCCCACCGCTCCGCGTCACGAATCGCGCCCCATTCCCGTCGACCCCAAGCTCGCCGCGCGCGAAGTCGCATTTGCGGTCGTTTGCGATGTTTTCGGTGAAGAGAAGCGTGGGGCGCAAGCCGCTTTCGACGTCCGCGCGCGACGCGCCGAACTCGACGGTCGCGATCGTGGATTCGCAGCCGAAATCGCGTACGGCTCCATCAAATCGCGACGCCTCATCGATTACTATCTCGCGCCCTATCTCAACGAACGCGAACGGCCCGTCACGATCGCCATCGGCGAAGTGTTACGCATCGGCGTGTATCAACTGCGCTTCATGTCGGGTGTCGACGACCATGCCGCGGTCTCCGAAACAGTCAACCTCGCGTGGAAGCACGGCCACAAGGGTACGGCCGGGCTCGTCAACGCCGTGTTGCGTCGCATGATTGCCGACGGTATCCCCGAGCTCGCGGTCGAAACATTCAAGAACCAAAACGATTACTTCGGGACCAAATATTCGATGCCGTCGTGGATCGCGGGCCAGTACGTCGCGAGTTATCCCGCCGTCGCGGAATCGGCGATGGCGGGCGTCAATCTCGCTCCGCAGCACGCGATCCGCGTCAACGGTCTGCGCAGCGATGTTGCGACGGTGCTCGAAGAACTCGTCGGCCGCGGTATCGATGTCGTGCAATCGCCGTACGTACCGGAGTCGTTGATCGTCGATGTCGGTGCGCTCGGCGACGATCCGCAGGGTCGGTGGAGCGTCCAGGGTGAGGCCGCCGCGATGGTCGTCGACCTGCTCGATCCCAAGCCCGGTGAAACGATTCTCGAAATGTGCAGCGGTCGTGGGAACAAGACCGTGCAGATCGCCGCGCGTCTCGGTGGAACGGGCAACCTCGTTTGCGTCGAGATCGACGATCGCAAGATTCGCGTCTTACGCGAGACCCTCGAACGCTGCGACGTGACCGACGTCGGCATCGTCGCGGGCGACGCGCGCACCGCGGCGACCGAGGTCTCCGCGGATGCGGTGTTGCTCGACGCGCCGTGTTCGGGCACCGGGATCATCGGCCGTCATCCCGAGGCACGCTGGCGAAAAGCGCCTGACGACGGCGCGCGCCTCGCAATCGTGCAAGCGGAGCTGATCCGTGCAGCGGCAGCGCGCACGCGAGCCGGTGGGCGGCTAACGTACAGCGTCTGCTCGAGCGACGTGCGCGAAGGGCGCGCGGTCGTCGACGCGTTTCTTTCCGAAAATCCCGACTTCACGCGCGCGGTGCTACCCGAGCGCTACGCTTCGTTCGCGCGCGACGGCGACGTCGTCGTTCCGGCCGGTGTCGAAGGGCGAGATGGATTCTTCATCGCAACGCTCGTGCGCGCCGCGTAAGCTCATGCCGTGAGCGGCACGCTTTTCGCGATGCTCGAACGACTCGAAACCGTCTGCGCGACGGCGGTCGAGCGCGCGTTTGCGGTCGCGTTCCCGACGCCGATCGAGCCCGTTCAAATCGCACGCAAGCTCGTCGCTGCTTTCGAATCGGGCGCCGCGACGAGTGGACGCGCGGGCCGGCGCTTTCACGTGCGGCTCAGCGCGGCCGATCACGCGCGATTCGCCGCGCAACTGCCGTATCTTCAAACGCAGTGGGCTGCGATGCTCGCACGCATCTCCGAGCGCTCCGGGCAACCGCAACGATCGCCCGACGTCGTCGCCGAACGAGACCCTTCGGTTGCGAGTGGGACCG
This sequence comes from Rhodospirillales bacterium, assembly GCA_043743145.1. Classification (GTDB taxonomy): domain Bacteria; phylum Vulcanimicrobiota; class Vulcanimicrobiia; order Vulcanimicrobiales; family Vulcanimicrobiaceae; genus JANYGA01. Next base: position 8,662 of record JAYTXC010000192.1, read on the forward strand.
TCACGATCGTGACCGAGGAGCTCGCCGAACCGGCGCGGCTCGCGCTGCGTGTGCGGCGCGGTATCCCGCTCGGTGCCGAACTCGCGCTCGATCGCGCGCTCACGATCGGTCGCGATACCGCGTGCGACTTGGTGCTCGCCGATCCTCGCGTCTCGCGGCGCCATCTCGCCATCGACGACGCATCACATTTTGCGGATCTCGGGAGCGCGAATGGCACGATCCACAACGGCGCGGCCGTCGCCGAAGGCCGGCTCGGTCTCGGGGATCGCTTGATGCTCGGGGATAGCGAACTCGTCGTCGTGGGGGTTCCGTGAGCGGCGTCGGACACGCGCGGATCGCGAGCCTCGAACTCGTCGCCGCACTCGCGTTGCTGCTTTTGGTCGCGTTGCCACGCAAGCCGCGCGTCCGCGACGACGGCATGGCCGCGATGCAGGCGGTTATCTTATCCGTGGAGGACTATGGCGGGACGCGCACGGTCCGTCACGCCGCTCCAATTACGATCGGTCGGACGTCGTCCGCAACACTCGTTGTCCATGACGCGCAAGTGAGCCGGTTGCACGCACGAATCGATCTCTCCGACGGTATCTTCTGCGTCCGCGATCTCGATAGTCGCAACGGGACGCTCGTGAACGCGCGCCCGATCGACGCGCCCGTCGCGTTGCATGTCGGCGATGAAATCGACGTCGGGACGACGCGCATCGTTTTCCGAGGAGTCGGCGCGTGGACGTAGCCGTCGGAACCGAATTCGGCTTGATGATCGGCGTGACGAGCGACGCACACATCGTCGAGAATATCGCGCCGGGCGTCGCGCTCTTCGCCGTCGCCGATGGCTTCGGCGAGGTCGGGCGCGGAAACGCGACCGGAGCGCTGGCGCTTGCGACGGTGCGCGATTATCTCCGTCGTCGCCATCGCGTGGGATCGTTCGGCCGCAATGTCTCGCCGACGGCGCTGCGCGCGATCTTGCTCGCGGCACTCGATCACGCCAATGCCCGTCTCTTCACCCAGAGCGGCAGCACGGACGACTTCGTCGGGAGCGGAACGTCGCTTACGACGGTCATGATCGTCGGCGGTCACGCCTTCGTCGGTCATGTCGGCGATGCGCGCGCGTATATGCTGCGTGTCGGGCGACTCGAAGCACTCACCTCCGATGACGCGATGTTCGCCGATACGGCCGTCTCGAGTGCGAAATCGGCGATGCCCGCGCGACCGCGTTCGCGCGGCCTCCTGTGGCGGAGCCTAGGAACGCAAGCGAAACTCGAAGCCTCGATCTCACACGTCGAACTCTTGCCGGGCGATCAACTCGTGCTCTGTACCGACGGCGTGCATCGCTGTATTTCTAGCGATGAAATAGCGGACGTTCTCGCGGAAGAAGATCGGGCGGCCGACGTCGTGGCGCGCGTGCTTGCCACGGTCAAAGCGCGCGGTAATCTCGATAGCGGAACGTTCGTCATCGGGCGCGACTTGCTCGCCCCGAGCGCCGGTAGCCATGCGTCATTCGCTCTGCCACGCGCGCTTCGGGCGGCGCTCGCCGTCGTCGCGATCCTCGCATTACTGATGGGCGGTGCGTACGTCGTCCGCTCGGGATATCCCGATCATCCAACTTCGGCAACGACTCCCACTCGTTAGCGCGCGCCTTCTCCCGATGACGATCGCACTCGCGGTCGGCGGCTTCGCGCTCACCCTCGCGCCGGCTGGTGCGGTCGGTCCGCCGTGGATGCTCGCGCTCCTCTGTATCGCATCGTACGCGTGGATTTTGCGCGCGCCAACGAACGCGCGACGCGACGACGTGTTGCCCGCACTGGCCGTGCTCGTGAGTGCGCTCGGGCTCGCGACCGTCGCGCGTCTCTCGAGCGATCTCGCGCACCGTCAAGAGATCTGGTTGCTCATTTCGCTCGTGCTCGCGACGGCGCTGGGACCGACCTTCGATGCATTTCGCCGGTTCGCGGCCTTCAAGTATGTCTGGGTACTCGGCTCGATCGTGCTCTTCGGCTGCGTCGCCATCTTCGGTCAGGAGGTCAACGGCGCGAAACTCTGGATTCGCGTGGGTCCCGTCCAATACGAACCGGTCGAATTGATCAAGCTCTTTATCGTTTTTTTTATGGCCGGCTATCTTGCGGAAACGGCCGACGTACTCGCCGCCGCGCGTGCGTGGTCGATTCGTTCGAATCTCAAGTATCTCGGGCCGCTCTTTATTGGCTGGGCGACCGCGATGGGCATTCTCGTTTTCGAACGCGACATCGGGATGGCGTCGTTGCTCTTAGCGACCTTCGCCGCGATGCTGTACGTCGCGACGCGCCGCGTCGATCTCATCGTTGGCGGCGGCGTCGCCTTCGCACTCGCGATGTGGGGAGCGGTCCGCCACTATCCCTATGTGATCGCGCGATACGATGCATGGCGCGATCCGTTCGCCGATCCGCTGGGGCACGGGTATCAGGCGCTGCAAGGGCTCTTCTCGCTCGCCGCCGGCGGTTTGTTCGGCACGGGCTACGGTCTCGGGCATCCGGGATTTATCCCCGAAGCGAGTACCGATTATATTTACGCTGCGTGGAGCGAAGAGTTCGGCGTCTTCGGCGGCGCGATCCTCATCGGTGCGTTTTTGCTCGTGCTCGTGCGCGCGCTGGGCGTCGCGCGCGCGCAGCCCGATCTCTATGCGAAACTCCTGGCAACGGGTCTCGCGACCACGATCGGGTTTCAGGTCTTCATCATCATCGGCGGCGTAATCGGGCTCTTTCCGCTTACGGGAATTACGCTACCGTTCTTTTCTTACGGGGGAAGCTCGCTCGTGGCGAATTTTCTGCTCATCGCGCTCGTATGGGCGATCGGGAGCGAACGCGTGGCGCCGATTCAGATCGCAAAGATGTAGAATTCGTCGCGCTGTACCGAGCGTGTGAGCGACTCGAGCGTGGTACCCTCGGCGCTCAAGATTGCCGAGCGTCGCGCGTACATGGCGCACGCAACGGCAAGTGCCGAGGTCGCCGACGCACGCGGTGCCGCGAGGAGGAGCCGCGCCGCCGCACGGGCCGTTGGAGCGTCGATGTTCATCACGGTCCCAACCGCTTGCGCCACGCGTTGATGTGCGGCATCGACGAGCGCCGTTGCCGGCACGACGATGCGTGCGAGCGCTCCAACGGCATGCGCGAGTTGCGCGCGCGCGCGAACGTTCCCGCGTGCGAGCGCGGCGAGCGCGGTTGCATCGAGGACGAGCAGATCCACAAGCGGCGTATTCGCCGTGGCCAGATCTTCGGGCGGCAGTGGGCCGTAGGCGGCAACGAGTGCACCGAGATAGCGCGCGGCTTTCGCCGTCGATTCATCGCGTTGTGCGCTCTGCGGCACGGGTTCGAGCCGCGGCGCTCCAGCGACGACCGGGGTTTCGGACGCGTCGTCGAGCGGCGATCGAGTCGGGCGCACACCGGGCGCCGGATTGGGACCGACGATCCGATCGACATTCGTTCGAAACGTGGGGAGACGCTGCGCGTCGATCCGACGCGGTCCCCGGCCGCTGACGCGAGCGACGACGTCGGCGACCGCGCGCAGCGCTTCGCGCTCGCGATCGAACGAAATCTCAACGCGCCGTGGTGGGGTGGGCATCCTCGAGGTGATTCGGCCTCGCGGAGTGGCTCGCCCGTGCCCAAACGTCATGCTGGTGAGCGGCAAATGGCCTAGCCCGCACGAGCGTTACGAATCGACAAAATCGCGCGCGAAGATCTCGTCGATGTATGCCGCAATTGGCGGATCGATGCACTGCAAGCGCTCTCGAGTGGCGCTCGGCCACGGTGAGTGAGGATCGTTGACGCCGACGAACGCGCGAATGCACTCGGCAAAATATTCATCGAGACCCGTCGCTGCGTAGGGCGTGATGAACTCGCGTGCGTTGGCAAACGCGCCGCGAATCGTCCGATCGTAGCCGCTGCGATAGACGCCGCCGCCTAGGGCGCAATCGAGCGCGTGACCGAATTCGTGCGCGACGGTCATGGGTGATACCGAGCGCAGATAGATCGTTCGCTCTTCCACGACGAAGAGGCCGGCAGGCGGGACGGGCCACGCATCGACGTCGACGCCGAGACGTCGCAGCGATGCCGAGGCATCGCGATAGCGTTGCGTCCCGCCGAGCGGCACCACGCGAATTCCGCGGCTTGCCGCGAATGTGAGTGCCGGTTCGCCGAAACGCGCGAGCGATGTTGCAATCGATGCCGCAATCGTGCGCGAACCGCCGACGACGAGCGGCGAACGGGAAGGGGAGTTGCTGCGCATATCGAGCGAGTATGGGCGCCTGAGATGATCGCACGATGTCCCGCATGTGACGCATCTGTGCCCGAGGGAGCTTTCGTGATGTTCCGGTAAGAGGTGCGCATCGCGCGTTTCGAACCGATAGGGAGCACCATGCAACACTATATCGACGCCCTGTGGCAGGGAATGCTTGCGGGTGCGGCCGCCCGCGATCGCACGGCGGCTCCCGGTCCGCAAGCGCACGGCTACACGTCCAGCGTCTCGCAAGCCCTGTATTGGCTCGCATTCGAAGTTGCCAATGTCGTCGTCCACGGTGCGCGCGCCTAACGCACGGGCGTTGATGTTCGGGTGTGGCATCGCACTCGCGATCGGCGCTCCGGTTCGCGCTTCCGAAGCGATCGGTCCGGGCGCCATCGGCGCCGTCATTCGCGACGTCGATAATCGTGCGCTCGTCGGCGCGCGCGTCGTCGTCGATGGCCCCGTCGCACGCGAAGCAATCACGCTCGGCTCGGGCGTCGCAACGCTCGATGCGCTCCCGCTCGGCACCTACGCGATGCACGTTTCGCGCGCGGGCTTCGAGCCATACGCGACGCGCCTTACACTCGGTGGGACGCGCGCGGGAATCGTCGTGCTCAACGTCCGGTTGTCGCCCACATCGTTTACGAATCTTCGCGACGCGGCGAGTGCGGTCGATGTCGTTGTCGTCACCGAGCCCTCTGCTGGTATGGTCGCGCATGCAATCGAGGAAAGCGTCGCTGCGAACGTCGTTGCCGTCGCGGCTGCGCCCGGAGGCGCGCCGGCCGTCGCGGGTTCTACGGCGCACGAGACACGTGTCGAACTCGATGGTCTCCCGATCGCCGGTGGGGCGGCATCGTTTGCAGGCCTTCGCGCGTTGGATGGCCTCGTGCTCGAAAGCGTCGAGATCGTGCGCGGTCCGATCCTCACGACGTCGTCGTTTCGCGATACGATCGGCGGCATCGTCAATTTGCGCACACCTGCCGTAGCGGCCGCGTCGAATATTCGTGGCACGTTCGGATACGATTCGTCGATCGGTGCGTTCACCGTCGCGCGCACGAATCAGACGTTTGGGAAATTTGCCGTTCTCGCCGATCTCGCCAGCGGCGCGGCGCGGCGCTCCCAAACGTTCAAACTTCGTTACGCGCCGGCACCGTCGATAACGCTTGCGCTCGCGCGGTACGATACGCGGGCGACGCTCGCACGCGGCACCTCGACGGTCCGAACGCACGCGCCGATCGTCGCCGTCGATCTCCACGCGGGGTTCGGTTCGACGTCGCTCGATCTCCGTTCGTATGCGAGCGCGTCGCACGTTGCCGAGGACCGATCGATCGCCGATGTGCCGTTGCACGCAACCGCCGTGGAAGACGACTCGCGCATCCGCGGAACGCAAGCGACGTATGCGTTGCTGTTCCGTGAAAATCGCCTCGCGTTCGGCTACGATCGTCGCGACGAGCGCGATCTCTTTGCAACGACGTCCGAACGGAACCGCAGTTTTACGACGCTGACCGCACGCGCCGACGTTCGCATTTCGCCAAACGCTCGTCTCGTTATCGGAGATGCATATGCGCGAGGCACGGGACTGCGGGCGCGCGACGATCCGTTCGTCGCCTACGCCGTCCGCTCCGACGCGCGCACGACGCTTCGATTCTCGGCGGGGAGCGCCTACGCGACATCGGATGCGCGGGCGCCGCTTGCCGTTCCAGAGACGTCATTCGGCTATCGGTTGAGCGTCGATGAAGCCGCGACCAACGGTGCGCGTCTTTCTGCATCGGTCGACAAACGCGCGATTTTTTCGCGCTTCGGCGAGGCGACGCAGGCGCGTGAGCTCGGCGTCGAAATTGGCTATGAGCGCCCAGCCGCTCCCGGGCACCTCGATGGTGCCGCGAAAATACGATTCGAACGAGTCCGGCGTTTTGGGCGTCGCGCGACGACCGATTTCGGCCTCCCGCTTCTCGATGATGGAACGCCGTCGTTGAAAAGTCGCTTTGCGCTCGGATATTCGCGCGACGACGCGAGCGCACGTTTTGGCTTGACGGTTCTCGGTACCGGCAATGCGCTCGCCCGCCATGCAATCGTTCTCGGAGACCTGCGGCTTCATTTCAAGCTCGTACACGTTCTCGATGCGCGCATGGGCATCGAGAACGTCTTTGGAGCCGTCGTCAACGATCGGCGACTCGCGCCGTATTTCGCACCGCGCGCGTACACGTTGACGGTCGGGTTGACATCCGAGAGCGAGCGTCGTTAGCGTTTCGGTCGGATGCGGTAAATCGTGTCGGCGAGGTCGTCGGCGACGAAGAGGCTGCCATCGGGCGCCACGGCGAGTCCCGTCGGACGACCGGAACGCGATTCATCATCGTGTTGATATCCGCCAACGAACGTCGACCATTGTTTGGTCGGGTCATTCCAATCGATGGTGGTTGCCGGTTCGCCCTGATGCATCGGCACGAAGACGACGCGAGGTTCGACGAGCGGTTTGTGCCAAGATCCATGGAGCGCGACGAACGCGCCGCCGTGAAAATGTTCGCCGAAATCGTATGCGCCCGAGGCGAAGGGATAAAACGCGGCGCCGATCGGCGTTTCGTACGCGGGCAAAGCGACGCGCGCGACGGTCTGCCCGGAGCAATCGTGTTTCCCATCGACGGCGCGGTGATTTTCGTAGCAGGCGGGCCAACCGTAATCGGCCGTCGCCACGTGTGCCGAGACATCATCGAAGATTTCGTAGGGGTGGCCGGGCGCGAGTTCGTCTTGTCCCGCGACGCCTGCCCATAGCGCGTCCGTCGCGGGATCGATCGCGAGCGCGATCGCGTTGCGAATGTGCGCGGCGCGAATGCGACGATCGCTTCCATCGAAACCCATTTCCTGAATCGTGGCGCGCGTCGCGTCTGATTCGCGACAGGTGTTACAGGAAGAGCCGACGCTCGCATAAAGCGAGGTGCGACCGATTGCGACGGTCGTCGTGAGGTGATCGCCACCGCCGCCGGGTCGCTCGACGGCGATACGCTCGGGCACCGCGCGTGCGATGCGATCGCCCGTGAGATACGGGATGCGCCAGACGCCACCGTAGGTGCCGACGTACAGGCTCCCGGCACCGAGCGCGACGCCAGCCGCAACCTGATCGGGCATCGTCACGAACGACGATGCGGGATGTGGCGAGCCCATGGCATCGGGAACGATCGCGACGCTGCGGCCATAGGTGCCGACGATGAGGTCGCCGTTTGGCGCGATGGCGAGCTCGCGCGGTGCGGATACGTGCGCGATCGATTCGATGATGAATCCGTGCGGAACGGTCGGAAGCATTGGTGCGCTTCGGGCGTCGCTCGTGCGCGCGACGATACCGCCGAGCGCAGTGAAGAGTGCGAGCGTGAAGATGGGCGCGAAGCGAGGTATGCGGCGGCTCACCGGTCACGCTTTCCCTCAATCCAGCGGCAACTCCGCGCGAGGAATGGTGATCGATTTCCCATCGTAGGCAATGCGGCCAGCGCGCGCGAGATTCGCCATCTCGAGCGAGACCGTCTCACGCGTACTTCCGATGAGCGACGCGATATCGGCGTGGGTAAGCCGCACGTCCAAGAGCGTGCCGTTCGGGTTGGGAACGCCGTGTTCCGAGGCGAGACGGATGAAGAGATGCATGAGTCGGTCGCTGATTTTCGCGTAGGCGAGATCTTCCATCGTGGCCGACGCATCGCCGAGACGATCGCTGAGAATTTTCGCGACGTTGATGGCGAGGGTCGGGTTGCCGGCGAGCAACGCGAAGAGATCGTCGGCTTTCGCGGTGCAGAGCAAACATTCATCGATGCACACGGCGTGCGTCGTGCGCGGCAGATTGTCGAAGAGCGTCTCTTCACCAAAGATGTCGCCTGCGCCCAAAACGGCGACGGTCACTTCTTTTCCGTCGGGAGTGAGACGCGTGATGCGGACTTTGCCGCGCTTGATGAGATAGACGACCCGCGTCGGATCGCCTTGGTCGAAGACGAGCGAGCGTTTTGGAAAGATACACGTCTTGAAGATGTGTTCGCTATTTTGGACCGCATCGTCGCTCGCACCGCCGAAAAGACGGTTCTGTTGGAGGTACCAGACCTTATTTTCCATATTGGGCCCTCGCTGTCCCCATGCGTGGGCTTCGGCATCGAAGGCGAGCTTACCGTAGGTCGCGAGATCCCGTTGGTTCATAAACGAAAGAATAACGCAAAGAGGGCAAATCCGAACGTAAGCGGGCGTACGTCGACGACCCGTCCAAATTTGCCGAACGATGCCCGCTCGATACGTTCGTCGACCCGTCGAATAATCGCGCCAATCGAGCAAGGCGCTGCGCTCCGTACGCAAACCGCTGCCTCGAGTCTGGGACGAGCGCTCGGATCGGCATCGGTCGCATGGCTATTTGGCGTTTCGGCCGCGGCGCCGTTCTGGCTTGCGGCGATGCTCCTTGTCGGCAGTGTGACGTGTCTCGTAAGGAGCGGCGGCATGGGGCAAGCGTTCGAAGTTGCATCGTCGGCGCGCCATGCTTAACGTCGGCATCGACTCGCCTGCGAGAACCGATCTCGCTGTGTGCCGGGGCACTCGATGATCGTCGTGGTCATTGCCGATTCGAGACAGTAAATGTGGGAATAACCAAGGGCTGGCACGGATCGTCGGCGTGATCCGCTTCCCGCAAAAGTGCACGCACAATTCGAATAGTAGGACTCTGATACCGATGGATCTGGGCAAGCAAACGTCGTCGGCGCAAATAGCGTTCGATCCCGTATGTGGAATGGTCGTCGATGCTTCGAAAGCCGATCACCGCTATGACGAAAACGGTCAGACGGTTTTCTTTTGTTCGGCGAAATGCAAGAACACGTTCGTCGCCGACTCGTCAGCCTATGCTTCGTCTGATCTTGCCGCGGGCGCTATCTATACGTGCCCGATGCACCAGGAGATCAACGAAAAGCGGCCAGGAACGTGTTCGATCTGCAAAATGAAGCTGAAACCGCAAATCGATATCGGATCCGCGACAGATCCCGTTTGCGGCATGGACGTCGCTATCGCTTCGGCCGAACATCGCTACGATTTCGAAAGCGTGACGTTCTTTTTCTGCTCCGTTAGCTGCCGTACGAAATTCATCGCCGACCCGAGTGGATATTCCCGACCACGCCCGCAGCGCGACGCAGCCGCGATTTCGAGCGGAGCCAATGAGACGTACACGTGTCCGATGCATCCGGAAATTCGGCGCGATGGCCCCGGTAGTTGCCCGATCTGTGGGATGGCGCTCGAACCGCTCGTCGCGACGGCGGAGATGCAGCCAAACCACGAACTCATCGATATGACGCGCCGCCTTTGGATCGGGGCGGTGTTAGCGATACCCATTCTGATCCTCGAAATGGGTGGGCACGTGCCATCGCTCGGCTTGCATCGCCTCGTCTCGCCGAACCTTGCCACGTGGATCGAGTTCATTCTGGCGACGCCCGTCGTTCTTTGGGGCGGCGCTCCATTCTTCGAGCGCGCCTGGACCTCGGTCATTAACCGCAGCCTGAATATGTTCAGTCTGATCGCCCTCGGAACGGGTGCCGCCTACGCGTATAGCGTCGTTGCGACGATCGTTCCCGGTATATTTCCGACGGGTTTTCGCAGCATGGACGGCACCGTTGCCGTGTACTTCGAAGCGGCAGCCGTCATCACGGTCCTCGTGCTGCTCGGTCAAGTGCTCGAGTTGCGAGCGCGTGAACAGACGGGCGGCGCGATTCGCGCGTTGCTTAACTTGGCGCCGAAGATGGCAATTCGTATCGCCGCGAGCGGCGCAGACGAAGAAATCTCTCTCGATCGCGTTGCGATCGGGGACAAGCTTCGCGTGCGTCCGGGCAGCGGTGTTCCCGTCGATGGTGAAGTCGTCGATGGATCGGGTGCCGTCGACGAATCGATGGTAACGGGCGAGTCGATGCCTTCTGCCAAAGGCGTCGGCGATAAACTCATCGGCGGTACGGTGAATGGAACGGGCTCGCTTGTAATGCGGGCCGATGCGATCGGTTCGGAGACGATGCTTTCGCGTATCGTCGCTATGGTCGCAGACGCTCAGCGAAGCCGTGCACCGATCCAACGCGTCGCCGATATCGTCGCGGGCATCTTCGTTCCGGCCGTCCTCGTCGCGGCGATTGTTTCGTTTTTCGCCTGGGCGATTTGGGGACCGTCACCCGCGCTTGCCTACGGCCTTATCGCGGCTGTCTCCGTGCTTATCATCGCGTGCCCGTGCGCGCTCGGACTTGCGACGCCAATGAGCATCGGCGTCGCCGTCGGCAAAGGTGCGGGCGCGGGCGTACTCATCAAATCGGCGGAGGCACTCGAGCGGATGGAAAAAGTAACGGTGCTCGTTGTCGATAAAACGGGAACGCTTACGGAAGGTCGTCCGAAGGTTACCGCGGTCGTTTGCGCATCCGGGTTTGTCGAGTCCGATGTCATTGCGATGGCGGCGAGTCTCGAACGTTTGAGCGAACACCCACTTGCCGCTGCGATCGTCGCTGCGGCAAAAAATCGCGGCAGCGTCATCAACGATGCTACCGATTTCGTTTCGCTCACCGGCAAGGGCGTTAAAGGCAAAGTCGGCACGCGCTCCACCGCCCTCGGGAACATGAAAATGATGGCCGATGTCAGTGCGTATGATGCAGCCCTCATCACGCAAGCGGACGCATTTCGCACGAGCGGTGCGACGGCACTCTTCCTCGCCGTCGATGGCGTCATGGCCGCAACGATTGCGATTGCGGATCCGATCAAAGCGTCGAGTGCGGCTGCGCTCGAACGTCTGCGGGCGGACGGTCTTCGGGTGGTGATGCTAACCGGAGACAATCGAATTACCGCTGCGGCAGTAGCGCAAGAACTCGGAATCACCGAAGTCGAAGCCGACGTGTTACCGGAAGATAAGCATCGTATCGTCAGAGATCTCAAAGCGAAGGGGGAGATCGTCGCCATGGCCGGGGATGGCGTGAACGACGCGCCCGCGCTCGCCGCGGCAGATGTCGGCATCGCCATGGGCACGGGCACGGACGTCGCGATTGCGAGCGCCGGTATTACGCTCGTCAAAGGCGACCTCGCGGGAATCGTGCGCGCGCGGACGCTGAGCCGCATGACGATGCGTAATATCCGTCAGAATCTCTTCTTCGCGTTCGCCTATAACGTCGTCGGCATTCCGATCGCGGCGGGTGTGCTCTATCCGACTTTCGGGATCTTACTGAGTCCGATTATCGCAGCGCTCGCGATGTCGTTTAGTTCCGTCTCGGTTATCACAAATGCGTTGCGTTTGCGAACGGTAAAGCTCGAGTGAGCACGCGATCATTGTCGGAATAATCGTCGATTATCCCCGCCGTTCGAGAATCCAGTTAACCCTTGTCCGAACTAACCGCGTAGGGCAAGAGCTCGTACGCACCATCGGTGACGACACGAGATACGGTGCGCAACTGCGCAGCTTGCACCGCTGCATAGCCGTGTGACTGGAGGGCGATGCGGATCGCGATGCGCCGAAATGCGCCGCCAGCGATCGGTGCGAAAACAAGTGGAGTTCCGGTCTCGGGATCCTTGACGATTGCGCCGACCGGAACGACGTAAGCATCGGCGATCGTGCGGACGGTAATGCGGGCCGACGCGGTAGCGCCCGGGCGTAAGCGAAATGTCCCAACCGGAGTGATGTACGCTTGTAATGTTCGGGTTGCGGCGTCGAGCGATGCATTGACGGTCGAAATCGTGCCCGCTACGAGAGTTTGCGATCCGTTGATCGAAACTTCCGTCGGATCGCCTGGCTTCACCGCATTCGCTTGATCTTCGCTGAGTCGTACCGCCACCATCGCTTTCGAAGGGTCGACAATGGTGAGGACGCTCGCCGTCGTGTCGACGACTTCGCCCGGGCCTTTAAGGCGCGCCGTGACGACGCCATCGAAGGGCGCGGTCAGCGTCAAGAGCGAGGCACGCGTCTGCGCTGTCGCAAGCGAGGCTTGCGATTGCGCGAGCTGGGCACGTGCGACATCGACATCCTGATAGCGCGGACCAGCGATCAAAAGCGATCCGGCTTGTTGCTTGTCGTGCAGCTGCGCAACGGCATCGGCGTACGATGCCTGCGCCGCTTCGACATCACGTCGCGCGGCGATGCCGACCGATGCGAGCGATTGTTGGCGTTGTAATTCCGCGCGCGACGTTCGGACTTTTGCTTCGATCCCGACGACAAGCGCGCGATTCTGCGCGACCTCTTGTGGTCGAGCACCGGCGCGAGCTTTCGCGAGTTGGGCCGATGCGGCATTGACATCAGCCACACCCTGCGCGACGTCCCGATTCGCCAGACGATCGTCGAGATGCGCGAGCACCTCGCCGCGCGAAACGCGATCGCCTACCGCCACTCCGACTGACGCGATCAGTCCGGCCGTCGGAAAGGTGAGATTGGCCTGAGCCCCAGCGCCCGGAATCACTTCACCGTTTGCGGTAATCGTGCCGCTCAGCGAGCGATGTTGCACGATCGCGTATTTGACGGAGACGGCGGGACGATTGACCGTCCCGGGCGCTGCGGTTGCCTCAGGTGCGGCATCGGGTGCGGGTTTGGAACAGCCTCCTAGAACGGCGACCACGAGCGCGAATGAAGCGACTCGATAGAAGTAGGTCATGGCGCGATCGGATCTCCCAAAAGTATACGAAGTTTAGCGATGGCGGCCGCGTGATCGCCGCGCGCTTGATCTCGCTCCGTCCGCGCCGTTGTTGCCGTGGTACGGGCCGCAATGATATCGAGCGTGCCAAGCGCCCCTTGGCGGAAACCGAATCGCGCGATCCGCAAACCCTTATCGGCTTGACGCACCGATTCGTCAGAAAAGTCCAGCCGCGTACGACTCGATTCGATGGCTTCACGTGCCGCCGCAATCGACGCGCGTAATTGTAACTCGCGCCCGGCGAGTTGAGCGAGCGAGGTGGTCGCGTTTGCACGTGCTTCGCTTTCCACGCCGCGAATTGTGCCAAAATCGACGACGGGGAAACTGACGCCAAGCGAGGCGGTCGCACCGCTCGAAATACGGTTGCCAGAATCCGGTGCGCGTTGTACGAGATAGCCGGCATTTAGGGAGAGCGCGGGACGACGTTGAGCGCGAGCCGCATCAAGCTGTGCGTTCGAACGCGCGAGCGTCGCGCGTAGTTGTGCGGAAGTGGGATCGCGCGCGAGCGCGAGTTCGACCGTCGCCGCATCGAGCGTTGTGTCTACGCCCGAATCGATCGACAACGTCGCGGCGGGGTCGACCGCGCGGCCGACAAGCGCGCCGAGAGTTATCGCGTTTTGGCGCAGTGACGACCGGGCTTGGGCGAGTTCGCCCTGCGCGTGACGCAGCTCGACCGTAACGCGTAACACTTCGAATCCGCCGACGGCCCCCGCCCGCTCGCGCAAACGCGCGATCGTGACGAGATCGTTCGCGCTCTGTACGTTCCGCTCGGCCGCAGAGATACGCGTTTGCGTCGCGGAGAGCGCGTAGTACCCCTCGACAATCCGAATGCGAACGTCGCGCGCAGCGGCTTCCGCAAAGTTACGCGCGAGCATTACGTCATACGCTGCGACAGCGCGCGCGAATTTGATTCCTGGCGACACCTGTTGCGACAAGCCGGCCGCGAATTGTTGCAATCGCCCGACTCCGCCCGGTACGTCTTGCGTGATCGCGGGTTGGACGATGAACTGCAGGGGTGTTCGTGCCGCTTGCGCGACGCGCGCTTGTGCAGAGACGATGAGCGATCGCGCGGCAAGAAGATCAGGATTTCGAACGTCAGCCTCTCGAAGCACAACATCGAGCGTCAGCAGGCCGGACATCGGAGCGTCTGCGAGCGAAGGGCTCAAATTCGGCGTGATGCTGGTGGCCGCGAGTGACGACACGTCGGATGCCCTCGAAGTCTTCGCGCTCGGATTTGCTGCTGGGGAAGCCATCCGTGCCGGCGGTGACGACGTTTGCGGCAGGCTTGCTCGTTCCGACGGGACCGACGCCGTAGCGGCCGTAGCGGCACCAGACGTCGCAAGCGCTGGCCGCGGAGCCGAGACTTGCGCGAACGATGGGGCGGGCGCCGCAGCGAACGCGAGCGCTAAAAATGGAAGCAGTCGAAGGAGGTTCGGTCTGGTCATCGCAGCGCGGGCTCCGCGGTCAGCAGGGCCGGCTTCCGTTGTGCGACCGGCGGGATGGCTTTCTCCGAACCCTTACGGAACGAGACGTAAAACGCCGGCATGAGATACAGCGTGAAGAACGTCGAGAAGATGAGTCCGCCAATTGTCGCAACGGCGAGCGGCTTTTGCATTTCGCTCCCGGCCCCGAGGCCGAGTGCGAGTGGTACGACGCCCAGCAGCGATGTCAATGTCGTCATGATAATCGGGCGCATCCGTAATCGCGCCGATTCCACCATCGCTTCATTTGCCGTGCGGCCGTGCTCGATGAGCTTGTCGACTTCGTCAAAAAGCAAAATGCCATTTTTGACGACGCCACCGACTAAGAGGATGAGGCCCATAAATGACGAGACGTTGAGCGGAATATTCGTGATACGTAAGGCCACGACGACGCCAAAGAGCGCAAGCGGCACCGACGAAATCACGACGATCGGGATTCGGAATCCGCGAAACTCGAAGATCATCGTGATGAAGACGAGCAAGATCGCAACGCCGATTGCGGCGCCAAATTCTGAAAATGACTGTTGCTGCAAAGCGTAGCGACCACCGTAGACGATACGGTACCCGGGCGGCAGTTTGATCGTCGCGAGAGAATTGCGAATGTCTGTAATCGTGCTACCCAGGTCGCGGCCGCTTACGTTTGCCGTTACGCGGACGATTTGTTCGAGGTTCTCTTCATTGCGCTCCGTTGTCGCGCCAAGAGGCACGATGTCCGCAAGCGAACTCAAGCTATACGTCGACCCGTTTGGTGCGACGACGGGGAGCGATTGGAGATCGCCGAGTGAGACGTCGTTCCAGGGCACATCGTATCTCACGCGCACGGGCACGGGCACCGGCAGGCGTGGAATCGTCGTCGCAACGATTCCGTCGAATCCAGCTTGCACGGCATCGGTAAGCGAAGTCGTGGTGAATCCGGCCCGACTGCCCGCGAGCGGCTTGAGTTTGACGAGCGTATTCGGTGTCGAGAAAACGACGCCGTTAAAGTCATCAACGACGCCGCGTACTTTTGCGATCCGCCCGTCAATCTGTTTCGCAAGCGTTTCAAGACGCGTTTCATCGCTCCCAAATATTTTGATTTCGATTGTTGCGGGGGTATTCGAAAGATCGTTGAGGAGATCTTGAAGAATTTGCGTGATCGTAAATTTGAGAATTGGGACCTTCGCACCAACATCGCTGCGGATGTCATCGAGAATTTTATCTATTCCATCGTGGCGTTTCGTGCGTTCGAAAAGCGTTGCGCGTATGTTTCCCGCGTTGGGCGGTGCCGGGAAGAAACCGGATGGATCGAGACCGGTTAAGCGCGCATAGGCGAGGACGTTGGGATTCGCAGCGATGACGGCTTCGGCTTGTTTCAGCGCGCGATCGGTTTCGTTGAGCGACGTTCCAGGCGGCATCGTGAAGTTGAACTCGAACGCGCCTTCGTCCATTTCGGGGAGAAAGTCGCTTCCGAGTCCGTTGCCGATGACGAACGTCAACGCGAGAATGAGTCCCGCTCCTGCGAAAGCGAACGCCGGCTTGCGCATGATCCAGCGCAAGCCCGGCTCGTATCGCTCGAGCAGCCAACCCATCAGCCGCGCGCCGGGATGGCGCGCGGATTGGCCATGATTTTTTGGCGCGCGCAAAAAATATGCGGACATCAGCGGCGTGATGAACAAGGCAAAAAAAAGCGATAATGCGAGCGCCGTTGCGAGCGTAATCGAGAGCGCTATAAAGAACGCGCCAGTGACGCCCGAGAGCAGGGCCATCGGAGCGAACACGACGATCGTCGTGATGGTCGAGCCGATCATCGGTACCGCAATTTCTTTCATCCCGAGCCGAACAGCCTCGAATCGATCGACGCCTTCTTGCAAGTGGCGATAAATATTTTCAACCACGAAGATCGCATCGACGATGACGAGGCCGACGCCGATCGCCAGGCCACCGAGTGTCATGAGGTTGAGCCCTTGATCGAAGAGCTTCATGAAGAAGAAGGCGACGGCGATCGAGAGTGGGATGACGGTTGCGGCAACGAGCGTACTGCGGATCGAGCCGAGAAAGAACCACATGACCGCAACGGAAAGCAGTGTGCCAACGAGGATCGCGTCGCGCAGACTGCTCACCGAATCGTTGACGAGCGTCGCCTGATTCCAATACGGCAGAATCGCCGCGCCGGAACCGAGTGTCTTCGCTTCTTTTTTTACCGCGGCATCGACATCGCGGTAGATCTGCGAGATATTTCCGCCTGGCTGCGCGTACACATTGAGCAGCACCGTATCTTTGCCGCCGGATGATACAAGAGCCGTGCGTAACTCCAGCGCATCGTGGACCGTCGCGACGTCGCCGACGGTAATCGGTGTGCCGCCGCGACTATCGATCACGATGTTCGCAACGTCTTGCGGCGACTCGGGTTTGCCGCTCACGAGGACGATCTGGCTCTGACTGTAGCCGTTGAAGTGCCCTACCGACGTCACACTATTGTTCGCCGCAATTGCGGCTGAGAGCTTCTCGATCGCGATCCCGCGCGATGCCGCTCGGCGAGGATCGACGGAAACCCAATATTCTGGATGGCGACCGCCGACGACGCGGACCTGCGCGACGCCATCAATTCCAGAGAGAGCGGGTTTGATCGTGTATTCGGCGAGCGTATGGACGTCCGCCGTACTTTTACCTGGAAGCTCCACGGTGTAGCCGAGGACTGGAAAGATGTTTGGGTTGACGTATTGCGCCTGTACGTCGGTGTTTGGTGGTAGGGTCGTACGGACATTGGTGACGGTGGAGTTCACGCGCTGGAGATCGACGTTGATATCGATCGATGGATCGAAAGTGATTGAGATGAGGCTCGAACCTTGCGCAGAGTTCGACTGCACGCGCTTCACGCCGACGATCGTCGAGACGGCTTGTTCGATCGGGCGCGTGATGTTTTGCTGCATCTGCTCGGGCGGCGTCTGCCCATTTTGTGCGACGACCACGACGCGTGCGAAGGAGACGCGAGGATAAATCGACTTTGGAAGTTGTCCGATCGACGCAAGCCCGAGAACCACAAGCACGGCGAGGGTAATGAGAAGCCCGCGTGCATTGCGCAGGGCGAAATCGGCAAAGACCAACGGAACTCCTCGGAGCGCGAGCGGCCCTAAAGTGATACTACACGTTGTAGTTTAAGAAAGCCGCTGGCAGCCCCTTCCGGCCAACACAATTTTGCACGCTAACAGTGATGAGTGGCGAGGTAGGGCAGATCGTGCATGAAGCTCGCGTGCGAGACGATGAGCGCGACGAAGAATGACACGATGGCAAGCGGGGCAATCGCGACGATGCGACTCGGGCTGCGCCTCTCGGGTGCGGCTTCCGCGCAGAGCGATCGTCCTTCGCGCGCTTGTCGGACGAGAAGTTCTTCGTAACGTTCGGGCTCGAGCATCGCAGCCGACGCGTTCGCGCGTAATTCGCGTTCTATGCGCAGGCGGCGCTCAACGCCATCGAAACCGGGAAAGACGAGCGCCGAAAAGGCGACGTGCCATATGAGGTTCCAGAACGGATCACATTCGCGAATATGAACGAGCTCGTGATGGGCGACAAGACGTAAATCGACCGCGTCGAGACCCTCGATAAAACCGCGCGATACGAAGACGCTTGTCGTTCGACGGTCGAGCGCCGTGAAACAGAGCGGTGTGCTGGCCGTAACGTAAACGACCTGGGGTTCGGCGATCTTCAGTCGGTCTGCTTCCCGTGCAAAAGCTTCGGTGAGTGACGACGGCGGCGCGCTAGCGATACTGCGCAGGATGCCTAACCGATGACGGATGCGATCGAGCCGTACGATCACGGTCGCGATCGAAATAAAAACTGCGCCGATAACGATCTGCGGTTCGATTCCGTGTAGCGCCACGAGCTGATGATACGCGATATCGGTGATACCGAACGAGCAGAATCGGCCTGCGACGAGCGTGAGCGGGAAGAGAAACACGACGAGGCCGAGCCAGAGCCATCGCCGCTCGCGAATGATCAAGCCTCTCGGCGACGCTTCCGCAGGAGCCTTAATGCCATGTCAAGCGCTTCCTCATCTTCTGAGATCGCGGCGACAAAGCCATGAACGGCGGCTTGACCATGTGCGTCGAAAAGGCCGGCGACGACATCGCTCACAACCTCGTTGACAAATTGATCACGCGATGTTGCCGCTTCATAGCGGGTCTCGCGGTGCGCTCCAGACTTTTTTACAAGCCCTTTTTTGTGAAGGCGCATAAGCTCCGTCGAGATCGTCGTATATGCGACTGGCGATTGTTGATCGAGGTCGCGTGCGATTGCCGAAAGCGAATCTGGCCCGTTGGACCAGAGGTGTTCCATGAGCCGCGATTGGAGATCGCCGAGCGCCTGAGCGGTCCCATGCGCCCGCGGACGGTAGGACTGCGGAAGATCAAATTTACGCCGGCTCACAACGGGTATCATACGACAGGCCATCGTAACAACCCGCCCTCGCCGACAGAGGAAACGTTGCGCGGCCTATCATACTACACGTTGTCGTACCTATAATATTGTCTATTAAGGATACCTCGAAATACATGAGAAAAACGTTAACCGGAACCATTTTGCTCGCTGTCGGGGTGTCGATTGGGAGCGTTGTCACAATCGCCGTCCATCAGCCCGAGGAAGCACGAGCCGAACAAGCCATGAATATGTCGATGCAGATGGATGCCAAGTCCGCAGGCGACCGAGAGATGAACGCGGCGATGGCCGGGATGTCCAAAACAATGGCGACCACGAAGATGACGGGCGTTCAAGATCGCGACTTTATGGTGATGATGACGCCGCACCATCAGTCGGCTGTCGATATGGCAAAAATTGAACTTCGGCTCGGAACACACCCTGAGCTGAAAGCGATGGCTCGCGACATCATCAAGAGTCAGGACCAGGAGATCGGTCAAATGCATGCGTGGCTCAAGAAATGGTACGGCGGCAAGGGTTAGGTCGCGCCTGTCGTTTCGGGTTGATCATGAAAAACTATCGCCAGATCGTTGCCATAACTTTCGCGATGATGTTTCAACCATTCACGCAGCGACTGCGTCACCAGGCCCCAGCGGAACCTTCGCGCCTAATACGGGGCGGGTAAAGATCGTCTTAAAAGTATCGGCCGTAGCGACAGCGGGAAAACGTACGAAAATCAAGAGCGCGCTCTCTAGCAGATCGATTTATGGCTTAAACGCCCTTTATGTGCAATTCGGTCGGCAGGGGACGGCTTCCGGGGAAGCGACGGTGGGTGAAATGAAGTGCCGCTTAATTCCGGCAACGTTCTCCGTCGTATTTTCCTTGACGGGCATTCTCGTGCTCTTTGGCTGCGGCACGAGTTCCCCGGCCGTTTCTCCGACTGCCGCGGCGTTTGAATCTTCAGCCGTCACAAAGCCCCTTGCACTCGAGGGCGGCTCATTAGCGTATCCCTTGGCGGGCGGATATTCCGCAACGTTTCAGTACTCGTCGAACAACGCCGCCCCAGAGACTCGTGTCGCGCTCGTCACGACGACCAAACCCGTTGCGAACGTGCCCGGCGGCGTGGCACCGCCCGGTAAGTTTCTGGTCATGAACAATCGCCTTAGATCGGGTGCTTTCTGCCGTGGCAAAACTCGTCCAAAAATCGGTCGAAGTCGACTCCGCACTTGTCAAAAGGCTGTACGGCCCAATATTGGACCTTGGGCCTTGCGTCTTCGGTCACAACCTCACATGCAAAGCCTTGCGAGGTTTTGCGCGGCTCGATCACTTGGCGGTGGCATCTGGGCCAGATGTTTACGACGAGTTCGATAATCCGGGCGGTACACAACGCTCCCTGGACTCTGGTCGCACCGAGAAAAGTTATGAATATGCTCTTGGACGGGAAAATCACAAGCCGCTTACCGGCTCACGTGCTTTTCCCGAAGTTTTGCTCAATGTTCGTGACCGACTGCCTATCGAATTGTACGACCTAACGTCGGGCGACCAAATCGCTTTCACTGATGTAATCGCGAAGCCGTCCGGGACAGTCGTCGGCATTCGGATTCAT
>JAYTXC010000193.1:0-1719 GCA_043743145.1 Rhodospirillales bacterium
CCGCGGCGGATCTCCAAACTCAAGGCCTTGAGGATATGGCTGTCGCCGTAGTACGTGTCGATCGCGTCGACGCGTAGAATCGTCTCGGTCGCCGCGGCAATCGCGCTCATAGGTGTCCTTCCGCGTGGCCGCCGAGATAGGCATCTTGTACGATCTTGCTGCCGCGAATCTCGGCGGGCGTGCCCTCCGCGAGAATTTTTCCTTGATGCAAGACCGTGATCGAATCCGAGATGCCCATGATCATATTCATATCGTGTTCGATAATGAGCACCGTCATCTGCTTCGCGAGACCGCGAATGAGGTGATCGGTTTTCGCAACTTCTTCGATCGACATGCCCGCGACGGGTTCGTCGAGCAAGAGAACCTGCGGCTTCGTCGCGAGCGCCACGGCGATATCGAGGCGCTTCTTATCGCCGTGTGAGAGATCGCCCGCGCGAATCTCGGCCATCGCGGAGAGGTCGACGAGTTCGAGTGCTTCGCGCGCGATCGTATCGACATTCGCATTGCGCGACGATGGCCGGAAGAGTTCGAGTTTGAAGAGTCCCTGCGTGTGCGCGAGCGCGGCGAGGCGACAGTTCTGCAAGACCGTTTCGTCGGGATAAACGTTGGCGGTTTGAAACGCCTTCGCAATTCCGCGCGCCACGCGTCGCGGGCCGGCGAGATGCGTGATCTTCTCACCCTGAAAATAGATCTCACCGTCGGTCGGATCAGCGATGCCGGAGAGCAGATTGAAAAACGTCGTCTTCCCCGCGCCGTTCGGTCCGATGACCGCACGAAGTTCGCCTTTTTGAACTGAAAAATCGATCTCGCTATTTGCGGCAAAGGCCCCGAAGCGCTTGCCGAGATTTTTTGTTTCCAGAATCGCCGACATTAGCGCGTTACTCCACGGGGAACGGAGGCATCGGTCGCGGGTCCCGTACGGACGGCGCCCGCGAGAATCTGTTGTGCCGGGCCTTTTCGCTTGCGTTGCAACGTACCGAGAATACCGCCCGGTAAGAAGACGATGACCGCGACGAAGATGAGGCCTTCGATCAAGCGCCACGCTTCCGTCTTCGCACTGATCACGTTCTGGAGATACATGATGAGCCCGGTGCCGACGAGAGGCCCGAAGAGCGTCTTGAGCCCGCCGACGACGGCGAAAATGACGAAGTTGCCGCTCGTGTCGACGGTCAGCGCCTCGGGACTCGTCGAGCCTTCGTAGAGACCGCGAAGCGCGCCCGAAAGTCCGGCGAGTCCGCCCGCGATCGTGAATGCGGCGAGTTTGTATTTGGAGGGATCGAAGCCGATGAACATGCTGCGTTCTTCGTTTTCACGAATCGCACCGAGCACTTCGCCGAACTGCGATTTCGTAAGCGTGCGCATGAATGCGAGGACGAGCAACATGACGATCGCCACGAAAACGTACCAATAATGCACGTCGCCGAGGTTCCCGAATGGCCCGAGATCGACTTGCGGAAGCGTCGCCCCGAGATCGATCGATGTAAAACCGAGCGGTAGCGCCGGCGATGAAATTCCTTGTAATCCGTCGTCGCCTTTCGTGAGATCGCGCCACTGGAAGATGATGAAGAAAAACATCTGCGCGATCGCGAGCGTCACGAGCCCGAAGTAAATCCCGTAGAGGCGGACGATGAGTGCGCCGATTCCGAGCGCCATCAGCGTAACGAGCCCGATCGCAAGCACGATCGCAAGCCAAAAGTTCGGATGGCTTGGGAAGAAGCG
>JAYTXC010000194.1:0-4761 GCA_043743145.1 Rhodospirillales bacterium
CGTAGCGCCGCGCTCATGCACTACGAGGGGCTCAAATCGTATCTCAACCGTCACATGGGCGTCGCACCATCTGCGGAAACGACCGACCTGTGGCAGCGCATCCGCGACGGGAAACTGCTCGCGTAACGACGCGCGCCCGTGCGAGAGAAAAGGGAGAGCGTCGCGAGAGTCTGAGCCGCTATATCTCGAGACGACCGATCGCGCTCGCGATGAGGAATTGGGAGACTACTATGCCGGTTCAAGTGTCGTATCCCGGGGTCTACGTCAAAGAGATTCCGAGCGGATTACATACGATTACCGGCGTCGCGACGTCGATCTGTGCGTTCGTCGGTGCGGCTCCGCGCGGCGCCGTCAACGTGCCGAGCGAGATCTTCTCGTTTGCCGACTACGAATCGCTCTTCGGCGGCCTCGTGCTCGATACGGCGGGCAATCCCGGAACGCTCGGTTTTGCGGTGCGCGATTTCTTTCTCAACGGTGGCAGCGATGCGATCGTCGTTCGCGTCGAGGGCGGAGGCGGCAAGGCAGCATCGGTCGTGCTCGGCGGGACGGTGCTCACGCTTGAAGCGGCGAGCACCGGCACCTGGGGCAACGATCTCTTTGTCCAGGCCGATACCATGCTCGTGCGGGATCCCGCGAATCTCACGCTTTTCAACCTGACCGTCATGGAATTTTCCAAGGACCAGATCGTCGCGCGCGAGCAATTTCAAAATCTTTCGACCAATCCGACCGATCCGAAATACGTGGTTGGGTACCTCGCGGCGAACTCCGGACTCGTTCGTGCCGCGAAGGCGCCGGTCGGAAACTTTGGTGCAAAAGCTTTCTTCCCACCGGCACCGGTTGTGCCGGGCGCACCGGCCGGAGGGGGCGGCGGACCGCCAGCGCCTCCGGCTGCAGCCGTCCCGTCTAAGCCAACGGATGGCTTCGCTCCCTTCGCCGCGGGTGCGGATGGAGCGCTAGCGGCAGATCCCATCGGCGATCCAAATCTGAAAACCGGCATGTACGCACTCGACGGAGTCGATCTCTTCAACATGCTCGTGTTGCCGCCGATCGCTCCCGTCGCCAAGGCGGCAGATCTTTCGTCGATCGTCACGCAAGCGACCGATTACTGCAAATTACGCCGCGCGATCTATATCATGGATCCGCCGGAATCTTGGTTTGCCGCGTGGTCGAATCCGTCGACCGCCGTTGCAGCGATTACGGCCGATCTCACGACGCTCCACGGCGCGTCCTCCGGGTATAGCGCGGTCTATTTCCCCCGCTTGATGGAGTCCAATCCGCTCAAGAAGTTTCAGATCGAAACATTTTCACCGAGTGGTGCGATTGCCGGCATCTACGCGCGTACCGATGTGGCGCGCGGTGTCTGGAAGGCACCTGCGGGTTTGGAAGCGGTCCTGAGCGGCGTATTCGCGCTTTCGAACGCGATCAACAACGCCGAAAACGGGAAGCTCAACGAGATCGGCGTGAATTGTTTGCGGACGTTCCCGCTTGCAGGCAATGTCGTGTGGGGCGCGCGCACGATGGACGGTGCCGATGTGCTCGAAAGCGAGGATAAGTACGTCCCCGTACGGCGCTTCTCGCTCTTTCTCGAAGAAAGTCTCTTTCGCGGAACGCAGTGGGTCGTCTTCGAACCCAACGCCGAGCCGCTGTGGTCGCAGATCCGGCTCAACGTCGGCGCATTCATGCACGAATTGTTTCGCGAGGGGGCCTTCGCGGGCGTCACGCCACAGCAGGCCTATTTCGTGCAATGCGACGCGTCGACAACGACGCAAAACGACATCAACAACGGCATCGTCAACATTCTCGTCGGGTTCGCACCGCTCAAGCCGGCCGAATTCGTCATCCTCTCGATCCAACAGATCACGGGCCAAGTCGCCGTTTAGTGAGGAAGTATGGCCGAGTTTACCGTTAATGCGACCCGTCACGATCCCTATAAAAATTTCAAGTTCCGCGTCAAGTGGGATGGGAAATATGTCGCGGGGATCAGCAAGGTCGGCATGCTCAAACGGACGACGGATGTCGTCAAGCATCGCGAAGGCGGCGATCCAAGTTCGAGCCGCAAGTCGCCCGGCCGTACCGAATACGATGCGATCACGCTCGAACGTGGGGTGACGCACGATCTCAGTTTCGAGCAATGGGCGAATAAGGTGTGGCAGATCAACGGTGGTGAGACGGAGATCTCGCTCAAAGATTTCCGCAAAGATCTCATTCTCGACGTTTTCAACGAAGCCGGGCAAAAGGTGATCTCGTATAAGATTTACCGCTGCTGGGTCTCGGAATATCAGGCGTTGCCCGATCTCGATGCAAACGCAAACGCCGTTGCGATCCAGCATATCAAACTCGAGAATGAGGGCTGGGAACGCGACGTGAGCGTCACGGAGCCGAGCGAACCGACCTTCACCGTTCCGGCGGCGTAAGCCGGTGATCGACGCGTCTCCCGTCACGCTTGTCGCGCAGTGGGATCGCGTCGCCGACCTCCGCGGCGCGCAGCTCGTCCGCTCGCTGCTCGCACTCGCTGGTGAAGACGGTCGCGCGTGCGAATCGTGGACGCTGGGCCGATGCGAAACGAAACTCGCGTCGATCTATGGCGCGCTTTTTGGCTCCGCGGTCGAGGCGACGGTCCGTTGCCGCGCGTGCGGAGAAACGCTCGAGTTCGAAACGACGATTGGCGCGCTCTTTGGTGCGTCGGATGCGATCGGCGATCTCGCAAGTGAGAGCGGCGTGATGCGGATCGCGCACGAGGGGTACGACGTGACATGTCGACCGCTGCAGCTTCGCGATCTCTTGGCAATGCCCACGGCCCCCGCACGTGCGCGCACGCACCTCATCGGCTGCGCGGTCGTTGAAGCGCGTCGCGAAGGACAGGTCATTCTGACCGAAGTGTTGCCGCCGTCGTTGTGCGCTGCGATCGGCGAGGCCATCCGTTTGCGCGATCCACACGGAGAAACGACGATCGCAATCGTGTGCGCATCGTGCGGCTCGCCGAACGATCTCCCATTCGATATGAGCACGTTTCTTTGGGAAGCGCTCGAGCGTCACGTATCGCGGATCTTCGCCGACGTGCATACGCTTGCGAGCGCCTATGCATGGTCGGAAGCCGCAATCCTCGCGCTACCCGATGCTCGGCGTCGGCGTTATCTCACGTTGCTCGCATCGTGAGCGATTACTTCGAACGCATGGCGTCGCGAACGCTCGGGACGGTATCGATCGTCCATCGACGCCGCGAACCGATTTTCGCAATGCCCGTTCGTGCCGAGCGCGATGCGTTTGCTGTGGATGTGTTCGATGATGCGGATGCGATTGAGGATCTGAAACGTCGTTCTGAACCTGTCGGTCGGGTCGCGCCTTCCTCGGTATCGACGCTCGACAAACTGACGTCGCTCGACTTGGACAAAACAGGTGCGGTTCAAAAGGACGATGTGCCGTGGCCCGCTTCCACGTTGACTGGTGCATCGGAGCCGCGAGAACGATCATCAGTCGTTCGGCTTGCGATCGTTCCGAGCGTTCGGGCTTTTGAGTCGGTCGCGATGGGATCGAACGTCGAAAAAATCGCAGAAGCGAAAGATTCCGTCATGCACGCCATTGCGCGGTCCTCGAACGAATCGAGCGACGAGATCAAAGTCGATCGCGGAGGCACCGTCGGCGTTCGGCAACAAGGTCGAGATGCCGGCCGCGAAATCGGCTCACTCGCAGCCCCTGGCAGTCGAGTCGCAAATGAGCGGACCAACGACGTGCATGGTATCGCGGTCGATTCGTATCGTGCGAGCGATCGTGAATCGCACGTGCTTGACTCGAACGAACCATCGCAAGCGGCTGCTGCAAAGACAAATGAAACCGATCGTGATCGCGGACATACGAGCACCGCGCGAATTGCCGCGGACGACGCTCGACGCGATGACCGCGCGCCGGCGGACCACGCTCGACCGATCGACGACGAGGCACTGACGATCAACGTTTCGATCGGTCGCATCGACATCGTCCGACCCACGCCCCCGAGCCCGCCGCCGCCCGTTGCCCGACCATCGACTCCGCGTCCATCGCTCGACGACTACATGCGCGTCCGCGCGAAGGTTCGCGGTCGATGAGCAATGCGCTCGCGATCGCAGCCGTCACGGCGACGCTGCGCAATCTGCTCACGCAAGGTGTGACGCTCGTGCCTGATCTCGCCGATACGGTCGTCACGACGCGCGTTCCCGACACCGCTCGCAACGGTGGCACAACGGCGAATCAGATCAATCTCTTTCTCTACCAAGCCGTGCCGAACGCCGCATGGCGCAACGCCGATCCGCCCGGAGTAAAGCGACCCGGCGAAACCGGTGTCCCGCCGCTCGCGCTCGACCTGTTCTATCTGCTAACGACGTACGGGCGCGATGATGACGCGGCACGTCCCTTCAGTCACGAACTGTTGGGCCGGGCGATGAGCGTCTTGCACGATCACCCGGTTTTGGGTGCGAACGAGATCGCGTCTGCGCTCCCCGGTAACGATCTCGGGGCGCAGGTGGAGCGCATCCGTTTTTCGCTACAGCCGCTCGGCGTCGAAGAGATCTACCGTTTGTGGACGGGCTTCCAAACCCCGTATCGCACGTCGGTCGCCTATGAAGCTTCGGTGGTCCTCATCGATAGTACGCGCGAAACGCACACGCCACTCCCCGTCTTGCAACGGGGCGCAAACGATCGTGGTGCGGCGGTTCGAGCGGATGTCGCGCCGCCATTCGCGACGATCTTCGCCATCGCTCCGACCGTCGATCCAACGTTTGGCGACAC
>JAYTXC010000195.1:0-6725 GCA_043743145.1 Rhodospirillales bacterium
TTGGGCTCGTAATCGGGCTGCCAGTAGCCCATTTCAGCATAGGGCATAACGCCGGCGTTGAGACGGCTGTTTTTCTTCACATCAGGTATCGCCATGACATAAGTCTGGACCATCGGCGAATAAACGTCAAATACCGATTTTGGGGCGTCGCATAATTTATCGGTTATGCTTTGCAACCGCCAATGAGGAATATCGAAAGAATCGCCACGCGCTGGTCAGGCGATACGCCATCGAATCGACCCACCTTTAAGGAGAGCGGCGGTTCATCTCGCTTAGCTCCGCTCGGATCTCACGCTGCCCTTCTTCGAGGTGCCCCAGGCGTGTATACAGCGACTGCTGTCCGTCTTCGACATGCTCGATACGCGTTTCGAGTCGGCCCATACGAATCTCGAGATGGCCCATCTGGCCCTCGATCTGGCCCATTCGGCCTTCCAGGCGGTCGAAGCGTAGCTCGGTGCGCTGGCTGAATCCGTCCGTTGCATCACGCAGCGAAAGAATTGCTGAGAAAATTTCAGCGTTCGTCACGCCCATAGGATTGCGAGGTTTCGTCTCACCGGCTAGGCCTCCCGTGACCGATGAAACCGAAGGCCTCGACCGAACGCAGTCATGCTGCGCGCTCGGTCGAGACCACCCTCGATCGATACACTCGGCTCGCGCGGCCTACGGCAAGCAGATCGAGGTGCCGGCGACGATGCTGCCGGAGTTCCCCGCCGTATCCGTCACCTTGATCGTCGTGTGGCTGGCATCGACCGTCGTGACGCTCGTAACGGTGAAGGTGTTCGCCACGTTTGCTGTCGCCGCCACGCTCACGATCGTAGTATCGAGGCTCGTCGCCGTAAAGGCGCCGCTGTAGCCCGATTCGCTCACCGAGAAATTTTGCGTCGTCGCGGTACACGCGCTTTTTTGTGAGGCCACCGTGATACTCGTCGTACTAAATTTGATGCCCGACGAATTAGGCGTCGCCGTGGCGGTGGGCGTCGGGGTCGGCGTCGGAGTCGGAGTCGGTGTCGGTGTCGCGGGGCCCGGCATCGGCGTCGCGGGTACGGGCGTGGGCGTGGGTGTTGCGGCAGCTGGCGTGGGCGTGGCGGCAGTTGGCGTTGCGGTAGCGGGTATCGCCGTGGCGGCGGCCGTGCCGAACGGCATCGGTGACAATGCGGTTGGTGCATTCGAGCACGCGCTTGCGAGCACGGCCATCGCGGTTGCGCTCGAAAGCGCCGACCATAAGCTACGGTAATTCATGAAGTTTCCTCGCGTCATACTAGGGAGGGCGAGGATCGCGAAATGCGCGTCGCGTTGCATCGCACGCCGCAAAGCTCGCCCTCGATGTCGCCATGCTACGGTGGCGCAAGCGCCACCAACATTGGGGGAAACCCTACCATCGCCGCAATTGCAACGACGGGAAACTCGGGTACCCCCTTGCGGACGCACACCGTCAGCGCGAGTTTACGGCAAGCAGGTCTGGAGAATCACGTTAAGTTTCCCCGTGTTTCCAGCGGTATCGGTAACGGTCAAGATTGAACGCGGAGCCGCAGCAAGGCTGTTGTATGCCATCGCGCTCGTAGCGGTAAATGTATTGATGGCACCCACTTTCGGTGCGACCGTTGCAACCGTGGTATCGGAACTCGTAGCGGTAAACGTGCCGCTGTAGCCGGCTTCGCTAACCGAGAAATCTTTTGAGGTTGTCTTGCAGTACGGATTGTTTTGTGGCGAGAGCCCGAGTGGATCGCTCACACTAAATGTGATGGCCGACGAGGTGGGTACTGGGGTCGGGGTCGGCGTCGGCGTCGCGGATGCGGGTGACGGCGTGGGCGTCGCGGGCGCCAGCGTGGGCATCGCGGCTGTCGGCGTCGCGGTGGCGGCAGCGGGTGTCGCCGTCGCCGCGGCGGCTGTACCCAACGGCATCGGCGTCAGGACGGTCGGCGCGTTCGAACACGCGCTCGCGAGCACGGCAAGGGCGGTCGCGCTCGTCAGCGCCGACCAAAGGCTACGGTGATTCATGACTTTCCTCGCGTCATAATGAGAGGGCGAGGATTTTGCAATCCGCTCGCGATGGATCGCGATATCGGAGAACTCGCCCTCGATGACGCAATAATATGATCGTGGCGGAGGCAGCAACATTGGGGGAACCCCTACCTTTGCCGCGATCGCGAGGTAGGGTAACCCCCCATTTGCACGAGTGTTCGAGCGGCGTACGCTCGAGGACGTGCAGATCCCGGATCCGATTCGAGCCGCCGTCACGCGCCGGTTGCATCAACTCGATCGCAGCGAACGAGCGATCGTGATGCGCGCGTCCGTGATCGGTTCGGAATTCGATCTTACCGTTCTCGTGGCGAGCGGTACATCGAGCGAATCCCGTGTCCGGGCCGCGCTCGATCACGCGCGCGCGTTGCAACTCATCGTGACGAGCGAGGCCGACGGTCGTCACCGTTTCGCGTTCCGGCACGCGGTCACGCGCGACATCATCTATGCCGAACTCGTCACCGATCGCATGCGAAAACTCCATCGCCGCGTCGGCGCCGCGATCGAGCGCGCGGCTTCCGATTCCGACGCGCATCTTTCCAACATCGCTTACCATTATTGGCTCTCCGGCGATGCCGACCGGTCACTGCGCTTCAACGAACACGCAGGAGACAACGCTGTAGCGATCCACGCATTCGATGACGCGCGTCTATCCTACACGCGTGCGCGAAGCCTCATCGAGGTGCACACGCTCGACTACGACCGCATCACACGAAAACTTAACGCGCTTCCCTCGGACTATCCGGACGTCACGCGATAGGCACTACGCGTGACGCGACGAAATTTACTTAAGTCGTGATTGTTCGCCCCGTTCTCTGCAAATCGTTCGTCGGTCGACGCGAGGAACTCGCTTTTCTGCGCGAGCGTCGGCTCGACGCGGGTGCCTCTCGCGGCAGCCTCGTACTCGTTTCGGGAGAAGCGGGTGTCGGCAAATCGCGTCTCATTGCGGAATTCTGCGCGACGTTAACCTATTCGCGTTGGCGCATCGGCACGGGCTCGTGCTTAGAATTCGCATCGCGACCGTACGGCCCGCTCCTCGATGTGCTCGAGCGCATCGATTCGAAGCCATTTGATTTCACTGCCGCCGCGACCAAACACGAGCAATTCGACGCAATCGTCGTTCGCATAACTGCAATCTCGGCGAAAACCGCAACGGTTATCGCACTCGAAGATATTCACTGGGCCGATGCCGCGACGCTCGATTTTCTCGCCTATTTCGGCACGAAGGTTCCGAGCATGCGCGTGCTCGTGATCGCATCGTATCGCACGCAAGACTTACATCCCGACGATGCAGCGACGCTCGCCGTCGAGCGCATCGTGCGCGCCGCGCGCGCGGGGCGGATCGATCTCCGTCCGCTACGCGGCGTGGAATTGCGCGCATTCATCGACGATGCGCTCGCCGACGTCACCCTTCCCGACGAAACGCGACGCGCGATCGCGATCGCGGGCGACGGGAATCCGTTCTTTACCGAAGAGCTGCTGAAAAGCGCAGCCGAGAGCGCCGCGACGCAGAGCGAAGAGCGCGTGCGACGGGATCTTCCAGCAACCGTACGCGCCACGCTGTTGCAACGTTTGCGACCCTTCGACGATGACGAGCGGCACGTGGTAACGCAAGCCGCCGTAATCGGCCGAACATTCGCACTTCCACTGCTCGCAACGACACTCGATACGGAACCCGCATCGCTCTTACCGACGCTGCGGCGCGCGCGCGATTACCAACTCATCGAAGAGCTCACGCCGACGACGTTTCGCTTCCGACACGGGCTCACGCGCGAGGCGATTTACGGGACGTTTCTCAGTGCGGAGATCGAGCCGCGCCATCGTGCGATCGCCGTCGCACTCGAAGACGAGCCACCAGAGCGACGATCGATCGAATCGCTCGCCTACCATTGGTGGGCGGCGGGCGATGGCAAACGCGGTGCCCGATACAACGAGATGGCCGGCGATGAGGCGGCAAACGTGCACGCGCACGACGACGCGATCGCATTCTACGAACGTGGACTCGATGCGAAGGGGTTGCCGTTCGTCACGCGTGGCGCGCTCACGGAAAAGATCGCGGAACGCCGCATCGCGCTCGGCATGACGATCGAAGCACACCGCATGTTTTCGCGTGCCGCGCAATTCTATCGCCATGGTAACGCCGACGATCGCGAGGCAACGTGCCGCGTCATGGAAGGGCTCTGCGCGTATACGCTCGTGCTGCCAGAACCGACCGTGCAGCTCGAAGCGATGCTCGAGCGACTCGACGCCGATGCCTACATGGCGCGCAGTCACGTGCATCTCGGGCTCGCGTGGCTCACATCGTCAAACTGGTTTCCGACGCAGGCGGCATTCCATCTCGCGAGCGTGGACCCACGCGTGCTCACCGAAGGCTCGCAAGCGAATTTGCGCTATCACAACGTCTCGGCGTGGGTCGCGATGACGCTCGGCGATGTGACGATGTTCCGCAGCGAACACGCGCGCTGGATCGAGGCGGCGACGTTGATCGGTTCGTTACGGGCGATCGCCGCAGCGCATTATAACGGTGCGTCGTGCTATGCATTTTTCGGCAAGCACGAGGAAGCCGCCACACACATCGAGCGAGCGCGCGCGATCACGGTGGAAGCGCGATTGTTGCAAGGGCAATCGCAGACGCGCGAAGTCGCCGCAACCGCGGCACTCTTGCGCGGCGACATCGCGGGCGCGCGCGCGGAAGTCGAAGCGTTTCCGATGACGGCGGAAAATCGCGTGACCCTGCAGGCGATGAGCGGGTGCGCGATTCGCATCGCAATGTATCTCGACGATCGTGAGATGCTCGCGACGTGGTTCGACGGCTTCGAGACCGACGAGATGTCGAGCCCCGAGCTCGAAAGTAGCGGCCCGTTCGCCGAGATGATGGTGCGCCGCGGGCGCGAGCGCGATGCGCGGCATTTACTCGAACGAGCGATGCCAGATTGCGAGCTACCGCGCAATGGGTTTGAGTCGTTGCTCGTGGCTGGGCGATACGGATCGCCGAGCGTGCGAGCACGGGCGCGCGCGTATTTAGCACGTGCCGCGGAGGGGCCGCGGGTATCGGCGGAGTCGCACGCACTCGCGCTCTTCGATGCACGCATCGCACGCGAAGCGGGGCGCGAGGACGAGGCGATCGCCCTCGCGCGCTCGGCCGCGGAGGGCTTTCGGCAGTTGCGGTTTCCGCTACTCGAGGCAGAGGCGTGCGAGGAAGCCGGCGACGTTGCCGAAGCGCTCGCGATCTGGCGCCGCTGCGGTGCGACGGCGTGCGTGCGACGGTTGGAGGACGTGTGGGATGCCGCGCGTGGTGCGCCGCCGCCCACGGTATCGAGCGCGGCGGCGGCGCTGCTCTCGGCGCGCGAACGCGAGATCGCGATGCTCGCCATCCAAGGCCGATCGAACATGGAAATCGCGCGCGAGCTCTCGATCACGCACAAGACGGTCGAGAAGCATCTCGGGTCCGCGTATCAGAAGCTGGGCGTGTCGTCGCGGGTGCAGTTGGCCGGATTTTTGGGGCGGTGAGCGGATGCTCGTGACGGCGTTCGGCTACCGAAAGCGCTGGTTCATCTCGACGAGCTCGTTGCGGATCTCGCGCTGCCCATCTTCGAGATGCACGAGGCGCGTGTGGATCTCCCGCTGCCCGTCTTCGAGATACACGAGCCGAGTCTGGATCACTCGCTGCCCGTCTTCGAGATGCTCGATGCGCGTTTCGATCCTCCCGATGCGGACGTCGAATTGGTCGAAGCGTCGGCCGTGCCCGTCGAGTCTCGCTTCGATGCCGTCGAGTCGCGCATCGACGCCATCGAAGCGTCGTTCCATGCGGAGATTAAACGCGTCGGTCGCTTCGCGAAAGGAAAGAATCGCCGAAAACACTTCCTCGATTGTCACGGCCATCGTATCGCGACGTTTCGCCGCTATCACTAAGCCTCCCACGCAAATCATCCCAGCTCGTTTGTCCGTTCGACTGGCCGTAGGATCGCACGTGAACGCTCGGAAGCGCCGCCAACATTCGACGTCGAGCATCCGTTTCTATTTACGATCGCCGATGTGCGCTCCGCGATCGAAGCCGATTCGTTCGCTCGGGGCGAACGGACGCATCGGGACCACGACGTCGAGGTCGGCGCGGGCCCAGTTCCCCTGTTGCTCAACGATCGGCTTCACACGTGATACGCAAGGCGACATGTCATCGACATGCTCGCACAGCGTTTTCGCGAAATCGTACCCGACCGGCGACCAGCGACGACAAACGCGACGGACCTCGCGCGGCTACTCGATCGACTCGACGTCACGACGATAGATCT
The DNA here is from genome assembly GCA_043743145.1 of Rhodospirillales bacterium. Taxonomy (GTDB): domain Bacteria; phylum Vulcanimicrobiota; class Vulcanimicrobiia; order Vulcanimicrobiales; family Vulcanimicrobiaceae; genus JANYGA01. Next base: position 6,309 of record JAYTXC010000195.1, read on the forward strand.
TGCGGTCACGATGGGACCACGCCGTTGCCGTGCGATACAAAAATTTACACGCGACATCGCACGCGTGGGTGCCGCGTTCGGTCGCGACCAGCCGCGCGTAGAATGCTAACGTTAACCTGGACAACGCCTTCGGTGTATGCGCTTTCGGGCCATCGCGCGTGTGCGCGCCGTAAGAGTCGCGACCGCCCAAAGCTTCGTCATCGTAGGCGGCCGAGCGTCGGTCGTGGCCGTCGAGTCGTGCGTCGATGCCAGCGGAGCGCCGTTCGACGCGCCGATTAAACGACACGCTCGCGACGGAGCGAACAATCTCGGCCCAATATCGCCGCACATCGACGTGGACGTACTCGTGAAGCGTCGGCACTCTCGCGCACCAAGGCCGCCGGGCTCGACCGGAGACGGAACGCAGTTGGCGAAGTG
>JAYTXC010000196.1:0-13653 GCA_043743145.1 Rhodospirillales bacterium
GGCATTTCCTTACAATCGCGGTCACCGTCGGAAGCTCGTCGATGTCTTAAAACGCCGTCTCGCGCTGCGGCACCGACGAGGTCTTCTGCCTTGCGTACGTCGCGAACGACTTCAACGGCCCAATTCGATTTTTTTCCGTCGCGCACGCCTCACAAGATACCGTCACGCGACAAAACGCCACGAGCGGATCGTTCGTCTTCGCCTTTCATATCGGCCGGAGACGGATACCAACGTGTTGGGTCGTTCCTCGATGAAGACGCCATCTTCATGATGAGCGATCGAGGACGCGTTCGTTCATTGGCGAGACCTTCGATCGCCAGCGGCCTCTTCCGCATGCGTCCCGTCTCTCGGAATCCGTAACTTTTGCCGGTTTGACCTTCGCGCTAGCGATGCGAATATCGCGCTTCGTCGAGCTGATGCCGCCGAGTTCTTCACGGCATCGTCGCGGCGGCCGTTTGAACGGATCGATCGTGTCTACCGCGCGCGTCTTCACGTTCTAGCGGCCTGCTCCTCGCACGTTAACCGCGTGGCCGCAGTAGTGGCACGGCGTTTCGACAACACGTGCGATCATGTTTGGATGCAGTGAACACTGGCTCGGCAAGCGCTTCTCACACGCGCTCACCACGTTTCTCTCTGGCGAACGCGAGCGCAGCGAACTTGCGTCGACCGATGCCGTCGATACAGCGGCACTCGAGCAACGATACGAAAGCTTTCGCATGGATCGTGCGACGGCACTCCGCGTGGGCGGTGCCGCAGCCACCTACGCAATGGCGAATGCCATCTTACCCGATGCGGCGCCCGCTGCGACGATGAAAGCCGACGCGTGGACCACCACGACCAAGCCCGTGCCGCTCGGAAAAACGCACGTCATTCCGTCGAATCCGGAAACGGTCACGCTCGGGCTCTTCGATCCGATCAAACCGCCGGTCGCGACGATCGCTTCCGGCGACGTCGTGGTCTACACCGACACATGGACGCACTTCCTCAATAAACTTCAGCCCGGCCTCTCCGCAGACGAGCTCGCGGCGATGCGCAAAGCCGGCCCCGGTCGCGGCGTCCACTCGATCATCGGCCCCGTCAACGTCGAAGGCGCGAAGCCGGGCGATCTCCTCGAGATCCGTTTCCTCAAACTTAATACCATCGACTTCGGAGCGAATTTTCACAATCCGGGCGAATTGAAAACGGGCTCGTTGCCCGATGAATTCGCCGAAGGTCACGTCCATTATTTCAAGCTCGATGGTACCGACGGCTTCGTCGAATTCTCGCCGAAAATCAAGCTCGAGCTGCGACCGTTTCAAGGGACGTTCGGCGTCATGCCGGCAGGTGGCGTTGCGGTGAGTTCCGTCGCACCGGGCAAACATGCGGGCAATATCGATTGCAAAGAACTCATCGCCGGTTCGTCGCTCTATGTTCCCGTCCAAGTCGAGGGCGGTTTGATCTACACGGGTGATTCGCACGCGTTGCAGGGTGATGGCGAAGTCAACATCACGGCAATCGAGACGGCGATGAAAGAAGTTCGGTGCCAAATCATTTTGCATCCCGCACAGACCGCGTACACCTATCCGATGATCGAGACGCCGACGCATTGGCTCATGCTCGGCTTCGATGCCTCGCTCAACGACGCACTCCGGATCGCTCTGCGCAATACGATCGATTTTCTCGTCGCCAAAGCCGGCCTCTCGCGTAACGACGCCTACGGCCTCGCGAGTCTCGCCGTCGACTTTCGCGTTTCGCAGATGGTCGATAAGAGTAACGGCATCCATGCGATGATTCCGAAGTCCATCTTCGCAGCCGATTTCCGCAAGACGATCGCGATCGTCTAGCAGCGAGCCCTCGTCGCGGAGGTTACGGAACCTTCGCGACCCGGTTGGTCGCGTCGTTGTACTTCGTGTAGAGGATCGTCACTTCGTCGGCCTTGCATCGCGTCACGCGATAGGTCGTGCGATCGTAATTGCACGTCTCCTCGGTCCCGTTTTTGAAGTTGTAACCAAACGTGCCGACGCGCTTGCCGTCGAGCGTTTGATCGGGCATCCGCGAGAAGCCCGCGGAAGCGTCGGCCTTGGCGTTTCGGATAACGCCCGCGATATCGACGTCGAGATTGCTCGAGACCCGACCCGAATGCTCCCACTTTCCGTTCGCGAACGTCCAGTACTCGCTTCCGACGATCACGGTGCGTACGGGCCTCCCGCCACCGATCTCCGTTGTCATCTCATAGCGATTGGGCGCGACCCAGACGCCGAGCGATCGCGCCGCGCCGAGCACGGTAAGCCGGTACGATTTTACGGTCGAAAACGCAGCAAAGATCTTCGTCCGTAGGGTCGGATCGTTTGCCGCGTCCGCGCCGATCGGCAAGATGCCGACGGCGACCGCCGCGCTCGCGACGGCGGCGAAAACGAGACGGCAAACGTGAGGCATCTCGCGACCTTCACGGGGTCCGCGCGCGCTCCCTCGCGAATCCGTCCGTATGCACGAGACCATCGACCTCATCGCACATTCCGCCATGCGCGATCTCCGCGCGATTACGCGTAAAACGGGCCAACCGACGGCGATCGGTCTCCTCGATATCGTGCCGATGGAGCACGTCCAAGAAATCGAGATCACCGAAGAGCACATCACGGTAACGTACAACCAGACGACGACGTTCAAGTACAACGTCAACGAGATCACGCACAAAGAGTGGTCGTACAAATACAACGAAGACCCCGAATTCGTGAAGGCGATCGGCGCCGTGATCGAACTCGCGCGCAAGCATTTGCGCGACGTCCCCGATAACATCGCGTGCCCGCCGGGCTGCGCGGAATGTTGTAGCGGTTACGAGCCTTTCGTGAGCCGCGCCGACGTGCAACGGATCGCCGATCATTTCAAGATGTCGTATGAAGAGACGCTCGCGGAATACGTCGTCGCGCGCGATTCGGCCGACGGTTTCGTCGTAGGCTATTTGCGCAAAGTCGAAGACGATATCGCGAGCCAATGCGTCTTCCTCAAGGGCAGTACGTCGGGCCGCCACTACTGCGGCATTTACGACGCGCGGCCGCACGATTGCGGTGCCTTCACGCCGATCGGTTGCGAAGACGTCGATACGAGCCTGCGTCACAACCGCACGTTCGCACCCGGCTCCCCCTTCAAGCCCAAACCCCGGCCCGTCACGGCGAAGCGTAAATTGCGGCGATGAGCTACGACGCGATCGTCGTCGGCGCGGGGCACAACGGCCTCGTCGCCGCCGCCTATCTCGCAAAAGCCGGTCGACGCGTCCTCGTTCTCGAGCGTCGCGACGTGCTCGGCGGCGCGGCGGTGAGCGAAGCCGTATGGCCCGGATGGACGGTCTCCACCGCGTCGTACGTTTGCAGTTTACTTCACCCCCGTATCATCGACGAGCTCGGGCTGCGCTCGTACGGCTACGACGCGTATCCGAAAGATCCGTCGTCGTTCACCCCACTCCTCGATGGTCGATCCTTGCTCCTGGGCCGCGACGATGCCGCCAATGCCGTCGAGATCGCGCGCTTCGATCGCGCCGACGTCGCGGGATTCGCGGCGTTCGAACGCGCCGCGACGGCCCTCGGTTCGCAGCTCTTCGAAGCCTTCGAACGCGACGACCCCGAAAATGTGCGCTTCGACGATGCGACGCACGCGACGCTGTACGGATCCGCCGCCGAGTTCGTCGAAACGTACGTCGATACGCCGGTCTTGCAAGCAACGCTCGCGACCGACGGCCTCATCGGCACCTACGCCGGGCCTCGCGATGCAGGCACCGCGTACGTGCTCGCCTATCACTATGCGGGTCGGGCGCTCGGGTCACAGGGCGCATGGGGTTTCGTGCGCGGCGGCATGGGCGCGATCTCGCGCGCGATCGCCCTCGTCGCGCGCATCGCGGGCGCGACGTTTGCGACAAACGCGACCGTCGCTCGGATCCTCGTTCGCGATGGCCGCGCGTACGGTGTCGCGCTTGCCGACGGCACCGAATACGAAGCGCCCGTCGTGCTCAGCGGCGCCGACCCGATCGCCACATTCGGTGAGATGCTCGCGCCGAGCGACCTCCCCCCGGGTCTCGCCGCGCGCGTGCGCGATTGGCGGATCGAGGGTTGTTCGCTCAAACTCAACCTCGCGCTCGGCGAACTCCCCAATTTCACCGCGCGGCCCGGCATCGCCGTCGCGCAGGCGCATCATCGCGCGACGATCCACGTCGCGCCGTCGATCGATTATTTGCAAACCGCTCACGACGACGCGCGCACGCTCGGTGCATCGCGCGAACCGATGCTCGAATGTTTCATGCAGACGCCGACCGATCCGAGCCTCGCGCCGCCGGGAAAACATTTGCTCTCGATCTTCGCGCAGTATTATCCGTACAACCGCATCGACGGCCCGTGGACGCAAGCGCAACGCGATGTCGCGCAGACGACGATCGTCGATACGCTCGCGAAATATGCCCCGAATATTCCAGACGCGATCGAAGGTTCGCAATTGCTCGCCGCACCCGATCTCGAGGAACGCTTCGGGCTTCACGGCGGGCACATCTTTCACGGCGAACTCTTGCCCGGTCAGATTTTGAGCGAGCGGTTTTCCACACGCACGCCGATCGCGGGGCTTTATCTCTGCGGTTCCGGTGCGTCGCCCGGCGGTTGCGTGAGCGGTATCCCGGGACTGCGCGCCGCGCGTGCCGTCGCGGTCGATACGTTCGCGCCGCTACCGATATGAGCGAGCGCGTCTCGCGCTTCGGCGAGGCCGATGAAGCGACATTGCCCGACGATATCGCGGCGATCTACGCGACGTATCGCGAGCGCATCGGCTTCGTGCCCAACGTCTTTCGCACGTACGCGAAGCGGCCCGCACACTTCCGCGCCTTCATGGCCTATCACGACGTGCTCATGCGCGGCGAGAGCGGCCTCACGCGTGCCGAGCGTGAGGCGATCGTGGTTGCGGTTTCGGCAGAAAACGCATGTCAGTACTGCGTTATCGCACACGGGGCAGCGTTACGCGTGCTCGGCAAAGACGTCGCCCTCGCCGATCGAATCGCGATAAATTGGCGCACGGCCGACCTCTCGCCACGGTGGCGGGCGATGATCGCATTTGCATCGCGAGTCAACGAGCCGCGCTTCGCGGCAACCGATGAGGAGATCGCCGCACTCACCGCAATGGGCTTCAGCGAGAGCGACGTTTGGGATATCGCGGCCGTCGCCGCCTTCTTCGGTTTTTCGAACCGCATGGCAGGGGCGCTGGACATGCGCCCCAACGCGGAGTTCTACACGATGGGGCGTGCTTAGGCCGCCAGGTCGAAGGTCGCTACGGCGAGCTCTTCACGAAGCCGTCGTTTCGCGCGCGAGATGTACGTCTTTACCGTACCGATCGGGATCGCGAGTTCCACGGCGATCTCGCGATAGCGCAAACCGCGCAAATAATACAGATCTAAAACATCGCGATATTTTGCGGGGAGCGAGCGGAGCGCGACGTGCACGCGCGTAGCCTCGTCGTTCCGCAGCGCGAGTTCTTCGGGACCGGGCTCGCTCGGCCCGACCCCACCCGTTGCCGCATACGTTGCGGCGCGACGGCGGCGGCGAATCGCATCGAGCGAGGCATTGCGCGCGATGACGAAGAGCCAGCGCGCGAAAGGCCGGTCGGAGTGGAAATCGCCGAGCCGGTTATACGCGCGCAAGAACGCATCTTGTGCGATATCTTTCGCTTCGTCGGCGTCGTGGGTGAGACGGTACGCGAGGCGCACGATCGGCGCGCGGTAGCGATCGACGAGCACTTCGAACGCATCGTTCGAGCCGGCGCGCGCCGCATCGACGAGCGAATTATCGGTCGCCTGCATCATTGGACACCCGGTGGGCGCACGGGAACGATGCTACCGACGCGGCTGCTGCGCCATGCGAAGAAGACGCACCCGAGAAAAAGCACCGGCGCGGCGAGTGCGTAGCCGAGCCCACCATAGCGGCCCGCCGTCATCGCCGTGCCCACCGCAAGAGTTGCGAGCAAGAGACCAACGGGGCGCGTTAAAATACCGAACGCGAGGAGCGAGCCGCACACCACATCGGTCGCTCCGACGACGATCACGGCGAGGCCGGGAAGCGGAACTCGCCACGCCGCAAACAGGATCCGCGCTGCCCCCATGTGTGCGAGCACGATCCCGCCCGCCACGACGAACGTGATCCCGAGAACGAAGCGAAGGGTGGGCAGCACGCTCAACATGACCAACGCGGTGAATTCCGCACGCGCGAGGCGATGCCCGCCCCAATTGGCGCTCGCCCTCACGAAGAGCACGACCCGCAAAGAGGAGCACTCGAACGAATCCGATCGTCGAGCCGAGCGAAATAATCGCCGTCGCTCGTTACGGGATCGCGGAGGGCCGCAGAGATCCAGGCCATCAACGCCGGTAGGCCAGAGACTCGGTCGGGGTCGTACATACGAACCTCCTTGCTGGGAACGGTCCCAGGTAGTTTACTTGGCAAAGTAGATACTTTATATCACCAACCTTATATAAGGTCAACATCTTGCTTCAACCACCTTTCTTCGGGTATACTCTTGATTATAGTGTTGCACCCGACCAAACCCCAGACCGCGGCGAGCGCAGGAGCCCGCGCCTGGGAACTCATGTATGAAATTTTCAAAGCGAGCAAACCGTACATGGATACGGTGGCGAGCGCGTTCGAATTGACGCCGCAGCAATTATTCGCCCTCAAAAATCTCAGCGTCGAACGGGCGATGACGATGAGCGAACTCGCGTCGACCCTCGGTTGCGATGCCTCCAACGTGACGTCGATTGTCGACCGGCTCGAGTCGCGCGGGCTCGTCGAGCGACGAAGTTCCGAGCACGACCGTCGTGTGAAAGCGATCGTTATTACGGCGGCGGGTCTCGACGTTCGCGAACGCATCCACGAGCGGATGCAGCAGCCGCCGCCCGCGATCGACAATCTTTGCAAGGCCGATCAAGAAGCGATCTGCACCATCTTGACGCGCGCGCTCGCAACGATCGTCTCACCCGTCGCTCCTTAGTTCGACTGCGGCGCGGGCGCCGAAGCATCGGCTGCGCCGTTTTACGATCGAGGCGTTTCGGCTCTCGGTGGCGCGATGATCTCCGCGTAGCGCTTCGCGTCGACGTTGCCGCCGCTAACGATGACGCCGACCCGCTTGCCGCGCACGTCGAGTTTCTCCGCGAGCAACGCCGCGAGCGCAGAAGCACCGCTCGGTTCCATGACAAGTTTGAGTCGCTCGAAAGCGAAACGCATGGCGTCGCGCAGATCCTCATCGCTCACCGTGAGGATGCCCGCACAAAGCGCTTTCACGATCGGAAACGTGATCTCGCCAGGCGAGGTCGTCTGCTGGCCATCGGCAATCGTATCGGGGACGGCGATTTCGACGCGTTCGTTTCGCGCGAACGATTGCGCGAAATCGTCGCCCGCCTCAGGCTCCACGCCATAGATCGCGATCCCAGGCCGCAGCGCCGTCGCCGCGAGCGCGCAGCCAGCAAGCAGACCGCCACCACCCGTGCACACCAGGAGCACGTCGAGTTCCGCGACGTCTTCGCAGAGCTCGAGCGCCGTCGTGCCCTGACCCGCGACGATTGCGGGATCGTCGTACGGCGGCACGAGCGTCGCGCCGGATTCGGCGGCGAGATCGGCTGCGATCGTGCCACGATTCATCGTTTGACGATCGTACGAAACGACGCGCGCGCCGTACTCGCGCGTTGCGGCGACCTTCGCTTCGGGTGCGTCGCTCGGCATCACGATCGTTGCGGAGACGCCGAGCAGTTGCGACGCAAGGGCCACGCCCTGCGCGTGATTGCCGCTCGAGAACGCGACGACGCCACGCGCGCGTTCGTCCGGCGTCAACTGCGCGATACGATTGTAGGCGCCACGAAATTTGAATGCGCCCATGCGTTGCAAGTTCTCGCATTTGAGAAAAACGCTCGCACCCGTTCGGGCATCGAGCGTGCGCGACGTGACGACGGGCGTGCGATGCGCGACGCCATCGAGCCGCGCCGCCGCTGCGCGAACATCGGCGAACGAAACGAGCGTTTTTTCGTGGATCATCGCCTCACTCCGCGGCGGGTCGAACGTGGAAATCGGCGATCTTCCCATCGCCATCGACCGTGAGATCCTCGGCGCGCTTACCGTTTTTGAACGTCGCGACGAAATGGTGGAAGTTCGGATTTGACCCGCTCGGCGTATCTTCTTTGATCGATGCGAGCGCACCATCGGCGTTGACAAAATCGGAGAGCGTCCCGACTTTGCCACGATCCGCGACCTTCGCACGCGTAATCGCATTGAATTCTTTTTCAACGGAGCGCATATCGTTTGCGGCGAGGGCTTTCGTCACGTCGGTTGCGAGCTTTTCGAAGCGATTCTCGTGGTTCAAGATCTTGTTCGCTCCGAAAAGCAACACGATTGCAATGACGACGGGCACGGCAAACTTCCGCACCGACCCTGCGGCGCGCGCGCCTGCAGCCGCGCTCGTATTTGGCGGTTGGACGTAGCCGGGAGGCATCTGCTTCAAACCGTATCTTTCCTAGTACCGCGCGGGCTCGGCCGGTCGGCCGGTATCGTCGAACGAATCGAACTGAAGCGACGCATTCCACTCACTCGCCAGCCGCATGCTCCACTCGCTCTCGAAGAGCGCGACCGGTGTACTCGCGCCATCCTCCACGAGTTTCGCATTGGATGGCCACGTCGCGTTTGCAATCGCATCCGCATCGCCGCGAACGCGGCGCGCGAGGGAGAACGGCAGGCGGTAAAATTCCGTCTTCACACCGTATTCGGCCAGCATCCGATACTTCGCAACTTCGAACTGCAACTCGCCAACCGCGGCGAAGATCGGTTCGGTTCGCATCTGCCCGGCCGGATAGAACACTTGAATCGCGCCTTCCTCGGCGAGTTGAGCGATCGCTTTCCCGAACGATTTGTAGGCGCCCGTATCGATATTTCGTACGGTCGCGAAGTGTTCGGGCGCGAAGCTCGGGATCCGATCGTACGCCACGGATTCACCCGTGCACAGCGTATCCCCAATCGCAAACGACCCGGGATTCGCGAGCCCGACGACGTCGCCCGCAAAGGCTTCATCGACGACTTCACGTTCGCTCGCGAAGAGCTTCATCGCGCGCGTGACGCGTACGTCTTTCCCCGTTCGCGTGTTGCGCACGGTCATATCACGTTCGAACTTTCCGCTACACACGCGCAAGAACGCGACACGATCGCGATGACGCGGATCCATGTTCGCTTGAATCTTGAACACGAATCCCGAAAACTGATCTGACGAGGGATCCACGGCTTCGGTCTCCTCTCGTCCGCCCCGATGCGCGAAACGCGCGCGCGGTGGTGGCGCCATTTCGAGAAAGCCGTCGAGAAAGAGTTCGACGCCGAAATTCGTGACGGCGCTGCCGAAAAAGACCGGCGTCGCATCACCCGCCATGAACGCGTCGCGATCGAACGCCGCGCCGGCACCTTCGAGAAGTTCGAGCCCATCGCGAAATTCGCGATACGTGCCGTCGTCCGTAAGTTCGGCGAATTTGGGATCGTCGATATCGGTTACACGCACGGGCGCGCGCTTCGCGCCGTGCGTCACGCGTTCGAAGAGATTAACGTCGCGCGATTGCCGATCGTACACACCGCGAAACGAGGGACCGCTGCCGATCGGCCAATTGATCGGATACGTCGCGATGCCGAGCACCTTTTCGAGTTCGTCGAGGAGTTCGAGCGGATCGCGGCTCGGGCGATCCATTTTATTGATAAACGTGAAGAGCGGAATACGGCGCGAGCGGCAGATCGCAAAAAGCTTTTTGGTCTGGGGCTCGACGCCTTTGGCAGCGTCGATGAGCATCACCGCAGAGTCGGCAGCGAGCAACGTGCGATACGTATCTTCGCCGAAATCTTGATGGCCCGGCGTATCTAACAAGTTGATCGTGTGCCCTTTGTACGGGAACTGCAACACCGTCGAAGTGATCGAGATGCCGCGCTCTTTCTCAAGCTCCATCCAGTCCGACGTCGCGCTACGCGCACGACGGCGTGCCGAGACCTGACCCGCCGTCGAGATCGCGCCTCCGTACAACAAGAGCTTTTCCGTCAGCGTTGTTTTACCAGCGTCAGGGTGCGAGATGATCGCGAAGGTCCGTCGCCGTTCGACGGCCTCCGCAAGCGAGGATGGTGCATCCATGTGCGCATTGCGTTCGACGAATGCTCGAAAGGGCTTCCTGTTACCGTCAGCTATCGACGCGAACGGTCGCGCGGAACATAGACACGCACATCGTCGCGGGCCCCATCGCGGCGCTCGACGAGGAGCTCGCTTCCCGCCGAATAGAAGCGAACCGGTGGCGGTATGACGAGCCGATTCTCGCCGCGTGTCACCGTCGCGGAATTCGCTTCGACGACGAGCGTACAGTCCGCAACACGCATGCGAAAGGGCGGAACGATCGGCTTCGCCCGAGCGAGGAGCGCGCGCGCGAAGACGATCGTCCCGCTTCGGCTCGCACGTTGATGGAAACATTCCGGAAGCGCCGAGAGCGCCCACGGTGCCGCACCCGTTACCGGCATCGCCGATGAACCTAAACGGTCGTTTTGCGCGGGACCCGCCGTCGCACGCGCGTCGCTCGCGTAGCGGCTCGCCACGTCGTCATGTCGCGCATGCGGGAGCGCGAGAACGAGCAGCGCAACCGCCACGACGATCGCGCTCGCGAGCACGAAATACCGCCACACGCGGCGTTACGCCGCGCTTTCTTCCTCGCCAGCGGCGGCCGTCACACTCGCGCCGAGCGCGAGTGCGATGCGCCCGATACGCGAATCGGCCATGCCGTAATAGACATCGAACTCTCGCGGGCGCGCGCCCGGCCGCACGTCGATCGCCGTTGGGAAGACGACGTTATTCACCATGCCGCGCCGTTCGTCGACCGTCTCCGGTGCGAAGATCGGCGTAGGCGAACGATACCGGACGAGATGCGGTCGCTCGAGATCGTGGATCACGATGCCCGCGCTATAGCGCATACCGCTACATTTTCCCGCGGCATCGTACTGACCGTCGACGCCATGAAAGAGCGAGAGCCAGCCTTCATCGATCCGAATCGGCGGCGTGCCGCCACCGTTCTTGACGCGACCCCAATCGAACGCGGGCTCGAGGACGAGCGCGCTTTCGGCGACGCGCACGAGATTGCTACGATCGCGCAAGACCGCCTCGAGCGGAACGTAGGCGATGCGCGTGCTTTCGCGATCGCGCGCGGGCATATCAAAAATGATCGGCAGCGCCGCGCACGCGTCGATGGCGGGGACGTGGATCATCGGGCGATGATAGAATGCGAGGCTCGGCACACCGCGCGGTGAGATGACGGGTTCGGGAAAAAATGCCGCATCTTTATCATCGCCGTTGGGGACCCCGGGCGCCGAAAAGTCGGCGAGTCCGAGCCGTGTCCACGCGTAGCCGTCGTCGGAGAGCGCGAATGCGATGCGCGGTCCGCTCGGCCCGAAGGCCGTGTAGCACATGACGTAGGCATCGAGCAGCGGCACGAACGTCACGCGCGGGTCTTCGCACCCATTCCCGCCGGGAACATCGCGCAATTCGTACGCTTCCCGTGGTTCGAGCGCGAATCCGATGCGCGAGAAGATCGGCGCATCGGGCGATCCGCTCGCTTCGACGAGGCCGATGCGCGACGTGTTGCCCGCGGCGACCGAACGCGGATAGAGCAAGAGCTTTCCGTCGCGCGACCGCGCGCTTGCGGGGTTGAGAACGCCTTCGATTTCGCTCGCATCGCCACTCGGTTCGAGTGCGATACCCAAGCGCGTAATGTGCGTCTCGACCGACGCGAGCATGTCCACATGTACCAAACGAACCTCGGGTGTCGGATGGATGCCCGCTCCGGCATCTTCGAGAGTATCGGTTACCTCTGCCCTCGCATCAAGTGGCGAAGCCAAAATTATCGCAGTACCGTCGATGCGACCGCTTCGCCTTCGGGCGTCACGACATCGAGAATGGACCGCGCGCGATACACGGAATTCGGCACGATCCAGAGCGTATACGTCCGATAATTTTCGCCCGGTTCCCCGCCGTCGGCGGGTGCCCGCTCGAAAGCGACGATCCGCACGCGCTCGTTATTCGCTCGGATCGACTCGATCGTCTGATGCCAACCGCTTTCCGCATGCGGACCCATGAGCAAGAGAACCCCGAACTCGTGATTGAACCGCACCGGCGCTTTGATGCCGAACTCTTCGAGGTCGTGCCGATTACGCACGACGGCGATATGATTGCCACCCGGCATCGTGGTCGTGCCCTGCCGATACGTTTTGACGCGGACTTCGCGGCAGCCGACGAGCAGGAACGCGAGCGCGGCAAGAGCCGCAATCCGCTTCATCATCGCGGGCTTCGAGGAACGGCCTCGGTCGCCTCGCGAAGAACCATAACATGATCGCGCGCATTGCCCGCTCGGTAGCACTTTTTACCGCCATCTGGCCGACGGGCGTTGGAGCCGCGGGCGGCCCACTGCGGACGATCGATCATGTTGCTACAACGCAGACGATCTGTGCGAACGTTGTCGTCCACGCAAATGCGGCGATCGATGCGCGACTCAAAGCCGACGATGCACTCGTTGCCGCGGTCGCCCGACTCCGATCGAACGCCTTCGACGACGATCTCGCGCAGCGCGGTATCCTCGCGGAGATCGTACGCTTCGCCTCCACAATCGCCGATTTCGCAACACGTGGAAGCGCGGAGACCAAACGCCTGACAGCGCTCGCAGACGACGGGTCGCCGCATGGAAGCCCGCTTCGCTCGCTCGCCGACGCGCTCGACCGAACGTTCGAGCACGATCGCAAAAATGCGTCGCTGCTCGCGAGTCTGCCGGGAACGCTCCAGATGCGCGCGCTCCGCCAAACGCCAGGCGGCATCGGATCGCGCCCCGACATGACCCAGCGTGGCGACTTCGTTCTTGGGTCGAGCCGAAATAACGACTCGGAAAATATCCGCTTACCCGCACTCGGGCGAACAACGCCACCTGGCGCGTTTGCGCGTGCGACGGCTTCGGAGATCGAATCGGGCGCCAAAGAACTTTCAAATGACGAAAGTCGTGCCGCGGAGGTCGTCGAGGCAGCGGTCACGGGCTGCTAAAGCGCGAAACGTCGCATGTTGGCACCGCGGTGAACGGCCCCAAAGTCGTTGCCCCTCTTCTTTCGGACCCCTAAAGTAATGGTGTTGTGAAGCTCTTCCGTGGATTTGCCGTCGCAAGCGCAGTGCTCGCGTTCGTTCTCGTCGTCTTGGGCAGTTGGGTCCGCATCAACGAAGCCGGCCTCACCTGTCCCGATTGGCCACTGTGCAAAGGCGCTCTTGTGCCCGCGCTCTCGGGCGGTATCGTGCTCGAATGGTCGCATCGCCTCGTTGCATTCCTCGAGTCGTTCGTCGTACTCGGAGCGATCGTGACGGGCTTTCGCGCGCGCCACCAGATCGCCGGCGTCACGCCCACGCTCATCGCGCTCGGCGCGATTTTTCTCATGCAGGTCTCGCTCGGTGGCGCGACCGTCTTGCTCGCAAATTCGCCGATTTCCGTGATGCTCCACTGGGGCATGGCGATGGCGCTCCTGGCAACGCTCACGACGCTTGCCGCCCTCTCGATCCTCGGACCACGCCGCGACGCATCGCGCCGTGCGTTCGCAGGCGCGGGCGATAGTGCGGCTCCCGCCCTAGCGATCG
>JAYTXC010000197.1:0-4360 GCA_043743145.1 Rhodospirillales bacterium
ATCTCAACGGCGGCGTACGTTTTTTCGCGCCGCGGGTCGCCTATCAGTACGAAAACAATACGCCGACCGTCAACGTGACGGGCGCGGGCGAGAATCCGCCCGATCGGGCGATCTTTACCTTCGCCCTCTCCGAGCCCGCGAAAACGACGCCGACGATAACCATTCTCGATGCGAAGGGCGCCGTCGTCCGGAAGCTCGCCGGCACGCACGAAGTCGACGATGAGGACGAACCTGTCGTGAGCAACGTCGCGGGCTACAATCGCGTCACATGGGATCTCTCGGCCGAACCACCCGTGCGCTGGAATCGCGCACCGAAATGGAATCGCGGTCCCGACCGCGGTGCCGATCTTTTGCCGGGCACGTATCGCGCGCGACTGGATGTCGATGGCGCGAGCTACGTGCAAGCGATCGAGATCCGACCCGATCCACGCGTCGCGCTCTCACCGATCGATCGAGCAGCGCACGTCGCCCACGTGCGCAAACTCTACGATGCGCTCTCTCACATCGACGGCGCCCTCAACGCGCTCGAGAACGTCGCAGACCAACTCCCCCATCAGTTCGCAACGCTCGCAGCACGATCCGATACGACGGCGGCGCGCGCGCGCGACGTCCTCGATCTCGCCGCCCGCGAAGCGCACGTCCTCAGCTCGTATCCGATCAACGGCCAGGACAACGACTTCTTGCGCGATCTCCTTCGCGAACGCACTCAATCGCTTCTCGCAAGCGCGTCGCTCCACGCGCCGACGGCCGAAGAATCGCGCGAGACCACGGAGCTGCTCGCGGAGATCGACGTGCAGCTCACACGTCACGCCGCCTTCGTCCGCGAACGGATCCTTCCGTTGCAAACGGCGCTACGCGATGCGGGCCTCGCACCGATCGATCTCGCAACCGAACCCCCGAAGCCCAAGGCCGACGAAAAACACGACGAACACGCCGCTCGGCGCGGCGATTGATCGCTTAGCGGCGTGCCATCGCGCGTGCGCGGGTTCGCGCATTCGCGTCGGCGATGAGACGCTGCGAAACGGCTTGCGCGAGATCGTCGACGCCGGTTTCGAGCGTGAGGAAATCCCCTTTGTAGCCGAGGTCGTACGGGCCCGCAACATGGCCCGTCGCGACATCGACGACCGAAACTTCCGAACCCCAAATCATCGAGAGCGCGCGCGTGACCGAACCGAAGACGACGGTATCGGCCCCGACGTCACGACCGATCTTGCGCGC
This sequence comes from Rhodospirillales bacterium, assembly GCA_043743145.1. Classification (GTDB taxonomy): domain Bacteria; phylum Vulcanimicrobiota; class Vulcanimicrobiia; order Vulcanimicrobiales; family Vulcanimicrobiaceae; genus JANYGA01. The sequence continues at coordinate 1,219 of JAYTXC010000197.1, forward strand.
GCACGCCGCAACGTCACACGCGCGATATGGCGACTCTTGATCGAATCCGGCCGCTGCCAGCGCCTTCGCGACGCGGCTCTTCGCAATGCGCGTTCCGCCGTCGTGCGCGCGAACGCCACGCGCGATCGCATCGCCATATGTCGTGCGCTCGGCTTTGCTCGCGAAGACTTGATACGGGACGCCCGTATCGCCGGCGACGAGCGGTAGCATCACATACGTGCTCGCATGCGTCTGCGCGATGGCAGCATTTGCTCCGAACGCGAGCGCGATGGCGAGTGCCCCAAGAGCAACGAGAAGCGGCCGGGGAGCAGGACGTCGATTCATGAAACGTCCTTTGCTCCCGCCTCGCGCATTCCTACTTCTGTCGCACCCGGAACGTTGACGTGGTCGTAGGGGCAGTGCCGACAGCGATTGCCACAACATGTTCCACGGCGTAAATGGTAGGCGGCGGTGAAAACGAGATAGCCGTTTTCATCGTAAAATTCGTCGTCAGACATCGCGTTCGCGTCTCGAATTAGCGCGCGGAGGTCGCGAGAACGGCCGGCCCGTTATAGGTTTCCGGGTACTCACCCGTGAGGCACCCCATACACATCTGGCCGCGCTTGCGCGCGATCGCATCGAGCAAGCCTTCTTTACTCAAGTACCCAAGTGAATCCGCACCGATTTTTTGCCGGATCTCCTCGATCGTGAAGTTCGCCGCGATCAGTTCGTCATGCGAGGCCATATCGACGCCGAGATAACACGGATGGATGATCGGTGGCGACGTGATGCGCACGTGGACTTCGCGTGCGCCAGCGTCACGTAAGAGTTTCACGATCCGCGGCGTCGTCGTGCCGCGGACGATCGAATCGTCGACGACGACTACGCGTTGGCCCGCGAGCAATTCGACGATCGGATTGAATTTGAGCTGCACGCCGCGCGCGCGCATTTTTTGATCGGGACTGATGAAGGTGCGGCCGATGTAACGATTTTTAATCAACCCCTCGACGTAAGGCAAACCCGCTTCTTGCGCGTAGCCGATGCCGCCGGGAATCGCACTATCGGGAATCGCCATCACGACATCCGCTTCGATCGGATGCTCGCGTGCGAGTTGACGACCCATCGCCATACGCGCCATGTAGATCGACTTGCCGTCGAGCACGGAATCGGGCCGCGCGAAATAGATATATTCGAACATGCAGAGCGCCTGCGGTTTTTGCTGCGGCATCTTGTCGTAGTGGAGACCCTCGGCATCGACCCACATGATCTCGCCGGCATCGAGTTCGCGAATATACTGCGCGCCAACGGTCGCAAGCGCGCACGATTCCGACGCAAACATGTAGCCACCACCGGGATAACGCCCGTAACAGAGCGGTCGCACGCCCCACGGATCGCGAAACGCGTAGAGCGATTTTTCCGTCGACATCACGATCGAATACGCGCCTTCGGCGCGCGACATCACGTGCCTGATTCGCGCGATCATGTCGTGGCCCGGCGCCTGCACGATCGCTTTCGCGAGTACTTCGGAATCCGAGGTCGCCTGCAACACCGTCGCCGCATCGAGCGATGCGCGCAAGTCGTCCGTATTGGTGAGATTACCGTTATGCGAGACGGTGAGGTCGCCGAATTCGGCATGCTCGAGCAAGGGTTGCGCGTTGACTACCACAGACGATCCCGTCGTGGAATAGCGCGTATGACCGACGGCGATATAGCCCGTGAGGTTACCGAGAATTTCCTCATCGAAAATGCTCGAGATCAGCCCCATCTCGCGATGACAGACGATCGTCGCGCCATCCGAAACGGCGATGCCCGCCGACTCCTGACCGCGATGCTGGAGTGCGTAAAGGCCGAAATACGCGTGGCGCGCGACCTCGTTACCGGGCGCGTAAATACCGACGACCCCGCAAGCTTCGTGGAGCGTGTCGCCGGCCGGCATCGGCGCCTCGGCATCGTACGACCTAGCCATATTGGGAAAACAGTACGACGACGACGCGCTCAGTCATCTCGGCTACGACCGCCGAAGATCGAAAGCAAGGCGAGAAAAATATTAATTGCGTCGAGATAGATCGAGGTCGCGAGTTCGATCGCCGTCTGGCCACCGCCACCCGCGCGCACGCGACCGAAATCGACGAGCACGAGCAACGTGAAAACGGCGAGGGTCGCCCACGCATAGATGCCCGGGTGCAGGAAGTGCGTGAACGCCGAGATCAAGCCGACGATCACGAGCCCGATGAGCGCACCGAACGCGATGCCCGAGAGCTTTCGATAATCGAAGCTCGTGAGGAAAACGACCGCACCGAGCACGAGCATTCCAAGGCCGGTGGTCGCGGCGGCTTGGACCACGATACCCGAGCCATCGACACGGATGTAATGGCCGATCGTCGGCCCGATGCCGATGCCTTCGCAAGCGGTAAAGGCATAAAACATCAGCATCGAGAGGCTCGGGTTACGGCGCGTGGCCGAGATGCCGATGAGAAACCCGAAGCCGACGAGCATCGCGATGAGCGAGAATCCCGAGGGGAAGCCTTGCGTGAGATAGCTCGTGACCGCGGTGACGAGAAAGCCCGCTCCCGTGATGCCGAGGACCTGACCGAGCAGGGCCGCCGAGGAAACGGTCGGCGTAGCGAATCGCAACGGTTGTTGTCCGTACATAACGCCTCTCACTACACGCGTGGCCGCGGCCGAGTTTCGCACGGGAACGGGGCGGCGCCCGTTACGGCGCGAGTTTCGCGATATCGCTCCGGTAGCTCAAGCGCACGCCGTTGCCGATCCGGTGCGCGAGTTCGTCGACTGCGGCGTAGGCGTTCGCACGTGCGGCCGCGACATCGTCGCCGAGTGCGCTCACCGTGAGAACGCGCCCACCGCCCGCATCGACGACTCCATCGCGTAGCGACGAAGCCCCCCAAAAAGCGATACGGTCGCCTGAGAGGGCGACGTCGGCACTCAAATCGCGCAACGGTGTGCTACTCCGCGGATAATCGGCCGTGGCGAGCACCACGCCGACGCACGCGCCGCCATCGAAACGTGCCGCGTCTTCATCGATCGCCCCGTCGGCTGCCGTTTTGAGCAACTGCGCAAAATCGCCGCGAACGCGGGGCATGAGGACTTGTGTTTCGGGATCGCCGAAGCGCACGTTGAACTCGATAACGTACGGACCGTTCGC
>JAYTXC010000198.1:0-7140 GCA_043743145.1 Rhodospirillales bacterium
CGGCGTCGCACCGAGTGAGACGTGTGCGGCGAGCGTGATGCCGGTCGATGCATCGGCACGCGCGATCTCCATGACGGCGAGCGCGTAGCTCACCGTATCGGCACCCGCACCGCCGTATTTTTCGGGAAACGGCAGGCCCATGAGCCCGAGGTCCGCCATCATTTTCACGAGATCATAGGGGAACGCGGCGTTGCGATCCATCTCTTCGGCGCGTGGCTTCACCTCATCGTGCGCGAACTCGCGACACAGGCTTTGGATCGCGCGCTGCTCGTCCGATAAATCAAAATCCATAGGTAGAGGTGTGGCTCCGCTCCTGTGCCGAAAATCCCCTGTAATGTTAGCGCTTCGGCGTGATACGTGATCTCGCTTCGCGGAGTCACCCTCGTCTATCCTAATGGCACACGTGCGCTCGACGGTGTCGACTTGGAAGTTGCCAAGGGCAGCTTTGTTTTTCTTGTCGGCCATTCGGGCACCGGGAAATCGAGTTTGCTACGCCTCCTGTACCGCGAGCAGCGACCCTCACGCGGAGAAGTCACCGTCGATGGAACGCGCGTCGATAACCTGCGCCGGTCGAAGGTCGCGCAATTGCGTCGCAACGTCGGCGTCGTCTTCCAAGATTTCAAGTTGCTCTCCGACAAGACGGTCTGGGAAAACGTCGCCTTCGCCCTGCAGGTGACGGGCGCTAAAACCAAAGACGTGCAACGCCAAGTTCCGCGCGTGCTCGATCTGGTCGGACTCGCGCACAAGTCGCGGATGTATCCAAGCGAACTCTCCGGCGGCGAACAACAGCGCACCGCAATCGCGCGCGCGCTCGTCAATAATCCCAAGATCATGCTCTGCGACGAACCGACGGGAAATCTCGATCCCGTCAATACGAACGAAATCATGAATCTCTTGCATCGCATCAATCTTAAAGGCACGACCATCGTCATCGCGACGCACAATGCGCTCGTCGTCGATCGCATGCGTCGACGCGTCATCCGGCTCGAAGACGGCAAGGTCGTCGCCGATGAAGAGCGTGGCTATTACACGCATCCGGGCTTGCGCGAAGCGCTCGCCGCACCGTCGGCATAGGGAGCGCGTATGGACTGGGGCCGCGTTCGTTTTTTCTTCGGTGAAGTGTGGCGCAACTTCACGCGCAACCTCATCATGCAGCTCACCGCGATCGGCACCGTGATGGTTACGATCGTGCTGCTCGGGAGTTTTCTCTTCACGCGCGACACGCTCGGTAAGATCGGCGACGACGTGATCCGCAAGATCGAGATCTCGGTCTTTCTCAAAGATGCGACGACGACGCAATCCGCAAAGGCGCTCGTGCGCGAACTGAGCGCCGACGCGCGCATCAGGAGCGTCACGTACATTCCGCGTGCGCAAGGCTTGCGCCAGATGCGCGAGCGCCTGCGCGGCCAAATCGACACGTCGCTGCTTACCACGAACCCGTTACCCGACGCGCTCCGCATTCGCGTCGTCGATCCCGAAAAGGTGCATCAGGTTGCCGCGTACGTGCGCAAGATGCCCGAGGTCGCAAGCGTCGAGTACGCGCAGGACGCCGTGCAAAAACTGCTGCGCATCGGTGGCGTGCTCGGCCGCATCGGCCTCGGCATCGTGGCGCTGCTCGTTTTCACGGCCGCGATTATCATTTCCAATACGATTCGGTTGACCGTCTTTGCACGGCGGCGCGAAATCGCGATCATGCAACTCGTCGGCGCGTCGGGTTGGTACATTCAAATGCCGTTCATCTGCGAGGGCCTCATCGCGGGCGTCCTCGGTGCCGGGCTCGCGCTCGGCGTCCTCGCGATCGCGCGGTACCAACTCTTGCCCAAGCTCATCGTCGCGTTGCCATTCCTTCCGATGCACGCGACCGATCCCGCCGTCGGCACGCTCGCACTCGAGCTCATCGGTGTCGGCGCGGCCGTCGGCATCATCGCATCGTGGCTCTCCGTCGGCCGCTATCTGCGCACGTGATCCAACACCATCGCGTCGCATCGCCGCGCCTTGCGACGCGCGCGATCGCGCTTACCGCACTCGTCGCGACGACGCTCGGAGCCTTCGGCGCCGCACCGCTCGACGCGCGCACGCACGATCGGCACGCCATCGTCGTCGCATCGGTCGGCAACAAGATTCGTACGCAGCAAGCCGAGATCGACGCCACGCATAAACGTCTCGATGAAAAACGCGGCCAGCTACGCTTCGCGCAAACGCGCGCGCAAGATCTCCGTACTCAGCTCACGCAGACCACACGCGATATTCGCCACGTCACCGCGACGCTCGACGAACTCGACGCGCTCGTCAATCACAATAAACGCAAGCTCGCGTGGAATCAGATTCAACTCGACGCTGCCGAAGCGACGCTCGCGCGGCACAATAGCGCGCTACGGCGACGGCTCGTCGATGCCTACGAACGTGGCGACATGGGTTACGTGAACGTCTTGCTGTCATCCACATCGTTTAGCGATTTCGTCGAGCGTTGGGACGACATTCGCTTTCTCATCACGGCAAATCAAAAAACCGTTCGCGTACGACGCTTCGCCGAGCGCAACGTATCGCACGCGCGTCGCAGACTGCAAGGCGAACGCGCGGGCCTCGAAGTCTCGCTCGAGCGCCAACAGCAAGCGAAGTATCATCTCGCGGCATTGGCATCGGAACGCGTCCAGTTGGTCAACGCTGCCGACGCCCAACGCCGCAACGTCTCGATGCAAGTCGCACAACTCGAGGAGCTTTCCGCTTCTCAAGAAGCGCAACTCGAACGCTACATCCGCGAACGTCAACGCGAAGAAGCCGCACGACGCCTCGCCGAAGCCGAAGCGCGCCGCCGCGCCGCGCAACTCGCGGGCCGCGCCGCGCCGCAACCGACGATCGACGGCGGCCCCAGCGCCTTCGCCTGGCCCACGTCGGGCCCGATCACGGATCCCTTCGGCATGCGCATGCACCCCGTCACGCATCAATGGCGCATGCACAACGGCCTCGATATCGGCGCGCCAATGGGTGCGACGATCGTCGCCTCGGCACCGGGCAAGATCATCTACGCGGGCTGGGAAGGCGGCTACGGCAACACGATCATCATCGATCACGGCGGCGCCGCATCGACGCTCTACGGCCATTGTTCGCAGCTTTTCGTGAGTGAGGGACAAGACGTCGCGCGCGGCCAGGCGATCGGCGCCGTGGGCTCGACCGGCGTCTCGACGGGGCCCCATCTCCACTTCGAGATTCGTATCAACGGCGTCGCGGTCGATCCGAGTTCGCGTTTACGCTAGGGATCGCTACCGGAATAACCGTCCACCCTCATCGACGGGCGGTCAACGGTCGTGAGTCAAATCTTGGCACCCGCCCGACCGATCCTATCCTCGATCGACCGACCTGCGAACCTTGTCAATCATCATCGCACCAGATGCGGCTCGTCGCGAAACCCGATCGAATCGATCGAACGTTGCCGCGGGGCGACGTGTATTTCACCTGGGCGATAGGCGCAGCGTGGGACGCATTCTTCCCGCGCAGAGATTCCGGGATGTCGCACGATATTGGGCCGAAATCACCGGAGCAAATGGCTTTCGTGATCAAGCGGGAGCTCCAAAGTACCGCGGACGAGATGCAACGATCACGCACGGCGTGCAACGGCCGCGGAAACGTCGACCGTCTGGCCGAGGCTTCGCGCGTGGATGCGAGCGGCCGCCTTGGTCCCAGCGAGCGCCGGCATACGGACGTCGTCACCGACACATTCCGCCACGACCCACGGGACGGTCGCGCGCGCGGTGGTTTCGCGACGCCCGGCGAGACGCTTGTGCCTTCGACGCACGCTCCCCGAGTCGTCGCGAGCGTCCGCGGAAAGCGTGACCGTCGCGATGGCCGGCAACCGGTGACTTGCCGTAAGCAAGCACACCGTCTTTTACCGCGCGGTCCGGTATCTTCCGAGCGTGTCCCGCGCAGAACAGCGGAAACTCCAAAGACCGCTCCTTCGTAGCAAGAGTGTGGATTTTGCCGATACTCCGGGCATAGTCCAATCTCGAAGACGCAACCGGAGACCGCCCGGCGACCGTCTAACAACCACCGACGCTCACGCCAAAGAAATCGACGGGATTTTTGACAAGAACCCTCCGCGTATTGGCCGCCGCCTTCGCCATTGCCGTGACAGCCCTCGGCGGGGCGCTTTACCTTGGACATGCACAGGCCGATCGGGCCGCCAGCGCATCGCTCTCTTCCGGGTCCGGTGTCGCCGCGCTCGACCTTCGCGCGATCCTCGACGCCCCGCACGGTGGCGATCAGCGTATGCTCGACAACGCCTTCCGCCAAGTCGAAAAAGCGTACTACAAGCCGATCAACGCACAGACGTTGCTCACCGGTGAGCAGCACGAACTCGTGGCGTACCTCAAAGCGCATAAGGTGCTCGCACCCGCGATCCCGCGCCTCGTCGCCACAGGCGACGAAGAGCGCGATATTCGGTCGCTCAATCGCGGGCTTGCCGATGCCCAATCGCTGTACGGCAAGCAGACATCGAATGCCGAACTGACGCAAGCCGCGATCCGCGGAATGCTCGGCTCGCTTGGCGATCCCTACACGACGTATCTTTCACCCACAGAGATTACCTCGCTTGAGGAATCGCTCAAAGGCGGCGATTTCGGTGGCATCGGCGTCTACATCGTTCAGGATCCACGCAATAAGCATATTTTGGTCGAACCGATCGAGGGTACGCCCGCCTACAAGGCCGGCGTCAAGGTCGGGGATCGCATTATGCGCGTCGATCACCACGACGTTACGGAGATGAAGCTCGAAGCGGTCGAACGCCTCATTCGCGGGAAGGTCGGCACGATCGTCGAGGTCGTCGTGCAACCGCATGGCAAGAACGCATCGCATACCGTCGCGATCACACGCGAACAGATCCAGGTCCCCTCGGTCCACGCCGAGGTCAAGGACGGGATCGATTACGTCCGTTTGGCCGACTTTGGCCAGACATCGTACGACGAAGTGCGTAAGGCGATGCTCGCCGGGAAAGCCAAAGGCGCACATGGCTACATTCTGGATCTCCGCAACAACGGCGGTGGACTCCTCGAGGCAGCCGTCGAGATCTCGAGCCTCTTCATCTCTCAAGGTACGATCGTCTCGACGATCGATCGCCTCGGCAATCGCGAGAGCAAGGGCGCGCTTCACGAAGCAATCGGCGCCACGCCGCTGGTCATTCTCGTCAACAAATATACGGCAAGTGCGTCGGAGATCACGGCCGGTGCCGTGCAAGACTACAAAGTCGGAACGCTCATCGGTACCAAGACGTTCGGTAAGGGCGTCGTCCAAAGCATCTACAACACGAGTGATGGTGGCGCGCTCAAAATTACGACCGCGAAATACGTCACGCCACTCGGTCGCGACATCCATCACAAGGGCATCGAACCCGATATGATCGTCGAGCAACCCGCCGAAGCGCCGATCATCAACACACCAAAAGACCTCCAATTACAAGCCGCAAAAGCTTACTTGCGGCGTATCGCGCGTAGGTGATTGTATGATCAAACGAATCGCAACCGTCTTTGCGGCTGCCGCATTGCTCGCAACCTCCACGCCTGGCGCGTCACGCGCGTCGGGGCTCTCGACTGTCGAGAACAACGAGATCGAGATGTCGTTCTCACTCCTCCAATCGGAGTTTTATAAGAAGGTCGATCCGCAGGTGACGCTCGATGGCGCGCGCGCGAACATGCTTTCGTTTCTCGAAAAACAGGGCATTAAATCGCCGCGCGTCGCGCAACTCAAAGCCGTCGAAGATCCCGCGCTCAACGCGCGCGAACTCGAGCGCGAAGTGAGTTCCGTCGTTGCAGCGTATGGTGCGAAGGTCGGTGGTAGCCGCACGCTCACCTATAGCGCGATCGCGGGCATGCTGTCATCGGTCAAAGATAAATACACGACGTTCCTCACGCCCAAAGAATACGCCGACCTCAACGAGGGTCTCGATGGCGGAAACTTTAGTGGTGTTGGAATTTCGATCGGCGTCGACGAGAAGACCAAACTCTTGGGCGTCAACGAAGTGATCCCGGGCGGTCCGGCCGAAAAAGCCGGCCTTCAGGGCGGCGATACGATCCTCACGGTCGATGGCAAATCGACCAAGGGCCTCACGACCGATCAAGACGCGAAGATGCTCCGCGGCGAAAAAGGCACGCAAGTCAAACTCGTGATCGAACGCGCGAACAAAGAGCTTCCCGTCATCGCCGTCACGCGCGATACGATCCATCAGCCGAGCGTCTATTCCAAGCTGCTCGAAAATGGCATCGGGTACGCACGCCTCACCGTCTTCGGTTCCAACACCGCAAGCGAGCTCACGATCGCGCTGACCAAACTGCAGGCACAAGGCGCGAAAGCCTACGTGCTCGATCTGCGCGATAACGGCGGCGGCTACCTCAACGCCGCGATCGAAGTGAGTTCGAAGTTCATCCCCTCGGGTCCGATCGTTTCCGTCGAATCCAAGGGCGGTAGCAGCACACAGTACGATGCCGAGAATACGGCGATCCCCGCAAAGCCGCTCGCGGTGCTCGTCAACAAATACACCGCGTCCGCTTCGGAGATCACCTCGGGGGCGATTCAAGATAATGGCGTTGGCGAACTCATCGGCGAGAAGACCTATGGCAAGGGCGTCGTGCAAACGATCCATCCGCTGCCCGATGGGTCCGCCGTGAAGATCACGAGCGCGCGCTACCTCACGCCGCACGGCCGCGACATCAACCTCATCGGTATCACACCCGACATCACCACCGTCGAGCCGAAGTCTTCAAAGCTCGGCAATCCCGAAACCGATCCGCAGCTGCAATCCGCGATCACATATCTCCAGGGAAAGATCGCGCAAGCCGCTTCGTAAGAAAAAAAAAGCACTCGCGCGTTGCGAGTGCTTTTTTCATGCCCGCGCGTATCGACGGTGTGAAAACGGCATTTGAAAGCTCGTCACCCGATGAAGCGGCGTCCCAAGTGCAATCGATGGTACGCGCCCAAACGGCACTCGAAGACGCTCACGTGCACCTCGACGTCGCGCACCGCCAATGGGTTTTGGGCGGCGGTGCGCCCACGACCATCATCCCGTTTTATGGCGTCGATCCGCGTGGTCCGAAGGCACGTCCCGAAGGTTCGTCGACCGAGCGTGCGCTTCGATTTTCGCGCGTACGCCCCGAC
>JAYTXC010000199.1:0-3528 GCA_043743145.1 Rhodospirillales bacterium
GAGTTACGGCGGCTACATGACGTCGTGGTTGATGTCGCACTATCACGTGTGGCGCGCGGCGATCTCCGGCGCGGCCGTCAACAACTGGCTCGATATGTATAATCTCGGCGACGGAAATTTTCAGATCGGGTTTAGCTTCAAAGGCTCGCCCTATGTCGGCAACAACATGGCCGACTACCGTGCGCAAAGCCCGATCACCTACGCGGCGCAAACGACGTGCCCGGTCCTCGTCATCTCCGACATCGGCGACGTGCGCGTACCGATCTCACAATCGTTCGAGATGTACCACGCGCTCGCCGACAATCACATCCCCGTGCGCTTCGTCGGGATTCCCGTCGACGGCCACTACCCAAGCGACCCCATACGTCAGCGCGATCTGCTCGTGCTGTGGAGTTCGTGGCTCGCCGATCATTTGAAATAACGCCGCATTGCCCGGTGCGGCCGCAGATCGGTGAAAATTGCCGATAGCCCGAGCGGCATCGGCGCGCGATCTAATTCGTTGGAAGCGCGCCGATCCGTGGCCGAACGGGAAATGCACGCTCGATCGCATCGATTTCGGTGCGATCGAGCACGATGTCGCCCGCTGCCGCGTTTGCCTCGACGTGCGCGATCGTATTCGCTTTAGGGATCACGAATGCAAGCGGATCGCGAGCGAGATATGCGAGCACGACCGCTTCCGGCGTCACGCGATGGGTCGTCGCGATCTCGCGTAAGATCGCTTCGCCCGCTTCCGATTGCTTACGCGCGAGCGGCGTGTAGGCGACGAGGGCGCTCGCATGTTCGCGCGCCCAGGGAAGTTCGTGCGCTTCCGATGTGCGTTCGTCGAGATTATACAGGACTTGATTACACGCGATCGTGATGTTCGCGGGAAGCGCGGCAGCGGCTTCGCGCAGATCCCATGGATCGAGATTGCTCACACCGATCGAACGCGCCTTACCGGTGACGACGCAGTCGGCGAGCCCCGCCATCGTCTCTTCGATTGCGACCTCACCGCGCCAGTGGAGTAAGAAGCAATCGACGTACTCCGTCCGCAAGCGCTGCAGCGAACGTTCGCACGCCCGTACGACCCCCGCGCGCGTCGCATTTGACGGCAAGACTTTCGTCACGATGAAGAGCGATTCGCGCGCGTACGGCGCGATCGCTTCACCGACGACATCTTCCGAACGGCCGTCGCCGTACATTTCGGCCGTGTCGACATGCGTCATGCCGAGGTCGATCCCGCGTCGCAACGCTGCGATATCGGGCATGGGCCACGTGCCCTGCCCGATCACGGAGACGGCGAATCCCGTCGATCCGAAAGCTTTGGTTCGCACGCAGGTTTACGGCAGCTTTTCGAGGACCGCCATCATCGCCCGCGTCTTCGCATTGTACGGCGGCGCGAGCATCGGTGCGAGCGAGGCCTTCGTCTGATGCATCACCGCGCGCTCGTGCGAGAATGCTTTGAAGCCGAAGTATCCGTGATAGCTTCCCGCGCCGCTCTCGCCGATGCCACCGAAGGGCAGGTTGTGGTTGGCGAGGTGCAAGATCGTATCGTTGACGAGCGTACCACCCGCACTCGTGCCGCCGAGAATCTGCTCGACGACATCGTTCTTTTGTGAGAACGCGTAGAGCGCGAGGGGTTTGGGAAGCGCGTTGATCTTCGCAAGCGCATCGTCGAGCGACGCATACGAGATCACGGGCAACACAGGCCCGAAGATCTCTTCACGCATGATCGCGGCATCGAAGCCCACGTTCGAGAGAACGGTCGGCGCGATGTAGCGTTGCGCGGGATCGGTCTGCCCGCCGACTTCGACGCGGCCGCCGGCCGCGACCGTCTCGGCGAGCATGCCCGCGATGCGGGAGAAATGACCGTCATCGATCATCCGGCAGAAATCGGGTGTCGTCTTGCGCGCGTCGTCGCTCGCGCCGTACATTTTTGCGACGCTCTGCGAGATCTTGTCGAGAAACGGGCGCTCGATCGATTCGTGGACGAGCACGTAATCCGGCGCCACGCAGGTCTGGCCACCGTTCATGAATTTGCCCCATGCCACACGACTCGCGGCGCGATCCACATCGGCATGCGCGTCGATAATACAGGGCGACTTACCGCCGAGTTCGAGCGTGACGCTCGCGAGATGTTCGGCTGCCGCGCGCATCACGACTTTGCCGATGCGCGTGCTACCCGTGAAGAAGATGTGATCGAACGGCAATGCCAAGAGCGCCGTCGCCGTTTCGACTTCGCCGCCGATACACGCGACGTCGTGCGGCACGAAGGCCTCCGCGATGATCGAGGCCATCACGTCGCGCGTCGCGGGCGCCTTTTCCGACGGGCGGACGATCACGCGATTGCCCGCTGCGATCGCGGCGATGAGTGGCGCCATCGTGAGATACACCGGATAATTCCACGGTGAGAGGACGAGCACGACACCCTTCGGCTCGTAGCGGATCTCCGAATGCGATCCGAAGACGACGAGCGGCGTATCGACGCGTTGCGGCTTCGCCCATGATGCGAGTTTCGCGCGCGCGAATTTGAGTTCGCCGAGCGTGACGATGAGTTCGGTAAATTCCGATTCATCGGCGGATTTGCGAAAGTCGGCTTCGAGGGCTTTCTTGAGTTCGTCGCGATGGTTACGAATCGCGCGTTCGAGTTTTTCGAGTTTCGCGCGGCGTTCTTCGACCGGTGGATTCGGCGCCGCACGATAGCGTTTGCGCTGTTCTTCAAAAACGGCGTTGATATCGAGGTTACTCGTTGCGGGTCGGTCGGCAATCATCGCAAGCTCCAAGCGTAGGCGTTCCACGTCGGTACGAAGGCATTCGGGGCGAAGCCCTGCAGTCGTGGCGCGTACGCATAGATGTAATTAGGATTAAAGAGATACACGATCGGGACGTCCCGCGCGATGCGCGCGTCGATCTGGGAATACGCGAGCTTTCGCTTCACGCGGTCGGGCTCCGCTGCAGCAGCACTCTCGAGACGATCGACCTCGCGATCGCAGTAGCGCATGTAGTTCTTGACGCCACCCGAACACGCGAGCAAAAAGCGATCGTCGGGATCCGCGCCCATCGTCCACGGCACGTAGGCCATATCGAAGGCGCCCTTCGCAAGCGTGCCCCCGTCGCGCGCGGGCAAAAAGAGTTGCGCGTTCGAGATCGACTTGATCGTGACGTCCATCCCACGATCGAAGAGTTCGCGTTGCACGAGTGCCGCTGCGCGCACACCCGTCGTCGTTTCGGGAAATTGTACGTAGGTGAACGCGAGCGGCTTGCCATCTTTGCTTCGCATGCCACCGGGGCCGCGCGCGTAGCCCGCGGCATCGAGCGTTCGATCGGCCGCTGCGGGATCGTATGGCGGTTGCTTCACGCGTGCATCGTACGCGAACGAAAAACGCGGGCGATCGCTTTCGGCGACGGGATACTTGCCCAGCGTGATCTTCGTCGAAATCCCACGCCGATCGATCGCTTGTGCGATCGCGCGACGAACGCGCGCGTCATCGAGTGGCGGATGCGTGACGTTGAGCGCGATTCCCGCGATCAGTGCCGTCGGTGCGTAGG
>JAYTXC010000200.1:0-3095 GCA_043743145.1 Rhodospirillales bacterium
CTCGCGGCCATCGCAAAAGATCGAGCCCTCGCGCGCATCTTTACGAAAATCGCGTGGGGCGTTCTGCCGTTGGTGGCAGGTCTCTTCGTCCTCGTTACGGGTATCGATTCGACAGGCGTGCTCGGCCTCGTGCGCGCGGGCGTCGTCGCACTCGGGCATGCTCCCGTGTGGTCGGCCATTTTCAGCGCGGGCATCGTAACGGCGCTCGTTTCGAACGTCACAAATAATTTGCCGACGGGACTCTTCGCCGGGCTCGCGCTCGGGGGCGAACCACACCCGCCCTGGCTCGCTACGGCGACCACGATCGGCGTCGATCTCGGACCGAACCTCTCCGTGACGGGTTCGCTCGCCACGATTCTGTGGCTCGTGGCTCTGCGCCGTGAACAGATCGTCGTTGGGCCGCTTGCGTTCTTGCGCATCGGCGCGGTCGTGATGTTCCCCGCGCTCATCGCCGCACTCGCACTCGTCGCTCGAAATTAGATTCGGACTTCGACCCCGAGTTCCACACGGCGCTCGGCACGAATGCCGAGATCGTCGGAAAGTGGGCGTGCGTTGCGCACGAGCACTTCGAAATAGCGTCGGACGATCGCGGGGAGCGCGTGGTGTTCCGCGCGGACGATCTTCGGATCGGCGTACAAGAACGACGTGTCGTCGGAATCGAGATTGAGTCCGCTGAGACCGCACGCGCGCAGGATCGGCTTGATGTGCGGTCGCTCCATGTAGCCGAAGCGCGCGTGCACGATCGCGAGGCGTGTCGAGTACGATTCGATCGTTACACGTTGTGATTCCGCGACATAGGGTCGCGGAATGCGATCGAGCGTGAGGATCACGACGCGTTCTTCGTTCGCGCGCGCCCGAACCCAATTATGCGTCGCGCCGATAAACGGAATCCCGCGCGGATCGCCCGTGAGAAAGACCATCGTGCCCGACGGGTTTCCCGCCGATGGCCGCATCTCACGTTTGTAGCGCGAGAGCGGCATCGCGAGTTCCGAGAGCGCCTTCGCGACGCAGCGGCGACCCTCGAGCCACGTCATCGCCGTGAGCACGAAGACCGCGCCGATCGCGAATGGGACCCACGCGCCTGCAAAAAATTTCGGTAGACTCGCGGTTACGAAGAGCACGTCGACGGCGACGAAACTCGTGACCAACGGATAGGCGACGATCGGTTTCCAACCGAGCTTTTTCCGAATGACGTACCCAAACGCGAGCGTCGTCGCGAGCATCGTCGTGGAGACGGCGAGTCCGTAGGCCGCCGCGAGCGAATCGCTGCTACGAAACGCGAGGACGAGCGCGACGCATGCGATTGCGAGCGCCGCGTTCACGGCGGGAACGTAGACCTGACCCTTGTTTCGGCGCGACGTATGATGAACCGTAAGACGCGGCCAAAGCGAGAGATTTATCGCTTGTTCAGTAAGCGTGAATGCGCCCGAAATTAGCGCTTGCGAGGCGATCACCGTCGCGATCGTCGCGAGCACGACCATCGGCAAGAGCGTCCACCCAGGAGTGAGCGCGTAGAAGGGATTCTCAAATGCATGCGGGTCGACGAGCACGCGTGCGCCTTGACCGAGATAGTTGAGCAAGAGCGCGGGTAAGACGAGAGCGAACCACGCGGCGACGATCGGCTTCCGACCGAAATGCGAGAGATCGGCGTAGAGCGCTTCGACGCCCGTGACGGCGAGCACGACCGCGCCGAAAACGAAAAATCCGAAGATGCCGTGATGTGTCGCAAAGCCAATTGCGTGCCGCGGATCGATCGACCATAGGACTTGCGGTGCGGCGACGATCGCCACGCCACCGGCGATCGAGATTGCCAAAAACCATAACACCATCAGCGGACCAAAGACGCGACCGACACGTTCGGTGCCGCGCGATTGGATCGCGAAGAGTCCGATGAGGATACCGACGGATATCGGCACGATGAACGGTTGCGCGGCTTTGGTCGCCACACCCACGCCTTCGACGGCGGAGATCACGGAGATCGCGGGTGTGATGATGCCGTCGCCAAAGAGCATCGCCGCGCCAATCGCGACGACCCACGTGAGCCAGCCGGCCTTCGCCGGAACGTTACCGACGCGTGGGACTGCAACGAGCGCGAGCAGGGCGAGAATCCCGCCTTCGCCTTCATGATCGACGCGTAAGAGCACGCCGACATACTTGAAGCACACGACGAAAATGATCGCCCAGATCAAGAGCGAAATGATGCCGAGAATATTTTCCAGTTGCGGACCGACGTTCGCGACCGTAAAACACGTTTTGAGCGTGTAAAGCGGGCTCGTCCCGATATCACCGAAAACGACGCCAAGCGCCGCCAGTGCAACTCCCGGCGCAAATCGAGCACCCTTGCGCGCGACGTGTCCGAGGGGCAGATCCATTTCCGTCGCAGCCATCGCGACGTCTTACCCGATTAGCTGCGAATCGAAATCACGCCGTAACGCTTGGCATAGGCCTGACGCTCTTCATCGAACCGCGCGCGAATGTTGGCCGACTCGAGAACAGCGGCCGCCATCGCGACCTCATCGGCCTTGGCCTTCCGCTTGACTTCGAGGGCTTTGGCATCGGACAGCGCGCGTTTCTTGGTCATCCGGATGAAGTTGGGGATCGACAAGCGATCACCTGGGCATCACCACCCGCCTTACGAGCGTCCAAGTGGTTGATGTTGCCCAATATCGCCTTCACGCGTGTCGATTCAAGTCCCGACGACCGCTTTTATGAAACCCCCCGCTTCGTAGCGCATATCGACGATCTCGCCATTGCCGCGGTCACCGATCTGTACCGCGCATACCTGCCGTCCGGGGGCATCATCTTAGATCTCATGAGCAGCTGGATCAGCCATCTGCCACCGGAGATCGGGTACAGCGCGGTCGCTGGCCTCGGCATGAACGCTGCCGAACTCGCTGAGAACCCACGGCTGGAAACCTACGTCGTCCACGATCTCAACGCATCACCGGACATTCCGTTCGCTGATGCCACCTTCGATGCGGCGACAATCTGCGTCTCGGTGCAATACCTCACGCAGCCGATTGCGGTGATGCGCGAGCTCGCGCGGGTGATGCGTCCGGGCGCGCCGCTCGTCATCACGTTCTCCAATCGGTGCT
>JAYTXC010000201.1:0-2264 GCA_043743145.1 Rhodospirillales bacterium
ACCGCAAGCATCGCGAGGAGAAGATCCACCGTGGAGGCGATCGAGGCGATTCGCACGCGTCGTAGCATCGGCAAGCTTACGGGCGATGTCAGCGACGCCGAATTGCAGACCCTCATTGATGCGGCGCTCTGCGCGCCGAATCATCGTTTGACGGCACCTTGGCGCTTCACGGCATTACGTGACGATGCTCGCGCTCGGCTCGGTACGCTTTGGGCCGAGATCGTTACGACGACTTTGATACCTTCGCCCGACGTCGATCTGGCCGACCTTTTCAACAAAGAAGCTCGAAAACCGATGCGCGCGCCGCTTCTTCTGGTCATCAGTACGCGGACAGTAGCCGACCCCGTCGTCGCCGCAGAAGACTTCGCCGCGACGGCCGCTGCAACGCAGAATGTCTTGCTCGCGGCGCACGCGCTCGGGCTCGCTGCGATCTGGCGTACGGGGGCGATGGCCTACAGCACGGCAGTCAACGCGTTTCTCGAGCTTGAGGTGACGGATCGAATCGTGGCGATCGTCTATCTCGGTCGGCCCGCGATGAATCCGCCGCTCCCGCGACCGCGGGATTCCGGGACGGTCTTGCGCACGTTGCGCTGATCAGGCCGCAAGCCGGACATTTGAGGAATCTTGCGTGCTTGTCGGGCGAAGCCAACAGGGCCTAGCGGACTGGGATCTTGAGCGAAACGGTTCGCCCGAGGGGACCGTCGGCTTCGGTAACCGACACGCTGCACGTCGTCCCCGACGCACCGCTGATTAAATCGAATTCGACGTCGGGCCCGACGGCAGGGAAATAGGCTCTCGTCGAGGTTCCGCCGGTGAGCGGAGGTTGCTCTTGCTGGCCGCCTGGGTCTTTATAGGTTGGGAACGATGGTGGCACGTCGCCATTGATATCGGGCCCGTTGTTAATCAAGCACGAGCCGCCGGACGTATCGACGATAAATCCGCCGCAGATCGCGGGTTTCATGCACGGCGCGGTCGCGGGCGAGACATAGGTCGGATCGTCTGCAACCAGGAGATAGACGGCGCTATTGGCCGCAACAGAAGTCGCAGCCGGTGCTGGCGCAGGGTTCTGATTGCTGTTGCAATTGGTATTTTCGCGAACGGGAACGCACGACTGAAAATCGAGCACGTTCCCGGCGATAACGTTGGTGATCGTCGGTACCGTGAATTGGGGCGTTACGCACGTGGGAGCGGGGCTCGCATCGCACCCGACTTCTGAGTCGGGCCCATCGAGCGCGATAAAACTTTGGTCGGGAATCGGTGCGCCGATCGTAAAGGTGACGTTCGGTGCGCCGAAAATAACGGTCGACGAATCGACCGTTGCGAGTGTGCAGTAAAATGACGGCACGCCTTCGATTATCGCATGCGCGAGCGGCGGCGCGAGGACGCCGCCAACGATAGCGGGCGCGCAAGCAGAGGAATACAGTGTTCCGTTGCCGCCGGCGCCACCATACGTGACGGAGAGGGTCGATGAAAGCTGTGGTGCGTTAGCCGTAAGGAACTGCGGCGTCCCCGGAACGATCGGTATGCCGATTTCGCTCGTGGAGCTTTCGGCAATAACAGCGATTTCGGATGCGCTGTGAGGCGCGAGTGTAACGGTCACGACCTTCGATGTGAAGACGATCTTCTTGCCAACCGCGCTCACGTCCCCGAGTTTGATCGGAACGATCGCGCTCGAAATCGGTGAAATCGGATAGAGCGTGACGCCGAAAAGCGGTGACGTCGGTGTACACCGGAGATGAAGCTTGAAGCCGTCGATGTCGAGTACGAGCGGTTTTGCGGAGCGGTTGTCGAGGCCTATTTTGATGACGGTCGCGCAGGGTTCGCCCGGCCGGATCGTTAGTCGTCGGATGCTGACGGCGAGCGCCGTGCGCGGGGATGACATCGCCGAATGCAACGATATCGTCCCCGCATCCAAGCCATCGGCGCTCGAGAGGGGAAGCTCGACGCTCGTTCCGTCGCGAGTCGCGAGTTGGCGATCGATGCTCGCCGGTCCGAGGACGGGCGCGACCGGCGCAACGGACGTGGGCGAAGATCCGCACCCGACGAAACCGACGACCGCGAGCCCAAAAAGAAAAATACCGCGTGCGTTAGTAAGTATCACCGCCGCCGCTTTCAGAGATACCGAGAAGAACGTTTAGTCGTTTAACGCTTTCTCGAGCGCACGCCTGCTCTCGATATTAGTCCTTTCGACTCAGTCCGAGGGGCGCGGGTGGATGCAAAAATGTGTCGTTCACGTCGTTCGCAAATAACTGTTTGTGGGCTTA
>JAYTXC010000202.1:0-18501 GCA_043743145.1 Rhodospirillales bacterium
GCATCGTGAGGGCTTGAAACAGTGGATCGAGCGGCCGCACGAGGAAGCGATCGAACTTGCCCTCGCGCACCATCATCGGCACGTCGCCGATCGCATAGAAGAACGTACTGTGCACGCCGTGACCGAGCATCCAGAGGCCGTACAGAAAGGCCATGTCGCGAAAATCCCAACCATTCATCGATGGGAATTCGTGCAGGGTCACGTACAGCGCGCCGATCGCGGTCGCGTGATACACGATCGTGAAGCCGAACCACATGAAAAAGCTCGCGCGATACTCGATCATCGTGAGGATCGTGATGCGCCAGTATTGTTGGTAGACCGCGAGGCTCACGCGTGAGTGATTCCGTTCGCGCAACCGCGCTCCCCGTCTCGCCGCCCTATCGTCTCGATTTCACCGTTGCGGCGTTACGACGCTTTTCGACCAATCTCGTCGACGTCGTCGCGCCCGACGGCACGTATATGCGCGCGCATCGCGACGACGCGGGAACGCCGCACGTCATCGCGGTTCGGCAAACGACTCCGGCGGCACTCGATGTTCGCGTTGTGGGCGATGGTTTATCGGGCGAAGCGGCGTGCGCGTTCGCTCGGCGGACGCTCGGCACCGAACGCTTTGCCGCGCACTTCGATGCGTCTGCGGCCCGGATCCCGTGGCTCGCAGGCATCGCTTCGCGTATGCGTGGGGTGCGGTCGCCGCGCTATGCGACGTTGTGGGAAGCGTGCGTGAACGCGGTCGTCTTTCAACAGGTGAGCATCCACGCCGCGGGCGCGATTCTCGGACGCGTCGTGCGCGCAATCGGCACGCCGCTTGACGCGGACGGCGTTGCCCTGCACACGTTTTTCGAGCCACACGCCTTCGTGGATGCAAACGATACGACGTTCCGTGCGGCGGGTTTGAGCGTCGCGAAGATTGCGACATTGCGTCGCGTAGCGGCGGCGATTGAAGACGGTACGCTCGTCGAGGCCGAACTCGAAGCACGATCGAGCGCCACCGTCGCTGACGAGCTCTGCACGATCAAAGGCATCGGCCCGTGGACGGCGGCCGTCATCTTACTCCGTGGTCTCGGACGGCTCGACGTGTTTCCCGAAAACGATAGCGGCGTCGCCCGGAGTTTGCTCGCGCTCACCGGGGAACGCGTCGATGTCGGCACGACGCTCGCGGCGCTCGCACCCGAACAAGGGATGCTCTACTATCATCTTCTCCTCGCCCGTCTCGAAGCGCGTGGCGAGATCGCCGCAGCGGCAGGCCAAGGGCAGCCATAGCGGGGACCTCGTGTAACACCCGCGCCATCCCGAGGTAATCGACCGCACATGCGTGTCCGACGCGTTTTGGCTTTGCTTGCCCAGCGTGATCCTCGTGATCGGCATCGCTCTTGCGGTGGACGTGGGGTTCGGTCGTCAGCGCGCGCGAGATGCGCCCGTTGCCGTCGCCACCGTCTCGGGGTTGATCGGGTCGGAGAAAAAAAAACGCGCGCGAACGCTGGAACCAACTGTCGCATCACGCGCGTACGACGTCAGAAAATCCGTGCCGATCTTGTCGACCGACGTCACGTCATCAAATCCCGCGGCCATGGCACTGCTCTTCCGACGCCAAGGCTATCAGGAATCGAGTTCGGCGGGACCATCCGATGACGACACGACGATCGGCGTGGGAAAATCGCCGCTCGTCACGGTCTACGAGGCGCAATTTCTCGAAGGTGAAGCTTGGTGCGTCCCGACAAGACGACCCGGGCTTGCAGAAACTTGCGACCGAAGACGGTCTGCGCATGGCCGATCCCGCCGACGCACGTGAGTTCCGGCGCAAGGCGGGCGTACACGTTTCCGATCGGATCATCGACGTGATCGATGCGCCCAGTTCCGACGCGATCGAAACCCTGATCCGCGGCATCGGTGCCGCAGCCGCAACGATGCCGTAGGAGAAGCACCCGTGACTGAATCATCCGACGGAGCGCTCGCGCTCCAACCGCCCGCACCCGTGGCAGTCGTCGCGCCCGCGAAAGCGGAGAACGCCGTTCCGCTCGCGCCCGAAGAGACGACCAAACTCGACGGCCAAATCGCGGCGTTCGTCACGGCGGTCACATCGCTCGATATACACGGCACCGATTTTAAATCGCGCGTCGATGCGATCGGAACGATGGGCAGCGCCGAGATCGCACAAGCGGCGGCGGTCTCCAACCGGATGCTCGAGCGGCCGGTCAATTCGCTCAAGAACGGGATGCTCGATGAGAAGTCGTCGGTCTCCAAAGGACTCGTCGACTTGCGCGAGACCATCGAAAAGCTCGACCCGTCACGCCAAGGCGATCTCTTCTCGCCGCGCAAGCTGCTCGGCTTCATCCCGATGGGTAGCAAACTCGTCGCGTATTTCGACGGCTATAAGAGCGCGCAATCGCATCTCAACGCGATCATCGAATCGCTCTATCGTTCCAAGGACGAACTGCAAAAAGATAATGCGGCGATCGAGACCGAGAAAACGCAACTCTGGGCGTTGATGAAACGCCTCGAACAGTATATCTATCTCGGAAAAAAAATAGACACAGCGCTCTCGGCAAAACTCGATGCGCTCGATACGACCGATCCCGATCGCGCGAAGGTCTTACGCGAAGACGTGCTGTTCTACACGCGCCAAAAAGTGACCGACCTCCTCACGCAGATGGCGGTCAATGTCCAGGGCTATCTCGCACTCGATCTCATTCGCAAAAATAATATCGAGCTCATTAAAGGCGTCGAGCGTGCGACGACGACGACGATCTCCGCGCTCCGCACGGCCGTGATTGTCGCGCAAGCGCTCGCGAATCAAAAGCTCGTGCTCGACCAGATCACGGCGCTCAACACGACGACGGGCAACATCATCGAGGCAACGGCGCACATGTTACGTCAACAGACGGGGAAGGTCTACGAGCAGGCCGCGGGGGCGACGGTCGACGTGAAACAGCTTCAGCGCGCTTTTGAGAATATCTACGCGACGATGGATGCGGTCGCCGATTATAAGGTGAAGGCCCTGGGGAGCATGCAGCAGACCGTCGACGCGCTCACGACCGAAGTCGGAAAGGCGCAGGGCTATCTCGATAAATCGCGCGCGTCGCAGGCGCGCGAGGGTGTCGCGGCACTTGGCGGGACGACCGACGACGGTGTCGTCAAACTCCCAGGATCGTAAAGACGTGAACGATCGTTGCGACCGCTTCCTCGCGAGCGGTAAGACGAAGTTTAGCCAGCCGTCTCCCTGAACGCGATCTGGTAGCAAAGGTAGGGTTTCCCCTACTGCTCGACGCGTGCAACATCGCCTAGGGTGAGAGTAGCCCGTGCTCTCACGTGAAAACGTTGAGTGGTGGTGGGCGCACTCTCTCTCCACAGCGAGGTTTTATGAAGGTCCCATCCCACCGCGTTCTGTTGATCGCGTGCTTTGCCGTTGCTTCGGGAACGTTCACCGCTTGCAATTCCGACAACGGCTCGGTGCCGAGTTCACCAGCGACGACATTGCCGACGACAGCCCCGACGATGACTCCGACGACAGCACCAACGATGGCCGCCCAAACTGGTCAGGCGTGTCCGGGTCTCGTGTTCAACACCGCGACGTCTCGCTACGAGGCGACGCTCCAATACTCGGCCGCAAATCAAGTCTGCGGCGGCGTTGGCGCGTATTTCTTTAAGGACGGAAACGGCGTGCTCGAACCCGCGACCGTTTCGCACACCGCGTACGATTCCACGCGCGTCGAAATCCAGCCGTCGCTCAATGGCACGACGCGTACGGACAAGGATCCGGGAACGTACTTTTCCTACCGGTCGCTCAAGACCGGGAACTCGACCGTCGCCATCGTTTTCCAGGTAACGAATACCAACGGTTCGCTGTCGACGCTCAACGGTCTCATCACGATCCAGACCAACTACAACTCCTAGATACACGCACCTCATGCAACCGGCCGTGGGTTATGGAGGGCGACATGAGTATCGCGACATCATCTTTCCATCTCCAGCGCGCCGCCGATCGAGCGAGCTTCGATCACGGCTGGCTCCAGACCAGCCACTCGTTCAGCTTCGGGGGATATCAGGACCCGAACAATCTCAATTGGGGCGCGCTGCGCGTCTTCAACGACGATGTCGTCGCGGCGGGGGAAGGCTTCGGCAGCCATCCGCACCGGGATATGGAGATTCTCACCTACGTCCTCGATGGCGAACTCGAGCACGCGGATTCGATGGGCAATCGGGGCATCGTCGCCGCGGGTGCCGTGCAATGTCTCAGCGCGGGCACGGGCCTCACGCATTCCGAATATAACGCTTCGAAAGAGCGCCCCGTGCACTTCGTGCAGATGTGGGTCGTCCCGCACGCCGCAGGCCTCACGCCGCGCTACGGGCAGGTCGATTTTACGATCGACGATCGAGGCAATCGATGGCTCGCCATCGCGACGGGGCAACACGGTGTCGACGCACCGATCGCGCTCTGGCAAGATGCGACAGCGTACGTTGCACGGATCGAAGGTACGCTAGCGACGCGAACCATCTCGGCCGGGCGCAAGGCCTTTCTCTTCGTCGCGAGCGGCGAGGTGACGTTCGGTGCGGAGACCCTGCATAAAGGCGACGCCGTGCGGATCGCGGGCCCTCTCTCACTCGATCTCGCGGGCGCGGGCGAAGTCGTTCTCTGGGACGTGCCGCCGATGGAACGCGAAGCGGCCTGATCGCGCCGAGACTTACGGGACGGAACGCACCGCTTTTCTTCGGAGGGCGGCGCTAGCCAAACGCTGAGCTGAAAGCATGAAGGCGAGCGCGTGGAGACGCCGTTGCCACGGGCGACGATCGAGCCGAGGCTCGCGGGATTCGAGAGAAATTCGCGGGGAACCATCGCTCATCGAGACCGGGTTGCGCGGAACGAGTCTACATCGCGAACATCGCGGGGACGAGCCATTGAGGCAATGCGCTTAGAGACGGGGCGGCTTTTGGTGGAACGGCGCAGTCGAGCAACTCGCGTGCCAGACCGATCGCACAGCCGCTCCCAATCGAAAACGTCGCCGGCCGCTTCGACTGAGACAGCGATATCGCAGAGCCATAGTGGATTGCGGAAACTGTGTTTGAGGCCGTGAATCGCGATCGCGCGCAGGTGATCGTCGCGCGAGAGCACGCGTACGACGCAGCGCGCAGCAAGCCGCGCCTGTTGGTGTTCGGCGTGCAGCGCATTGTCGCGGAAGGTATCGCGTAGGGCTTCGAGGCCCGGGATAGATGAAACGGCGTTAGGCGTCGGGTGCGAATTGTCGTGCCAGCGACGGCATGCCCTCACCGAACGTCGGATGAATGCCGACGAAACGATCGATGTCGTGCCACGTCGCGCCGAGCTCGATCGCAAGGCCCATCGCGTGGACGAGTTCGCCCATTTCGTAACCCACGAACGTCGCTCCGATCACTTTGGCCGTCGCGTCGTCGACGACGAGACGCATGAAGCCGTTCTCGAGATTCCATTCGGCGCCACGCGCGACGTCTTCGAGCGCGAGCGTTTCTGCGCGTGCAGAGATGCCTTTTTTGCGCGCTTCGTCGAGCGTGAGCCCCGTGCGCGCGAGTTGTGGCTCGGTGAACGTCGAGTACGACAGGACCCGATCGTCGCGCGTGCGCGGCTTGCCCGCGAGCGTCGATTCGAGGCGCCGATAATCTTCCCACGCGACGTGCGTGAACGCGGGTTGGCGTGCCACATCACCGATCGCGTATACGCCGGCGCACGTGGTCTGCAGATGCGCGTCGACCTCGATGAAGCCACCTTTGCCGCAATCGATGTTCGACCGGTGTGGCTCTAAATCGTTCGTGTTGGGCTTGCGTCCCGTTGCGACGAGCAGGCCCTCGGCTTCGAGGGTCGCGCCGCTCGCGAGGGTGAGCGAGAAGATGCCGTTGCGATGTGAGACCGCCGTCGCCTGCGCGCCAAGAACGAAGGTCACGCCATCGTCTGCGAGGCCCTTGGCAACGGCCGCACTCGCGTCGTGCTCTTCGCGGTCCATAATGCGATCGGCGCCGTGCACGATCGTCACCGCGCAGCCGAGACGTTGCGCACCCTGGCCGAGTTCGAGCCCGATGTAGCCGCCACCGATCACGAGTAGGCGCGCGGGTAAGGTCTCTTGCTCGAACCAAGTAACGTTCGTAAGATACGGGACGTCCGAAAGCCCGTTCATCGGTGGGAGCACGGGACTGGTACCCGTATCGATAACGACGGTCGTGCCGACGAATTCGTGACCGCCGCCGGCGACGGTTCGCTCTGCCGTAAATGCGGCGCTCGCGCGGACGAGCTCGATGCCAGATTTCGCGACTTTCGCTTCGACGCCATCGTGCCATTCATCGCGAATCTTGCGCACGCGCGTCATCACGGCACGCTGATCGACGGTGACCGCAACATCGATGCCGAGCGGCTTCGCAAGCCGCGCCCGACCGGCGCTGTGCGCGCTTGCGAGAAACGCTTTCGACGGCGTACAGCCGTAATTCACACAGCTGCCACCGAGGCGACCGCGCTCGAAAAGGACGACGCGCTCCCCGGCTTTCGCGTGCGCGACGGCGAGCGGTACGCCCCCCTGTCCGGCACCGATGACGATGAGGTCGACATGTTCCATGCGCGCAACCTTCGCGCGCGGTGCGGACTACCCGCTTGAGAGCGAGCGCGAACCCGTTGCGTACGCTCGCGTTTACGGAATGGAACGCACGGTTTTTTTTCGGGTGACGGCCGCAAGCAAACGTTTCGCGGAGAACACGAAGGCGAATGCGTGGACGCGCTTTTGCCACGGATCATTTTCGGAAAGCGGGATGTTCCGCCGGAGCGACTCGGTGACGGGGTCGGGCCAGCGGCGTGCGACGATCGAACCGATGCTCGCGGGGTTCGTGAGAAATTCGCGGATGGTCCAGCGCTCGTCGATACCGTACCGCGCGGATCGCACCCCCATGGCGAACACGGTGGGGATGAGCCACCGCGGAAGCGGGCTCAGGTACGGTGCAGCTTGCGGAGGCACGTCGCAGCCGAGCAATTCGCGCGCGAGAGCAATCGCGCACCCGATCTACTGAGGGGAGTTGCCCAGGGGGGACTACCCGCCTTGGACGATGATGCGTTTCTCGGCAAAGCGCCACGCGACCGCCGCGAGCATCGCAAAGAGCGCGATCCAGCCGATCTGCACACCGATGGCAGGTAGCCACGCGCTCGGCGGAAGTTCGCCGATGTAAATGCGCAACGGCGTCGAGTAGATCGATGCAAACGGCAACCCCATGACGATCACGCCGAGGATACCGGGAAAGAATTCGAGTGGTAAAATCTGACCGCTTAAAAGATCGGAGGCCCAGCGCACCATCATCTGCATCGCGAAGGCTTCGAGCGTCCAGAATGCGATGACGTTCATCAGAAAGTTTAAGAAGAAATTGACGAGATACCCGAGCACGAACGAAAGCGCGAACGTAAGGAAGACGCCCGGCGACGGCACGTCGACGTGGACGAGAAGCAACGCGAACGCAAGCGACGGCACGATCGTGAGCGCGTGAAAGATTGTCTGACCGATGCCGTCGCTAAACCAGTAGAGCGGTTGGGAGATCGGCTTCATGAGATCGGTCGCGATCGTTCCCTCGCGGACCTTATCGCGGATAAGCCGCGTGCCGTCGACTTCGAGTACGAGTGACATCAAGAGCGCGACCGTCGCGTACGTGATCATCGCGTGGAGCGGAATGTGCGTCGGCGCGATATTCTGGCTGTAGAGCGCGGTCCAAAGCGAACGCAACAAGTAGACGCGCAGCACGAGCGAGCCGATACTGGTGAAAACTTCGACGCGATACGTCGATTCGCGCGAAAACGCTTTGCGCGCGAACTCGAGATAGGCATCGCATGCGTTCGCGAGCGATCGCCCGCGCGTCACATCTCCGAATCCAATGTCGCTCACGGTGCCGTCACGAGTGGATCCGTGTAGCCTTCGACGTAGATGCGGCGGATGATCGATTCGAGTTCGGGTTCTTCGATCGAGACGTCGTTGACGGCATAGTGTTCGGTCACGCGCCGAATGAGTTGATCTGCGCTGATCGCTTTGCGGTCGAAGCGCAGGCGTACGACGTTGCCTTCGCGCGATTCGAGCTCGGCATCGGCGACGGCGATGCCTCCGGGATCGCCCGCGAGAGAGACGACGAGCGTGCGATGCGTGCCGTACTGCTCTTTGATGCCCTCGACGGCGCCGTCGTAGATCACGCGGCCTTCGTCGATAAGGACGATGCGTTTGCAGAGGCGTTCGACATCGGCGAGATCGTGCGTGGTAAGGATGAAGGTCGTGCCACGTTCGGCATTGACACGCGCGACGAATTCGCGAATCGCCTCTTTCGCAAGCACGTCGAGTCCGATCGTCGGTTCATCGAGATACACGATGCGCGGATCGTGGAGCATCGCGGCCGCAAAATCGCCGCGCATCCGTTGGCCGAGCGAGAGTTGGCGCACGGGCGTATTCAGGAACTCGCCCATCTCTAAGAGCTCGGTAAACTCCGCCATATTCGCTTTGAAACGCTCGCGCGGAACGGCGTAGATCGCGCGCAAGAGTTCGAACGATTCGACGAGTGGCAGATCCCAATAGAGTTGGCTGCGCTGCCCGAAGACGACGCCGATGTTGCGCGCGTTCTTTTTGCGGTCGAGATGCGGCACGAGCCCCGCGACGCGAATTTCGCCTGAGGTCGGGACGAGAATGCCGGTGAGCATTTTGATCGTGGTCGATTTGCCCGCGCCGTTTGGGCCGATGTAGCCGACGAGTTCGCCCGCCTCGAGCGACATCGTCACGCCTTCGACTGCGACGCGCTCGACGGTTTCACGCGAGAAGAGCGTCTTGATCGCTCCGAGCGCGCCCGGCGTCCGCTTGACGGAGCGAAAGACTTTGCGGAGCTCCCGCGTTTCGATAATGGGCACGGAATCTTGCGTTCGTGACGCCGGCGGTGAACGCTTGCGCTCGGAGCATCGCGGGCACCGTCGCGAGGTAGGGCGACGAAACGCGCCAGTCGCACGTCTGAAAGGGGATGACGCGAGTGAAAAATCAAGGGTCGAAGGCCACGCGAACCACGATCTGGATTGCAGGAGATCATTGCACGCCGCGCCATTCCGCGCTCGCGGGGTGCGATCGCGCAACGACGCGCATACTCATGATCGAATCGCTCGCGCAATGGCGCGAGAAGCCGCACCACAAACGCAAACTCGTGCTGATCTTCGCGGCGATGCGTGGATTCGCCGACGACCTTCGTGCCGACGGCTGGACGGTCGACTATTACGCCGCATGCGCCGACCTTGCTGCGGCCGTTGCGGCTCACGTCGCGGCCGCAATTCCGACGCAGTTACTCACGATGATGGCCTCCGATTACGGTGAGATCGACCGTATGCGTAACGCTCTCGCAATTCACGATCTCGAAATCGCCGAGACGCCGCATGCGAATTTCGTTTCGAGCGCCGACGATTTCGCCGAGCTTTTCAACCGTGGGCAAGCGCGCGTGACGATGGAAAATTTCTATCGGAAGATGCGCAAGAAGACGGGTCTGCTCATGGAAGGCGGCGAGCCCGTCGGCGGCGCGTGGAATTTCGATGCCGAGAATCGCGAGCCGCCAAAAAAGGGCATGCGCTTTCCCGCAGAGCCCGTCATCGCGCTCCGGCCGCACGTGCGCGATGTTATCGCGATGGTCGAACGCCACTTTCCCGATCACCCCGGGAGCATCGAAAATTTCGACATCCCGACGACGCGCGCCGACGCACTCGCGTATGCGGATGATTTCTTTGCCAACCGAATGGATAAGTTCGGCCCGTTTGAGGATGCAATGGTGCGTGGCGAAGCGCGCCTCTATCATTCGAAGCTTTCGGCTGCGATCAACGTCGGCTTGCTCCATCCGATCGAACTCTGCGAACGCGCGGAACTCGCCTACCGTAACGGCGACGCGCGACTCGCATCGGTCGAGGGGTTCGTACGCCAACTCATCGGCTGGCGTGAATATATCTGGCAGACGTATTGGCGCTTGATGCCGGAGTATCGCGACCGCAACACGCTCGGCGCCGATCTACCCGTGCCCACGTTCTACCTCGACGGTGAGACCGATATGGCGTGTCAGCGCGAGGCGCATCGTTTCGTGCGCGAACTCGGGTGGGCGCATCACATTTTGCGATTGATGGTGCTCGGGAATTTCGCGCTGATCGCCGGTATCGATCCGCAAGCGATGACCGATTGGTTCTGGTACATGTTCGTCGACGGCTACGATTGGGTGATGGTGCCCAACGTCGTCGGCATGACGTTGCACGCCGACGGTGGCTTCGTCGGTACGAAGCCGTACGCGGCTTCCGCAAATTACATCAATAAGATGAGCGACTATTGCTCGGGATGTCGTTACGATCCAAAGAAGACGCTCGGCGATGATGCGTGTCCGTATAATTCGCTGTACTGGGATTTTATGGCGCGACATGAAGAGCGGTTTGCGAAGAACATGCGGATGTCGTTGCCGATTCGTAACTGGCGTGGCCGCGATCCCGAAACGAAGGCGGCGATTCGCGCTCGTGCCGCGGAGTTGCGGGCGAAACTGCGTGCGGGCGAGCGCATCTAACCGCTTTACGTGCATCCAATCCAAAATTGTTCGCGACGAGTTGCGCGATAGTCGTCCTCTTGGTAGCCAGCCTCAACAGCGGACCAGTCGCGCCTGAAAGCCTCCCGACGGTCGAGGTGCTTCGCATGCAAATCGCGGCGGCGGCGCCGGTCCTGGTCTAGATTTCGCTCTCGATACGGGCGCGTCGGGTATTTCGATCGACGATGCCGTCGTCAAGCAACTCGGTCTTCCGGTCTACGGGCGTTACCTCGGCCGCATTTGCCCGCGAGTTACGATGAGGCTGCGGGTGGCGTGAAGTCGGTCGGTTTACTCGGGTTCGATTTCATCGCGGCGCTGGCGCCGAAGGTCGACTGCGAACACGGCGAAGTTATCGCATACGAGGCCGATCAATTCGTCGCGCCAACGACGCCGCACACCATCGCCCTCGATATACGGCTCGGCTCGCAGACCCTGCGCGTCGACGTCACGATCAATGGCGCGCTTGGCGAACGCTTTCTCATCGACACCGGATCGCCGGTACCGCTGATGCCTTTTGATTACTTTCAGCGTCGCCATCTCGAAGCGCTGATCGATCGCGGCGGGGGCGGCGACGCGCGGCAACTTCATTTTACCGGCGTCGGTGGCGCCTTCGAAACAAAACCGTATCAGCTCGACTCGATGCGTTTGGGAACGGGCGAGTTCAAACAATTTTTCGCGTACGCGGTGCGATCGCGAGCCGCATACGGTGGAGATCAGGACGGGATCGTCGGCGTCGCTTTTTTACAATTTTTTCATGTCTATCTCGAGCCGAACGCGTTCGGCGCGTTTTACGCGAGTTGCAAATCGCGTGCTGTCGTTACCGCGCCGTGTTGCGCGACCACGCGGCGAACCATGGCCATGATCGTGAGCATCGGATTCACGCCGCTCGCTTGCGGAAAGAGTGATGCATCGGCAACGAGCAGATTCTCGTAGCCCCACACGCGCCCGCTCGGATCGACGACCGACGTCATCGGATCGGCGCCCATCGACGCCGTGCCCATCTGATGCGCCGAATAGAACGTCTGGCGATTCGATGCGATTCCGATGCGAGCGAGTTGCTCGGTGAATGCGGCGCGCGTCGTAGCGTTCCAATCGGGGCGCTCGATCGAAATCGGTTTCGTGTGCAGCGTCGATATCCGCGTCGCACCCGCAGCGAATGCGAGATCGAACATCCCGACGAGGCCTGCGAGGAGATGCTCGCCATCGTGGGGTGAGACGGTGTAGCGAATCTGCGCTTCATCGTCGAGATCGATCGAACCCGGATCCCGATCGCGCGTCACCGCAATGAGTGTTGCGGCGTTGCGGACGCGGTTGAGTTTCGCGGCATGGTCGTCGCGACCGGTCCAAGGAATGCCGATAGCGGCGAGTCCGGGATGCACGGGCGCCGCCTCGATCTTCGCGCCGTAATTGCCCGTACGATAATTGAACGCATCGGAGTACGCGCTCTGCATCGGACCCACCCACGGATCGATGTGGTGTTCGAATTCGGGAACACATGCAGAGACCGGATGAAGAAAAAGGCGCTTCCCGAGCATCGGATGGCGCACACCGCTACGTGCGAGAATGCCGGGTGTTCGCAGCGTACCGCCCGAAACGACGTACGTCTCGGCGACGATCGTGAACGTGCGGACGTCGCCTGGCGCGACCGTCTGCTCGACGGTTACGTTGTGTGCGCGGCTTCCCGAGAGCGCGATGCGCGCAGCGCGTGCGTTTGCGTAGATCGAACCGCCCGCTTGCGGCACGTCGGGTAAGAACGCGCGCGGCGTCGATTTTTTCTTGCCGTACGCGCAACCGAATCCACAGTAGCCGCATCCATCGCCGCAATCGGGTGGCGCATTGCGTGGCATCGCGCCGCCGTGAAGCCCGAGTGCCTCGGCTCCATCGAGAATGAGGCGATTGCCCGCGTTGTGCGTTGCCGCGGGGGCGAGTTCGAGTTCGGCATCGAGCTCGGCGTAATGCGGCGCGAGTTCGGCTGCGAGACCAACGATGCCGCTCTCGGCTTCCCACTCCGCTGCGACGCGTTCGGCAAGACGGAAGGACGTGCACCAATTGACGGTCGTGCCACCACCGAGCGTTGCGCCGGCGAGAATCGCAACACCAAGATCTTTCGATGACGTGAGACCCGCATCGAGGTAAAGCGCGGACATGTCGATTTCGCGCTGCCGGAATGATTGCGCCGCAAACGCACCGCCCGCCTCGAGTACGATGACGCGTTTGCCAGCTCGCGCGAATGCACTCGCCGCGACGCCACCGCCGGCACCGCTTCCGATGACGACGACGTCGGCATGGACGGTCTCGCCATCGCGCGCGATCGTAAGGGGAAGCGTCGCATCGTCAAACGCGCGATCGTCGCGCGGACCGGGATAGCCGATCCGTTCCCACGTCGGGTTAGGATTGCCATCATCGCTCTCGGCGTAGGCCAAGAAGAGCGAGAGTCGCTTCAGTGCTTGGTAGCCACTGCGTAATTGTGCGATCGGTGAATTCGCAAGCGCACGAAGCGTTGCCGCACGAATTTTTTCCGAACCGCGCATCGGCAAGGCGAGCAGATCGAGGAGTTGGCGTAGTTCTGCCGCGCGACCCGGTGAGAGGCCGTCGATTGCGTCTGCTGCATACTGCGTGACGCGATCGATGCGCGCGTCTTCGGGCGCGAAGGTCGCAACGACGGCGCGGAGCGTCGCGAGATGGCGGGTGTTCATATGCATCTTCTCATCGGCAAATGCGATTGATTCTACATCGTTCGAGCTAAACCGCCATCGCCGGAGCCGGAATATCTGCGGGGCGAACGTAGTCGGCACCAAGCTGCGTGAAGAGTTCGCGTTCCGGAATTGGTGTTGGAAGCGTGAGGGGCACACCCGCGAGCATGCGCTCGGCGAGTTCCATCCACGGCGCGCCCAATTCCCCCGTGTTATCCATCTCGAAAACGGTTTGCGCGGTAAGGCGCGACTTACGCACGCCATCGTTTTCGGGAATGCACGTGAGGCAGACGGTATTGATCCGTTTCGCGAACGGGCCGACGAGTTCGTCGTTTGACGCGCGATTGGCGACGATCCCGGCGAGTTGGCCGCCGCCGGTTTTGTGTTTGATCCCGATCGCCGTTGCGATGCGGTTTGCGGCAAAGATCGAATCGAAGTCGTTGGTCGCGACGATGATGACCTGTTCGCTGTGCTGGAGCGGTGCCGAAAAACCACCGCAGACGACATCGCCGAGGACGTCGAAGATCATCACGTCGTACTGTTTGTAGACGCCAAATTTTTCGAGTAATTTCACCGTCTCGCCGACGACGTAGCCGCCGCATCCGGCGCCCGCCGGCGGGCCGCCCGCTTCAACGCAATCGACGCCGTATTTGCCGCGGAAGATGATCTCGTCGCGTTCGATCTCTTCGGTCTTGAATTTATATGAGGAGAGCACTTCGACGACGGTTGGGATCAGGTTGCCCGTGAGCGTGAACGTCGAGTCATGCTTGGGATCGCAGCCGACCTGGATCGTCTTGCGGCCCAGGCGCCCGAACGCGGCCGAAAGATTGGACGAGAACGTGCTCTTGCCGATGCCGCCCTTGCCATAAACCGCGATTTTGAGCATTCGAGACCCCACACTGCGCCGAAGGTATGGCTTACGCTACGCCCGCGCGTGCCTCGTGGACGGTGACACGGCTCACCGGCGCGAACGCTCGCCCCGACCGTGATCGTTACCATTTCGCGCACCTACGGCGCTGCGGGCCTCGCGATCGCCGACGGCACGGCCACGGCGCTCGGCTACGAGCTCCTCACCGACGACCTTCCCAAAGCGGTGGCCGAGCGACTGGGTACCTCGCCCGCGCTCGTGGCCGAGCGCGCGTCCCTCGGGCGATCGCTTTCGGAGCGGATCATTAGCAGTCTCGGGGCGGGGACGCCCGAATCGATCTCGCCCGCCGCCACGCCACTGCCGGGAGATTTCGATGAGGCGATGCGGCGCGAGATCGAACGCACGATTCGCGAGCGCGCGGGTGCGGGCAACATCGTCATTCTCGGGCGCGATGCGGGCGCGGTGCTCGCGGGACGCACCGATCTCGTTCGCGTCTTCTTGCACGGGGCGAAGCCTTGGCGCGTGGCACGTCTCGTTGCCGCATTCGGGCAGACGCCCGAGGATGCGGCGAGCGATATCGATCGGGTCGATGCCGCGCGACGCTCGTTCACAAAAGAGCGCTACAAGACGACCTGGGGCGACCCGCGGTTCTACGATCTCATCGTCGATGCGTCGCGGTTCGGAGTTGCGGGCACGGTCGCGACGATCGTCGGCGCGGTGCGCGCCGCGGAAGCCGGCGCATCGTGAGCGTCGTCAAGCCGCCACCGTCGACGACGATTGAAACTTCGGTACCGAAGCGTTCGCCCGCGCTTTTCGTACCGTTTCAATATCGCGATTTTCGTCTTTTGTGGTTCGGTCTGCTCGTGTCGAATACGGGCACGTGGATGCAGATTACGGCACTCGGGTATCTCGTCGTAAAGATGGCGGGCACGCCTGCGCTCGCATCGCTCGACGTCGGGATTCTCGGGGCGTGTTCGGCCGTTCCCGTGATCGTACTCTCGCCGCTTGCGGGGGTGGTTGCCGATCGTTTTCCGCGACGTCTCGTGCTCTTTTGGACGAATGGATTCATCGTAGCGGCCGCACTCGTGCTCGCGATTCTTACGAGCACGGGGCAGATCACGCTCTGGGAGATCTTCACGCTCTCGAGTATACGCGCGGCGACGGCGGCGTTCGATGCACCCGCGCGACAGAGTTGGGTGCCGCTGTTGGTCCCGCGCGAAGCGCTCGGGAATGCCATCGGGCTCAACTCGGTTGCCTTCAATGCACCGAGCGTGCTCGGTCCTCCGGTCGCCGGAATTCTCATTCTCTCTGTCGGCGTCGCGGCATCGTTCTACATCAACGCGGTGCTCACGCTTGGTGTCGTCGCCGCGCTCGTGTTCATGGCGCCGACGCCGCCGAGTTCGACCGTGCGTGAAGGCGTGCTCGCATCGATTTTGGCGGGTGTTCGCTACTTACTCGGGCACCCGATCTTGCGATCGGTGCTCGCGATGCTCGTGGTGACGTGTCTGCTCGTGCGCCCGTACGCGCAACTTTTGCCCGCGTATGCGGCGCACGTCGTACACGTCGATGCGCGCGGTCTCGGCATCTTGCTCGCAGCGACGGGCGGTGGGGCGATCGTCGGGTCGCTCATCACCGCATTCGTGGGCGCGGATCGGCGGGTGATCGTCTGGTTCGTGAGCGCACTCGTCATGGCGCTGGGTACGATCGTGCTCGGAACCGTGCACGTCTTCGCGGTCGCCGTCGTCGTGCTCGTCGTCGTCGGGTGCGCGGTGCTTTCGTTTGCGGGGAGTTCGAATGTGATGTTGCAATCGCTCTCGCCCGACGACATGCGCGGCCGCGCAATTTCGGTCTTCTCGATGATCATTCTCGGACTCGTACCCGCGGGTTCGCTCGTGCTCGGATCGCTCGCAACGGTCGCCGGACTCGAAACGAGCTTCGTGACCGGCGGCGTGATCGCGATCGTTGTTGCGGTTGCAATTTGGGCGACGAACCCGGCGCTGCGCGCGGCGTGAATCGGCGCGCGCGCGACGTCAGCGAGCATCTCGCACCGCTCGATGGTTTGCGCGGGATCGCGATCGCACTCGTCGTGTGGTTCCATCTGTGGGAGATGACGTGGTTGCGAGCCGACGTGCACCTCGGCGCGCTCGTCGTCAATGTCAACGCGATTCCCGAAGCGGGATTCGTCGGTGTCGATCTTTTCTTTTTTTTGAGCGGCTTCGTGCTCTTTTATCCATACGCGTGCGCGCTCTTCGACGGGCGCCGAGTGCCGACACTCGCAATGTTCGCCGCACGGCGCGCGTTTAAGATTTTGCCGTCGTACGTGCTCTCGATCGGCGTCGCGATCGCCTTCGGTTGGTCGCAGTTTACGTCGCCGGGGGAAGCGTTCGTGCAACTCGTCTCGCATGCGTTCTTCGTTCACATCTGGTCGAACGAGACGTTCGGCGGCATCAACGGCGTGCTGTGGTCGCTCGCGATCGAAGTGCAGTTCTACGTGCTCTTCCCGGCGATCGCGTGGTGTGCGATGCGACGGCCAGCGCAAACGTTCGCCGCGCTCGCCGCGCTCGGGCTCGCGTATCGCCTCATCATCGTGGCGCATCCCGATGCGTTGCATCAAATGCAGCAGCTCCCGGGCACGATCGATCTTTTTGCGGCTGGCATGTTCGCCGCATACGCCTATCGAGCGCTCGCAACGCGCGCACCGAAACTTGCGTCGCACCGCGCACTTTGGACGGCGGTCGCACTCGTCGGTGCGATTGCGAGCGCGCTCGTCGTTCGCGGCGCTTTCGATGCGCGGCTCTTCCCAAATTGGCCGACGGCTTGGTACGTTTGGGGCCGGAGCGAACTCGGGGCAAGTTTTGTCGTCCTCGCGATCGGTTCGCTCTACGCGGTACCGCTCTGGCAGCGAGCCCTGGCAAACCCGGCATTCACGTTTCTCTCGCTGATTTCGTATAATCTCTACCTCTATCATCAGCTCATCGCGCGCGCGCTTTTTACCGCACACGTGCCCAGCTGGATCGGTGCGAGCGAAAAAACCGATGGAACGTGGGGTATCACGTTCAGTATCGTGGCGCTCGCGGTGTCGCTCGGCGTGGCGTGGGCCGTCACGGTCGTGGTCGAAGGGCCGCTCGTTCGCCGTGGTCGTGACGTGAGTCGAGCATTCGAGCAGCACGTGAGCGCGGCGGGCGTGTGATGCACGCGTCTTGCGGAACGTTAGCGGATCACGTCGCACACGAGCTTCGCCGACACGATGTCTTCAATCGCAACCCGAAGTGATTTGAAGATCGTGGTGTTGGATGCGGCCTCGCGTGAATCGACGAAGAGCATGGTTGCGAGGGCCTCGTCGTCGAGTTCGCGCCAGTTCGGACGGCAGGCTCCAACGGCGTTCACGTGAGCGCCCGGCCTGAGCCATGCGCCGTGGAGCGCACCCTGCTTCCGAGCAAGGTGAGGACGCGGCTCTTGGGAGCGGCGAGTCGTTTCGTAATCGCGGCCGACACCGCGGCCGTGCGCATCCCTGTGGTCCGTCGCCCGTTGGGTGACGCAAGTGGCATCGCCATGGGCGTCGGATATGCCGAGACTCGTTTCCGGGATAGAAGCTCGCACACTCGATGCCCATGACGTCGCTCGCCACGAGCGGCATCACGCCGAAGGAGCGGCGCTCGCTTCGACCGTACGCATGCTGCGCACCGGCTGGATAACGCGCCACGTGGAGAAATCGGAAAGAGCGCGGGGCGAATCCGACACGCGGTCACCTCTGCGCGCAGCCGCGGCGAGCGTGTAACATGGGCATTTGGGGGAACGAACGCCCACGGACGAGCATCTGAACGGTGCAGACCGCCTATTCTCCATTCTGAGGTATCGCCATGGTAGATGACAAGAAGCCGACAACCACGTGGCCCGAACTTGCCGAGGGTCTCTACGGATTCCTGACCGGCCGCGGCGCCACGATTGAGTACGCGTTCGAAAACATGGAAGTTTGGGTGCCGAGCACGGCGCACGCCGAATCGCCCGCAGCAAAATGGAAGGTCAACGGCACGCTGCGCATTCGCACGAGCGAAGCCAAGGCCGGACACTAAGACCCGCGTGGCTGCCGACGTCGAGATCACGGGTCATCTCGAGCTCTCGCTCGACGACGAACGCGTCATCGACGTAACGGCGCACGGGTCGCGTATCCGCGCCGAGATCGGGACCTTCGGCCCAAAACGGCCGGGGCTCCGGTTCGTTGGCTCGAGCGCGCTTTTGGCGCGCCGTCTTTCGCGCGTCTTGCACGCGCGAAAACTCACGCTCGCGATTACGCGAGAAGGCGAGACCGTCGCCGAGATCGGGGCGGGCGTGCCGAGCAACCCGATCGCACGACTGCTCGGTTTCGATCGCGTGCGC
>JAYTXC010000203.1:0-17874 GCA_043743145.1 Rhodospirillales bacterium
TAGCCTCGGGCGGCATCTCGCGCGGAGCGCACGTGGAACCTCGCCGACGACCCTACGATCTCGACCGCTTGACCGACGTCGCTTTCGCCGTCTTTGCAGAGCGTGGGTTCGATGGTGCCTCGATGGACGACGTCGCGCGCGCGGCCGGCATCAGCAAAGCGGCGATCTATCATCACGTTGCGAGCAAAGAGGCGCTTCTCGAACGTGGGCTCGGCCGCGCGCTCGAAGCGCTCTTCGCGATTCTGGGTGAGCCCGAAGCATGCACGGGCGATCCCGAACATCGCTTGCGGCACCTCGTTCGTCGCGTGGCCGCACTCGCGCTCGACGTCTTACCCGAGCTGACCGTGCTCGTGCGCGTGCGTGGCAACTCCGTTGTCGAGCGCGATGCACGCGCGCGCCGAAAAGCGTTCGATCGCGAGGTTGCGGCGTTGGTGCGGGAAGCGCAAGCGGCGGGTGCGTGCGATCCCGCACTCGATCCATCGCTCGTCGTTCGCTTGATCTTCGGGATGTGTAACTCACTCGTCGAGTGGTATCGCCCGGGCGGCACCCTCACGAACCAGGTGATCGTCGCGACGGTCGAGCGGATCGTCTTCGAGGGGACGCGCGTGCGTTGACGATCCGGGTCGATCCCGAGTACACTCGGAAAAGCCCGCACTGACCATTTGGTAGGTTTTATGGACGACGCTCTCGGAACGCAGGAGCACCCGTTCCGCTCCACGTTCGACGATCTCGCGATCGGGCGGTCGATGCAGACCGCGACGCGCGCGGTGACGCTCGCCGATATCGACGCGTTTGCGGCGTTTACGGGCGACACGTTTTACGCGCATCTCGACGATGCAGCCGCGCGCGCGAATCCGTTTTTTGGTGGCCGGGTGGCACACGGCTACCTGGTCCTCGCGTTTGCCGCCGGGCTCTTCGTCGATCCGGCTCCGGGTCCGGTGCTCGCGAACATCGGCCTCGATAAGCTCCGTTTTCGCAAACCCGTACGCCCCGGCGAGACGATCGCGGTACGCCTCAGCGTCAAAGAAAAAACTCCGCGGAAAGCGACGTATGGCGAAGTTCGTTGGGACGTCGCGATCACGAACGGATCTGGTGAGATCGTCGCGACGTACGAACTCCTCACGCTCAACGAAACCGACCTCGGCACGCGCGAACGCGTCGCTCGTGGCGCGGCCGATTCCAACTAGCAAAGCGAGAGAGTGCATGTATACGCAATCGGTTGAGATCTCGACGACACGTGACGACGACGATAACGCACGCCGCCTTGCGGCGTTCGAAACGAAGCTCGATCGCGGCATCGCGATCGAAGCCGACGATTGGATGCCGCAGGCCTATCGCGAGACGCTCGTGCGCCAGATCTCGCAGCACGCGCATAGCGAGTACGTCGGGATGTTGCCCGAAGCAAACTGGATCTCGCGCGCACCGTCGCTCGAACGCAAGTGCGTCTTGCTCGCGAAGGTGCAAGATGAAGCGGGCCACGCGCTCTATCTGTACAGCGCGGCTGAAACGCTCGGCACCTCGCGCGACGAGATGCTCGCGGCGTTGCTTTCGGGACGCGCGAGATACTCGAGCATTTTTAATTATCCCACGCTCACGTGGGCGGATGTCGGCACGATCGGCTGGCTCGTCGATGGTGCCGCGATCATCAATCAAGTTCCGCTCACGCGTTGTTCGTACGGACCCTACGCACGCGCGATGGTCCGTGTCTGCAAAGAAGAAAGTTTCCATCAGCGGCAAGGCTTCGACGTGCTCGCAACGCTGTGCGCAGGGACGCCCGAACAACGAGCGCTCGCCCAAGACGCGCTCGATCGGTGGTGGTGGCCGGCGGTGATGATGTTCGGTCCGCCCGACGCGCAATCGCAGCATAACGAGCGATCGATGCGGTGGAAGATCAAGCACTTTACCAACGACGAGCTGCGGCAACGTTTCGTCGATCAGACCGTTCCGCAGGCCGATCACCTTGGGCTCACGATTCCGGATCCCGCTCTGCGTTGGAACGCCGAGCGCGGCCGTTACGATTTCGGTACGCCGAACTGGGACGAGTTTTTCGCCGTGTTGCGTGGCGGCGGGCCGTGCAATCGCGAGCGCCTCGGCGCGCGCGTCGCAGCACACGACGATGGCGCCTGGGTTCGCGATGCGGCAGCCGCGCACGCGCGCAAACGCGCATGAGCGCATGGCCGCTGTGGGAAGTCTTCGTGCGAAGTTCCTCGGGGCTCGCGCACAAACACGTCGGGAGTCTCCACGCCGTCGACGCAACGATGGCGCTCCAAAACGCGCGCGACGTCTACACACGTCGCCACGAAGGTGCGAGCTTGTGGGTCGTGCGGGCGACCGATATCGTCGCGAGTCAACCCGAGGATGCGGGCGCGCTCTTCGCAGCAGCCGACGGGAAGCCGTATCGCGACCCCACGCACTACGCCGTACCCGATGGCGTGAAACATCTATGAGCGACGCGGGCGACCTCGCGACCTATGCGCTGCGGCTCGGCGATAACGCACTCGTGCTCGGTCAACGGCTCGCCGCGTGGACCGGCCACGGACCGGCGCTCGAAGAAGATCTCGCCTCGACCAATGTTGCGCTCGACCTCATCGGACACGCGCGGCTGTGGCTCGCCTACGCAGCCGAGTGCGAGAATACCGGTCGCGATGCCGACGCACTCGCCTTCACGCGCAACGCGCGCGAGTTCACCAACGTCTTGCTCGTCGAGCGTCCCAATGGCGATTACGCACACACGATCGTTCGGCAGTTTCTTTTCGATGCGTGGCATTTGCTCGTGCTCCGCGCGCTGCGGACGTCGCGCGATACGCGGATTGCCGCGATTGCGGAGAAGGTTGCGCTCGAAGTCGCCTATCATGTCAAACGAAGTGGTGATTGGATGATCCGCTTGGGCGATGGCACGGATGAAAGTCACACCCGGATGTGCGTCGCGCTCGACGCCGCGTGGCCGTACACGGCCGAACTCTTCGCGATGGATGCGATCGATGACGCGATGGTCGCGCGCGGGATGGGTTGCGATCTCGCGATGTTGCGTGCGCCATGGCGCGCGTATGTGGAAACCGTACTCGCCGATGCGACGCTCGCCGTTCCGACCGATGGCGTGATGCACGGCGGCGGCCGAGCGGGTCGCCATACGGAGTCGTTTTCGTATCTGCTCGCCGAGATGCAGTCGGTCGCGCGGAGCGTCCCTGCGGAGCGCTGGTAACATGGCGGCGATGATCGAACCGAACGTCGCCGACGTGCTCGCGTGGCTCGACGCGGTCCCCGACCCCGAGATTCCGGTCATCTCGATTCGCGATCTCGGTATCGTGCGCGATGTGCGTTGGTCGGGCGAGGGGACACAACGCACGCTCACCGTCGCGATCACGCCGACCTATGCGGGCTGCCCCGCGATGCGCGTGATCGAAGCGGATATCGTAGCCGCGCTCCGAGCGCACGGCATTGCGCGCACGGTTGTCGAGACGTGCCTCGCGCCCGCATGGTCGACGGACTGGCTGACGGCGAACGGTCGCGAAAAACTTCGCGCGTACGGCATCTCGCCACCGCGTCCGCGCGATCTCGCAGCCGATTCACGCACGCTCGATCTCGTGGCGCTTTTGGGGACGCTCGAAGAACGCGCGGTCTGTCCACGTTGCGCATCGCACGATGTTGAGCTCGTGAGTCGCTTCGGTTCGACGCCCTGCAAGGCGCTCTATCGATGCGTCGCCTGTCGCGAACCGTTCGACCACTTCAAAGCCCACTGACGTGACGATCGATCGCGCGCTCGTCCCGCTGCGCGTCGCATCGGTCGCGCATCTCACGCGCGATGCCATTGCCGTGACGTTCGCCGTGCCACACGAAGCACGCGAGCGGTTTCAATTCGTCCCAGGTCAGTTTCTTACACTCGATGCCGAGATTACGGGCGAACGTGTCCGCCGCGCGTATTCGATCTGCTCGCTCTCGCCGGGCGACGATCTTCGCGTCGGCATCAAACGTGTCGTGGGCGGCCGCTTCTCGACGTGGGCGCACACCGCGCTCGTGCCGGGTGCGACGATCCTCGCAGCGCCGCCCGATGGTCGCTTCGGAGCGGTCGGAAACGTTGGCACGCGTGCGCACTATCTTGGCATCGCGGCTGGGAGCGGTATCACGCCGATCCTCGCAATCGTCGGCAACGTCCTCGCAACCGAACCGCAGAGCCGCGTAACGCTCGTCTATGGCAACCGCGCGTCGTCGAGCATGATGTTTCGCGAGGAATTGCTCGCGCTCAAGGATCGCTATACGGCACGTCTCTCGCTCGTCTTCGTGATGAGTCGCGAACCGCAAGAAATCGCGACGTTTGCCGGTCGCATCGATCGTGCGAAATGCGATGCGCTTTTCGCGCGATGGGTTGACATCGCGACGGTCGATCGCGCATTCGTCTGTGGCCCGGCGGAGATGATGACGCAGGCGGTAGAATCGCTCGCCGCACACGGGCTTTCGGGCGATCGGGTCCGGATCGAGCGCTTCGCAGCGACGTCGGCGGACACGCCGGTATCGCGTCGTGCAGCGCGTGTCGAGACGACTGCATCGGACGACGATATCTGCGATGCACGAGCGACGCTCGACGGTCGCACGTTCGTTTTCCCAATCCGTCGCGGAACCGAGACGGTGCTCGACGCGGGCTTACGCGCCGGAATCGAGCTCCCGTACTCGTGTAAGGGTGGCGTCTGCGGGACGTGCCGCGCGGTCCTCATCGAAGGTGAGGTCGATATGGACGTTCACTACGCGCTCGAAGATTATGAGATCGCGCGCGGGTTCGTCTTACTCTGCCAAAGTTACCCCGCATCGCCGACACTCGCCATCGACATCGACGCAAACGCAACGGCGTAGCTCGATCGACGACAATCGATTGCAGCGATCGTCGCCGCTCTCAAAGAACGTATCCACGTTCGGGCGGCATCGTTACGGCAGGGACGAAAGCTTCCGTGGTGTCGCGTTTTTCACGAAGCGATCGAGCCATTCGACCATCTCTGCAAGGACCGTCGCGTTACTCTCTTGACCGAGGTACCCATGCGATTCGTTTGGCAACATGACGAGCCGTGCCGTGCCGCCGTTGCCTTTGATTGCCGCGAATAAGCGCTCGGATTGAATCGGAAACGTGCCGGTGTTGTCGTCGACCATGCCGTGAATCATCAACAACGGGTCGACGATTTTGTCGGCAAATGCGAAGGGTGACATTTTGGTGTAGAGGTCCGTCGCTTGCCAGTACGTCCGTCGCTCGTTTTGAAATCCGAACGGTGTGAGCGAGCGGTTGTACGCGCCGCTGCGTGCGATGCCGGCGCGAAAGAGCTTGGAATGCGCGAGTAAGTTTGCCGTCATGAACGCGCCATAGGAATGGCCCCCGACGGCGACGCGCTCGGGGTCGGTCACACCGAGTTCGACGGCTTTGTCGATCGCCGCTTTCGCACCCGCGACGAGTTGTTCGACGTACGTGTCGTTCGCAGTGAGCGAATCGCCCACGATCGGGATCGACGCGTTATCGAGCACGGCGTATCCCGCGAGTGCCAGATAGATCTCCGATGCTCCGCCGATCGTTTGAAAGGTTTGCGTGCTATTGGTATTTTGCGATGCAACGCCCGCGTCGTTGAATTCCGCGGGATAGGCCCACACGAAGGTCGGTAAGCGCGTGCCCTCTTTGTACCCGGGCGGCAGATAGAGCGTGCACGAGAGGTCGACGCCGTCGGCCCGCTTGTACCTCAGGACGCGCCGCTCCACGGTGCGCAGAGCGGGCGCGGGATCGCCTACGTTCGTGAGCGCGCGATCGCCCGTCGCCGTGTGGACGAACACGTTGGGTGGCATCGTCTGAGATTGGCGCGAGACGAGCATCGTCGTTCGCGCGGCATCGACGAAGCCGATCGGCGAATCGAGCGGTGCGAGCGCCGAGCGAAAGACGCGCGTTGCCGCTTCGGTGCCGAGATCGAATCGATCGAGGAATGGGCGACGCCCTTCGGGCCCGTAACCCGTGCCCGCAAGAAATATCGCGTCGCGGTCGTGCATCACGCCGAGCGTGTCGTTGGGCATCGTTTCAACGAGCGGGCGACCCGGATCGTTGTACGCGTCGCCGTCGCGCAGCGGCGCGCCGATCGCCTTGGGCGCCGTACCGCGCGCGTCGACGAGCCAGCGACGCGCGAGTCGTGTCGGACGGTCGTACTCGCGCACGATCGCGCGGTCGTCGCGCGCGAGCCAGGCAACGTCTTGGACGCGTGAGGCCATGCGTGCGATCTCGAGCGGTGCAGCGCGCGTAAGGAGCGGTCGTACGAGCACGCGATCGCGATGCTCGGCGGTCGTGCTCGGGTCGCCGCCATCGAGGGCCTCCACGTACGAGAGCGTCGCGGGTTCGTTCGGCTTCCAAGCGACGTCGCGTGGTCCCACGACGACGCCATCGACGGCGAGTGCGTCTTGCAAGCCACGGTCGACGATCGTTCCCGCAGATGCGCCGTCGGTCGCGAGCGCTTCGATTGTCGCGGGAAAGCGCTCGTAGGGAAAGAGATACGAGTACGGTCGATGGAGGCGTTCCACGAGCACGAACGCGCCGCTCGGCGAGGCGACGGCCGACGTATAGATCGCGCGCGGTCCGAACGGTTTTGCCGAAGCGGTCGCGAGATCGACGCGTGCGAGTCGTGAGGTACCGTAATAATCGAAGAGATCTTCATCGTGTGGATTCGCAAGAAGGTCTTCGTAGGTGACGATCTGACCCGCTTTTCCCGAGGTCTCTTGCACGATCGGACCCGTCGGTACCGCGGGTGCAATGGGTGCCGCGCCGAGCCGATCGAGCACACGCACGAGAACGTGTGTGCCGTCGGGCATCCACGAAATCGGATCGCCGAAGAGGCCATTGAGGGAGATGCCCGCGACGTGCGCGATCGTCCCCGTCGCGGTCGTGCCGAGATAGAGATCGATGCCGTTCGCCGTCGCATTCCCGAATGC
Organism: Rhodospirillales bacterium; assembly: GCA_043743145.1. Lineage (GTDB taxonomy): Bacteria > Vulcanimicrobiota > Vulcanimicrobiia > Vulcanimicrobiales > Vulcanimicrobiaceae > JANYGA01. The sequence goes on from JAYTXC010000203.1 coordinate 6,943, forward strand.
GAAGTGTTTGCCATCGGGGCTGAAGCGCATCGTCGTGATGCGAGCGCCCGCCGGCAGCGCGACCCGCGTCGTCTTGCCGTCGGAGACGCGTTCGAGCATGAGGCTCGTATAGGCGAGAGCGTGATGAATACCGTTCGTGCGCGGGTCGATGCGCAGGCCCGCGATGCGCAGCATGGGGCGCGCGAGATCGGCGATCGGCGGATAGCGGAGCGGTTCGACGATCGCGAGCGTATCGCGCGTTGGGTTTGCGAAAATCGTCGGCAGTGCCGGTGCGTAATACACGTCGGCGATCGCCTTGGGTGGCTGACGGTAGGTGATGGCTTCTCCCCGAGCGATCGATGGTGCGAAGAGGGTCGCGGCGGTGACGGCCGCGAGGATGCGCGTGACGAGCATCGCGCGGGCTACCCGGTCGGTCGCTCGGAAGCCTTCGCTCGAACGCGGTAATGCGCGAACGCGCCGCGAAAGCTTGGCGCATGGCCACCGTGATGCGTCCTTCCGTCGCCGATCTGCAGGCGTCGCTCCACTCCTTCATGCACGACGTCGTCGAACCGGGCGAACGTCTGTATTGGGAGCAGCACGCCACCTACGCGAATCGCTGGACGATCCCGCCCGCGATGGAAGCGATGAAGGCGCGCGCACGCGAAGCCGGCCTTTGGAATCTCTTTCTTCCCGAGAGCGCCCACGGCGCCGGTCTCACGAACGCCGAGTACGCGCCGCTGTGTGAGATCATGGGTCGCTCGGCGATCGCGCCGGAAGTTTTTAACTGTAACGCGCCAGATACGGGCAATATGGAAGTGCTCGTTCGCTATGGCACGCCCGAACAGAAGGCGACATGGCTCGAACCATTGCTACGCGGCGAGATTCGGTCGGCGTTTGCGATGACGGAGCCCGGCGTCGCATCGTCGGATGCCACCAACATCGAAGCGAGCATCGTCCGCGACGGGGATGACTACGTGATCAACGGTCGTAAGTGGTGGACGACGGGCGCGCCCGATCCGCGTTGCAAGATCCTCATCTTCATGGGCAAGACCGATCCTTCAGCACCGAAGCATCTCGCGCAATCGATGGTTCTCGTGCCGATGGAGACGCCCGGCGTGATCATCGATCGCCCGCTCACGGTTTTCGGATACGACGACGCACCGCACGGTCACGCCGACATGCGCTTCGAAAACGTCCGCGTTCCCGCGGAGAACGTGCTTTTGGGCGAAGGCCGCGGCTTCGAGATCGCGCAGGGACGCCTCGGCCCCGGGCGCATCCATCATTGTATGCGGCTCATCGGCGCGGCGGAACGCGCGCTCGAAGCGATGTGCGAACGCGTGATCGGCCGTGTCGCCTTTGGGAAACCGCTTGCCTCGCAGGGCGTCATCGGCGAGTGGATCGCCGACTCGCGGATCGAGATCGATCAAGCGCGTCTCCTGACGTTACACGCAGCCGATACGATGGACCGCGCCGGAAATAAGGCGGCTCGCGCGCAGATCGCGATGATCAAGGTCGTCGCGCCGAATATGGCGCTGCGCGTGATCGATCGTGCGATCCAAGCCTTCGGTGCCGCGGGCGTGAGCGCGGATCCCGGCCTCGCACATCTCTGGGCGGGAGCGCGCACGTTGCGACTCGCGGATGGACCCGACGAAGTGCATCGCGCGTCGGTCGCGAAACTCGAACTGGCGAAATATGGCAACCGCGCCACGTTAGGAAGATGAGCTTGACGAATTTGCAAACGAAGGCCCTGACTCTTTGCTTTGGCGTTACTGCGTTGCTGGCGTCGTTCGCGCCGTCGCCGTCTCATGCGGCGGTCCCAAGGCCGCGCGAATTACCGACTCCAGAACCGACTGCGACACCCACGCCGATGCCGGTCCGCGTCGTCATTCCAGCCGGCACGATGATCTCCGGGAAGCTGCAGTCCGTGCTCGATTCTGATACAACGAAACACCGCTCAGACTTTAAAATCGTCGTGACCCAGCCGTTTCCCAGCGGCGATATCCGATATTCGGGCGCGACTGTGGAGGGCCACATTCAATACGGCCTGATGAATAATCCCATATCCCCAATGGAAGTCTTTTTCGATTACATCTTCTTTCAGAGCACGGGTCAGCACACGCAGATCGCCGCAATCGAGGTCGGCAGTACGAAGAAGACCTATCCCCCAATGAATAAATTCGCGCCCTCACGACCTCACGTCGTGTACCCGCTCAACGCCGATATCACGATACGAACCGTAACCATCTCCATGTTCCCACAATTCCCGCAACACTAGGTCATCCCGAACCTTATCGAACCGCGATGCGTTGTTCGATGTAACCACACATGCGCTCGCAAGCGCGTGTTCCAGGAGACATGATGACGACTTTCGCACGCACGAACGTATTCGCAGGCGCGTTTGGAATTGCCACTTCGCTCGCCATGCTGGCGCCGGCGGCAGCACAATCGGCCTCGCCGACGCCGTTCCCGACACCGTACGCCACGCCAACACCGTATGCAACGCCGACACCTTACCCAACGGCCACAGCGAGACCGCCCGCAGCCGGTGTCATTCCAGTCGGAACGACGATCTCCGCAAAGATGCAGACGCGACTCGATTCTGGCAAAGCGCAAGCGGGTCAGGGCTTCTCGATGCTCGTTACCCGGCCGTATCCCAACGGAGATCCTGGATTCGCTGGAGCGATCGTCCGCGGTCACATCGGCGACGTGCAACGCGCGGGTCAGGGCCGCAAAGCGTCGATGACGCTCGTCTTCGATAGCATGATCTTTCCGAACAGCGGTCAATCGACGAAGCTTGCCGCGCACGTCGTCAGCAGCGCGAAGAAACAAGACTCCGCGGTGACGCAACAGGCGGCGGGTGCCCTCGGCGGCATGATCGTCGGCAACATACTCGGCAAAGCCATCGGTTCGAATCTCGGTGGCGTGATCGGTGCCGCGGGCGGTTTCGCGTACGGCAACAATCGCAAGACGAACTACGTGATCCCGGTCGACGCGGAGATCGCAATCCAAACCGACGCCGAAGTCTCGCGCCCGCAAGCTCGCTAGGGTTCGAAGACAAAAGGGGCCTTCGCCGTTGGCCGGTCGCCTCAACGCCCGAGGCGACGGCGAACGCGACGGCCTCTTTGTTTGAAACGAACGACTCGGCAAGCGATGAGTGCTCGCCACACGCGGCCGGCATGAACGCGCGCATGCGCGCCGACGACCAGATATGCAACCTCGGAGCGCGCGAATTCGCGCGAGAGATTGCCCGAAGATGATCGACGAGCGCGAAACGTTCCGATGCGGTGGATACGGCCTCATCGGGATCGTCCGACTCGTCCGTTGAGTCACGAATGGTATGAGTCCACGCGTGTCATCGGCGTTTTTTCGACACGGGACATTGTGAAGTCCATCCGATTGGTTATCGCTCGACGCCCTCCCGCTCGAGCATCGCGCGATAGACGGCCTCCACGTCGGCGAGCGTATCGATCTCGCTTGCGGGCTTATCGGGGCGCAAACGCGCGATGCGCGGAAAACGTAGCGAGAATCCGCTGGAATGGAGCGTACTCGGCTGGACGACATCGAAGGCAACTTCAAGGACGATGCTCGGCTCGACCGCGAACGCACGACGATTGTACATCCCGGTCCGGTGCGCTTCAAACCACGTCGTCATCTCGACGATCTCGGCGTCGGTAAGTCCCGAGTACGCCTTGCCGATCGCGAGTAATTCGGGATCGGTCGCAGAGCGGCGCACGGCAAAGGTATAGTCCGAAAGCATCGTGCGGCGTTTGCCATGGCCCCATTCGACGGCGATAACGGCGACGTCGAGGGTCGTGAGTTCGCGTTTGAGTTTGAGCCACCACTTTCCGCGGCGGCCGGGCACGTAGGGCGCATCCGTGCGTTTGAGCATGAGGCCTTCGTTGCCGCGTTCGCGCGCCGCATCGAAGAGCTCGGCGATCGTTTCCGGTGACGCGCCGGGTTCGAGTGTCCGCCAAGGCGCGATCTCGAGTTCATTCGTTGGCTCGAACGACGCAGCAATCTGCGCGCGGCGCTCCACGAGCGGCTCGTCGAGCAAGAAGTGATCGCCCGCGGCGAGCACGTCGAAGGCGATGAAGCGAACCGGAATTTCGGCTTGCAGTTCGCGCGTGGGATCGATGCGTTGTAGCCGGGGCTGCAAATACCGAAACGGCAACACGACGCCGTCGCGCATTGCCACGATTTCGCCGTCGAAAATCGCATCGCGCGCGTGCGCGCGAAGTGCGGCGACGATCTCGGGAAACGCGCGCGAGATCTCGCTCTGCGTTCGTGAAAAGAGGCGCACGTCGTCGCCGCGCACGTGTGCCTGAACGCGGATTCCGTCGTACTTATCTTCGACGAGCCACGTGCCCGCGGCGAGCTCGCGATACGACGACCCGAACACCACGGGCGATGCGAGCATCGCACCGATCGCGGCGCCGTAGCGGACGGCGATCGCATCGAGCGTTCCGGCGCTTGCAGCGGTAGCGACGGCCCCGATATCGCCCGCGGCCATCGCGGCGCGACGCACGCTCGCCGCATCGACCGAGAACGCGTGCGCGATGGCGTCGAGCACGAGTCCCTCGCGCAACCCGATTCGCAGTTCGCCGAGCAGAATTTTTACGACGTAGGCAACTTCTCGCGGCGTGCGCGCGGCACGCAATGCACGTTCGGTCACGGCGTCGCGCCGCTTCCCTTGCGAAGTGCCGGTTGCGGCCGCGAGCGCCTCGAGCATGTCGAGAAGCGTTGCGGGTTCGAGCGTCTCGGAGAACAGATCGAGGACGAGTGGTGGCCGCATGACCAGCGCGACTGCTTCGCCGAGGTCGCCGCGATCGCGGTAGGCCCGAGCGAGCTCGTCATCCGAGGGCCCGTAGAGACGACGTGCCGCGGCGAGTATCGTCCGCCCGCCGATTGCTATTTTTCGGTCGTCGTGGGCTGCGAGCGGATTTCCCGATAGGAAACGGACCGCTGCGAGAAGATTTCTTGCTGAGAGCGAACGTATATATGCGGCCAAGCGTTCAACTTTTGCCGACTTGGCCGAGGTCGCCGCGATGTCATCGCACGCTAGTGCGAACGCGATCATCGCGCGTCACCGTCGACTCTGCCGGGCGATGCTTCGTGCACCCACCGAGGATCTATGAGCACTATTTTTTCCAAATCTCTCCGTCTCGGCATGGCGGCCGCAATCATCGTGACAACCGTTCCGGTTGGCCAGGCTTTTGCCGAGACGACTCCGAGCCCCACCACGGCCGCGAGCGCGGCGCCACCGGGCACGGTGACGCAGGTCAATAAGTCGACGCCTGGCTTCGATGCGTTCCGCAAGGCGTGGGATGGCATCACGAATTATACCGAGGTGATCACCGCGCACGAGATCACCAACGACGGCAAATCGTCGCAAGACCGAACGTACGACTACAAGTTCGTCAAGCCCACCGCCGCGCTGATCGCAATCACGGGCGGCCCCGGCCGGGGCGGTGGCGCATCGTGGCATGGTGGCTCGAATGTCAAAGGCCATCAGGGCGGCTTCCTGTCGATGATTAAACTCAACATACCGAAGAATGATCCGCGTGCGACCTCGCTTCGCGGCGACCAAATCGAAGTCGCCTCGTTCGGTTACGAGCTCGATCACTTCGGGTCGACTCCGGGCACGCTCACGGAGAGCAAGGATGCCGCAGGCGACATCGTCGTCATGTTCGTCCCGACGTCGCCCGAAGGAAGCGGCATTACGAAAGAACTGCTCACGCTCTCGCCCGCCAACAATTTGCCGGTCAAACACGAAGCGTTCGTTGGCGCCACGCGTGTGAAGATCGAGACCTTCTCGAATATCAAAGTCAACGATCCCAAGCTCACCGCCAAAGATATCGCACGCCTCGACGTATGATTACGGCTTTCGTTTTGCTCACGGTCGAACCCGGACGCGTCAAAGCGCTCGCAGACGAATTGCTGGAAGTACCGGGGATCGCCGAAGTGTACAGCGTCGCGGGCACGTACGATCTCGTCGCGGTCGCGCGCGTGCGCGCGCATGACGATCTTGCCGATCTCGTCACGGCACACGTGGCGGGTCTCGTGGGAATCGTCCGCACGGATACCCTCATCGCTTTTCGTGCCTTCTCGAAGCGCGATCTCGGTATGCTCTGGGATATCGGCGACTAAAAGAGCGCGAGTTGTTGGTTCGCTTCTAAATATTCGGCATCGACGCCGAGTTTCCGCAAGCGGTGAACGAAATCGCGCCCACCGTGATTGAGCCAGACTTTCTTGGGTTGCGCGAGTTCGACGTATCGCAAGAGCGATGGGTAGTCGGCGTGATCGGAGAGCGGGAAGCCGACGTCGGTGCGACCGCCGAATCCGGTACGGCCCAAGACCCAGCCCGTAAGCGCTGCCGTTCGCACGATTTTCCCGCGAACCGCTTTCGGCAACGCCTTTCCCGACGGCGGCCAGACGAGCGCGCGCGTGCCGTCGAACGTTTCTGCGTCATATCGATCGTACGGTGGTAAAGTGACACCCGCATCTTCGTAGACGCGCGACATCGAAGCGACCGCTCCGTGCGTGGCGAGCGGAATGCCGCCTGCACCCAAGATTGCCATCGCTTCCTGCGCCTTCCCGAGCGAATAGGCGAAGAAGATCGGCACGGCGCCATCTTCGAGCGCTTGGCGCGCCCACGCGACCATCTGTCCGGCGATTTCGGCGCGCGGCGGAAAGACGTATTGCGGCTTACCGTACGTGCATTCCATCAGCACGCTGTCGCAGAGCTTGACCTCGGGTATCTCCGCCGTATACGACGGTTCGAGTTTGAAGTCGCCCGTGTAGACGTGTCGACCCCGTTCGTTCTCAATGAGGAGTTGCGAACTTCCGAGCACGTGACCGGCCGAGAAGAGCGTGAGTTCGTGGCCGCCCTCGCGCCACGGTTCGTTGAACGCGTGCGTTTCGAAGACGACCTCGCGCCGCTCCGCGGCCGCGAGTTCGGGAAAGGCGGTTTGTTTCGTCGGCGCGCGACGCCCGAATCGGTGCGCGCAGACCATCGCATTCGCGGTGGACGTCACGACGACGTCGTGCGGACGCGCGTGATCGGCATGTCCGTGCGACACATAACATCGCGTGCGCGGCTTCATCGAATCGACCCAAAGATCGAGATTGCGAACGTAGAGCGTTTTGTCGTGTAAGGAAAACATGCAAGGCGAACATATGTTCGTGAACGCGTGAAGACGCGCCTGCGTTATGGCTGTTTGGGGAATGTCCCGACGTAGTGATCCTGTGATAGATTTCTATCCAACACGACTAAGGTAAAATTCGATTTGTCCGATACGCGGAGACCGCATTGCCAGTCTGTCGCCTCGGCGAGCGTGTGGCCGGGATACGGGTTATCGACGACCAAAATCATCGTCTTTCGCGGATACACGTTGGCGTACGTTTCAGAAGCTGCGGCGTTGCCGATTTCGGTCTTACCTTTAAAGACAAAGCAGAAAACGTGAAAGATATCGGTCCCCGCAAAGCCGCTACTCGCCTCGACCGGAAGGTTGAATGTAATCGCGGCTGCAGCCGGTGTCGCGATGGCGATGACCGCTGCCATCGAGACTGCAAAAAAACGGAATGTGCGAAGATCGAAAAATTTGCGCATGTTACCTTGCCTTTCCGGATGACTGCCGATGGTTATTGACGTGGCGGGAGGACGCTGCGGGGATCGATCGGTGCCGAATTCGGCGCGACGGCGCGGAACGTGCCGACATAAATGGTTCCGGCTACCGGCACGAATGTGGGCCCGGATTTCGACACGACGGCGCGGGGATCGATCGGTGCCGAATTCGGCGCGACGGCGCGGAGCGTGCCGACATCGATAACGATCGAGCCGCTGGGAAGCGGGCGTACGAGCACGGCGCCAGTTGCGGTGGCCGCTTGAGCGGGTACCGTCGTAGCAAGAACGAGCAAGACGGCGCGGAAAGCTGTGCGCTCGCTTTTTCGCCATCCAGGCAGCGGCAACCGGAGTCGCATTTGCAGACGTTCCGAGCCCCCACCCGTACTTCCCTTGCAACGGCCATCGATGCGAGGTGGTTCACACGAGTACCGCCACGAACAATTGGAGCATTATGGCACGCATTTATGACAATCTCGCCGACACGTTCGGTAACACGCCGCTCGTCCGGTTGCCGCGCATGGGTGCGGGTCTTCCCGGCACGGTGCTCGTAAAAATGGAATCGTTCAACCCGGGCGGGAGCGTCAAAGACCGCATCGGCGTCGCGATGATCGAAGCCGCCGAGCGTGAAGGCCGGTTGCGCCCCGATACCGTCATCGTCGAACCGACGAGCGGCAATACCGGCATCTCACTCGCGTTCGTCGCTGCCGCCAAGGGTTACCCGATCATCCTTACGATGCCCGATACGATGACGATCGAGCGTCGGAATCTCCTCAAGGCCTACGGGGCGCAACTCGTGCTGACGCCCGGTGCCGCCGGCATGAAGGGCGCGATTGCGAAAGCGCAAGAGATCCGCGATTCCAATCCGACAAAATACTTCATGCCTCAACAATTTGAAAATCCCGCGAATCCCGACGTCCATCGTCGTACGACCGCCGAAGAGATCTGGCGCGACACCGACGGTACGGTCGACGTTTTCGTGGCAGCCGTCGGGACCGGCGGCACCTTAACGGGCGTTGGCGAAGTGCTCAAGAGCCGTAAGCCGAGTTTCATCGCGATCGCAGTCGAACCCGATGCATCGCCGGTCCTCTCCGGCGGCGCGCCGGGTCCGCACAAGATCCAAGGCGCGGGCGCGGGCTTCATTCCGAAAAATCTCAACGTCGATATCTATTCCGAAGTCATCCGCATTACGAATGAGGAGGCGATCGAAACGGCCCGTCGCGCGGCGCGCGAAGAGGGCATGCTCGTCGGCATCTCCGCGGGTGCGAATCTCTGCGCGGCGCTCAAAGTCGCCGCGCGCCCCGAAATGGCGGGCAAGATCATCGTAACGATCGGCTGCGATACGGGCGAACGCTACCTCTCCAATCCGCTTTTTGCCGAACAAGAAGCGCACATCGTCGAACCGGCGCTCGTCTAGCCGAAACATCCCAACGGGTCGGTGCGTCTACCATTACGCCCGACTCGTTTTCTTGGAGGCCTCGTTGTCGTATCGCCGTTCGCTCGCCGCCCTCGTCGCCGGAACGTTGCTCGCGACCCTCGCGCGCCCGATCTCGATCGACGCGCAGACGCCAACTGGGGCTGGTGCCATCGCGCAAACGAGCGTCACGCGCGTAACGCTCGATAACGGGCTGCGCGTCGTGGTCGTGCGCGATCCGCTCGCGCCGATCGCGAGTGTGTACGATAACTACCTCGTCGGGGCGAGCGAAACGCCCCCGGGCTACCCCGGCATGGCGCACGCCCAGGAACACATGGCCTTTCGCGGATGTTCGGGCGTGACGTCGGATCAGACGGCGGCGATCTTCGCCCAACTCGGTGGCGAGGGCAACGCCGATACGCAACAGACGATCACGCAATACTTCACAACCGTTCCATCAGTCGATCTCGACGTCGCGCTCGAACTGGATTCGCGCTGCATGCGCGACGTCTCCGATACACAAAAAGATTGGCTCTCCGAGAAAGGCGCGATCGAGCAAGAGGTTGCGGGCGATCTCTCCAACCCGACCTACAAAGCCTTTAGCCGACTCACACAAGATCTTTTCGCGGGCACGCCCTACGATCACGACGCGCTCGGGACGCGCGAATCGTTCGAGAACACGACGGGCGCGAAGCTCAAAGCTTTTTACACATCGTGGTACGCACCAAACAACGCCGTTCTCGTTATCGCGGGCGACGTCGAGCCCACCGCCACGATCGCACTCGTGAAGAAACTCTACGGCTCGATACCGACGCGGCCGATTGCCGCCCGCCCGCCCGTCGCTCTCAAGCCGGTTAAGAGCGAGAGTTTCACGCTCGATAGCGATCTGCCGTACGTGCTCACGTTTACGGGATATCGGTTCCCGGGTTCGGGCGATCCCGACTATGCCGCCTCCCGCATCTTGCTCGACGTGCTTGCGAGTCAGCGCGCCGACGTGTACGGCCTAACGGTCGCGGGCAAAGCGCTCGGCACGGGCGCGCAGTTCGCTGCGAGTTATCCCAAAGCGAGTCTCGCGCTCGTTTACGGCGCGCTCCCCGTCGGGAGCGATGTCGCAGCATTCAACAAAACACTTGCGACCGTCGTCGCCGGCTATGCCACGAAAGGCGTGCCGAGCGAACTCGTCGAGGCATCGAAACGCTCGGAGATCGCATCGGGAGAATACGAACGCAATTCGATCTCTGGACTCGCCTCGACGTGGTCGCAAGCGATCGCCGATGAAGGCCGGACCTCACCCGACGACGATATCGACGCGGTCCGGAAAGTCACGGTCGACGACGTGAATCGCGTCGCAAAAACCTATCTCGATGCGAGCCTTGCGGTCACGGCGAATCTCATTCCCAAGCCGTCCGGAAAAACGGTTTCGGCGAAGGGGTTCGGCGGCGGTGAGAGCGTAACGTCGGCTCCGACCAAACCCGTCACGCTGCCCGCGTGGGCGGCGGCAAAACTTGCGAAACTCGAAGTTGCTCCGTCGACGCTCGCGCCGACCGATACGCGTCTCGCCAACGGCATCCGGCTTATCGTCCAGCCCGAAGGCGCGAGCGATACGGTCACGGTCGTCGGTCAGATCCGGCACAACGATGTTCTGCAAACGCCGAAGGGCAAAGATGGCGTCGGCTCGGTGCTCGACGGGCTTTTCTCCTACGGGACGACCACGCTCGATCGTCTGGCATATCAAAAAGCCCTCGACGATATCGCTGCGAGCGTTTCGGCGGGACCCGAGTTTTCGATGCACGCGCTCGCGCCGGATTTCGATCGCGCGACGAGTTTGCTCGCGGATGCCGAGTTGCATCCCGCGCTTCCCCCCGAGGCGTTCGCGATCGTCCGCAAACAGACGGCCGACGGCGTCGCGGGCGAACGC
>JAYTXC010000204.1:0-12702 GCA_043743145.1 Rhodospirillales bacterium
CCTATCTGCATTACCGGGGACTCTACGTGCATAAACTTTTTGCTCGCATCGCCATGGCCGCAAGTGTGCTCGTCGCGACCGGCCTCGCTTCGGCTGGCGCGCAGGCGGCGGACCTTCGCGTTTGCGCGGATCCCGATTACATGCCCTATTCGAACAAAGCCGGAAGCGGTTTTGAAAATCAAGTCGCCGCATTCGTCGCAAAGTCGATGGGCGCGAAGCTCGTGTACGTTTACGCATCGACGCGTGGTCCCGGCGGTTTCGACCAGTTCGTTCACGAACAGCTCAACGCGAAGAAATGCGATGTCGTGATGGACGTCCCGTACGCGAGCGACAACGTGCTCACATCGCACCCGTACTACATTTCGTCGTATATTTTCGTGTTCCCCAAGGCCAAACACTACGACATCACGTCGATGGATTCGCCGATACTCAAGAGCTTAAAGATCGGCTTCGAGGCGGATACGCCGGCGGAGAACGGATTGAAGATTCGGACGCTCATCTTGCACGCGGTGCCATTCGATTCTGCAGACTCGCCCACGGGCTCGCCGACCGAAATGCTCGATGCTATTGGGTCGAAAGTCGCGGTCGGAGTGACATGGGAACCCGCGGTCGGATATTTTTTACGCAACCGTCCGCAACTCGACGTGGTTGCCGTGCCCAATAGCCGGAGCCAAGGCTCGCCCGAGCAATACGCGTTCCCGATGGCGATGGGCGTACGTTTGGGCGACAATGCCACGACGACCCGACTCAACCGGGTGATCGATGCGCACAAGAGCGAAATTACGGCGATCCTCGCCCGTAACGGAGTACGTTTGATCAAACCCAGTGACGTGGCCACACGATAATGGCCGAATCGAATGGATCGCTTCCCAAAATCGGCGTCGTCGGCGTCGGCCGTATGGGAGCGGGAATCGCTCTCCGGTTACGCGATTGTGGATACACGATTGCAGCCGTTTACGATGTGTACGCGCCCTCGGCGGAAGCCGTAGCGAAAGAAACGGGTGCGACGATTTGCACCGAACTCGCGAAAGTGACGGCGCATAGCGACGTCGTGATCACCGTCGTTACCGACGATAAAGCGCAGCGGGCGATTTTCGCCGAATCCGGCGATTCGCTCCTCACGGGCGCCGCGGGAAAGATTTTCGTTAATTGCGCGACGGTCTCACCGGCGGCGCACATCGAAGCGATCGATCGCGCCGAACGCGTGGGCGCACACGCCGTCGAAGCGCTCATGGCGAGTTCGATACCTCAGGCGCGTGAAGGCTCGCTCTATCTCATGATCGGCGGCGAGCGCGCCATCTTCGACCGCCTCGAGCCGATGCTCGCGAAGATGAGCAAGACGTTGCGTTACATCGGATCCAAAGGGTCGGCGGCGCAAGTAAAAGCGCTCGTAAATATGGTCATGAATATCAACACGGCGGGTCTCGCGGAAGGGCTTGGAATCGGCGAAGCGCTCGGCCTCGACCTCACGATGCTTCGCGAAGTCTTCTCGCAGACCGGCGCGAATTCGCGCGTCCTCGAGACCGATGGCCTGGATATGCAGAATCGCGAGCATGACGTATACTTCTCGGGCGCCCACGCAGCGAAAGATTCCCACATCGCGATCGATCTCGGAAAAGGCGCGGGCCTCGATGTTCCCGTCGCCGAGGCGAGCGCGGCGCAATTCGACAAGATGGTTCGGCTCGGCATTGGCGAGCTGGACAAATCGGGCGTGGCCGAACTCACGTTCAAGTCACGCGCATTAACACACAACTAAATTTCATTAGGAGTTCCTTATGGCCAACGCAGCCTCCGGTTCCAAAATTGTTCCGCTCATCGGCTCACGCGCGATGGGGCCGCTCGGGGTGGCGCATCTGCCGCGTCTTTGGACGAAGCTGACGCTGCATCACGCGGGCGTCCTCCCCGAGGGATACGATCATGCGGGCGCCGGTTTCGATCAGATGACGATCGACGCACTCGGCCTCAAGCGCGACGACGTCGTGAAGTTCGTCCATGAAAAGAAGCCGACGTACATGCAATTCGAAAAGTACGTCGTGGATCAAAACGGCGGCAAGATCGATAAAGAAAAAGTCGCGGCGCACAACGCAGCGGTTCTCGGATATAACCACTCAGACGATCTCGCAGCGAAGATGCAAGCCGCCACGGGCGCACCCGCTCACACCAAGGATGCCGTGACGCTCAACATGGTCGAAGATCTTCACGAACTGCATACCAACATCCATAGCCACTAAAGAGGGAAACTCAATGACGTTCGGTATCGGGCGAGCGACGGTCACCACGGTGGCCGCGTTCGCACTTCTCCTTGGCGCGAGTGCGGTCTCGATGCCGCGCGCCGACGCAACGACGAAAAAAATCGCCCATGGGGCGATGGCAAGTGGAACCGTGAGCTATGATGCCGCGCAGGCGACTGCGGGCGCGAAAGCTTACGGGGCGAATTGTGCGTCGTGTCACGGTGAAAAACTCGAAGGGGGCGTTGGGCCCGCGCTTTCTGGCGCGACGCTCAACACGCTTGCGAAGAACACGAAGCTGACGGTCGGCGACATGTTCACGTTCATGTCCCAACAGATGCCGCTCAACGCACCCGCATCGCTGCCGAAGGCGCAGTACGCGGCCATCATGGCCTACGTGCTCAAATTCAACGGCTATCCTGCGAGTGCGAAAGCGCTGACCTACGCAGGCGCAACCGATTCGACGGTCGTCATGAGATCCAAGTAGGCGTTTCCGAAACACATCGCGCAACGGTCGACACGCCACGTAGCGTGCCGACCGTTCGTGTTATATGAGGAGCCCCGGAAGTGATCTCTGCGGAACAGCGCGTCGTCCTCGACGATGGCAAAGAAACGACGCTCCAGAGTTGGGGAACACACGGTCCCATCGTGCTTTGTGTGCATGGAATTACGAGCTCGCGCCGTTCGTGGACGCGACTCGCCGAATTTCTCGCACCGTCGCATCGCATTTTTGCCTACGATCAGCGCGGTCACGGCGATAGCGCAGCCGTCGCGGGCCCGATGACGCTCGCGCAGAGCGTGCGCGATCTCGAAGCCGTACGCGCGAAGCTCCCCGGCCCCGTGCACATGCTCGTCGGGCACTCATGGGGCGGTGCCGTAGCGTTGCTTGGGGGGCTCGCCATGCATCCCGCGCGCGTCGTTGCGATCGATCCGATGATTCGCGTTCCCGCCGGCACGTTTGAATCGGAATACGTCGATGATCTGCGAACCTTTTTCGCTCTACCACCCGCCGACCGTGAACCGGCAATTCGGGAGATGTACGACGGCCTCGCGCCCGTCGACGTCGATGCGAAATTGCACGCGATGACCCAGATGTCGATCGCGTCGCTCGAAGCGCTCGGCACCGAAAATGACGTCGACGGCGGAGCGTGGGATCTCCGCGAGCGCATCGCGCGCTACCCAACGCCGCTCTTGGTCTGCGTTGCCGGCATCGAGTCCGTCCTTTCCGCCGACGATCAAGCCTTCGTCACCGCGCGCGGCGGCCCCAACGTGACGTTGCGGATTTTCCCGAATGACGGACATAATCTGCATCGAACCGCGTTCGATGAATTCTCGAACGCCGTCGAGACGTTCGGATAGGATCGTGCGCCGCGCGATGTTCGTCATGCTCGCGAGTGCGGCATTATTGGTGATCGATGCGGCGCAGGCGACGCCAGCCGCAAGCGGCGTCGCGGCTGCCGGAAAGCGCGCACCCGCGTTCTTGCTGGAGGGACCAGATGGTCGCGATGTGACGTCGCGCGCGTATGCGGGTCGGCCGCTGCTCATCAACGTCTTCGCGGCGTGGTGCGGCACGTGTCGCGTCGAAGAACCGCTGCTCGTACGCGCGTACGCGCGCTATCGCGATCGCGTCGCATTTCTCGGTGTCGACGAACAAGAGGGCGTTGCGCGGGCGAAGACGTTCGCCCGCGAGCTTGCGGTGCCTTACCCGATCGCACTCGATGCGGGTCAGTTCGCGGCGAGCTACGGGACGACGAAGATCCCGGAAACGATCCTCGTCGATGCGCGCGGGATCGTGCGCCGCGTCCATCGCGGGATGCTCTCCGAAGCCGATCTCGAGCGCGAACTCCAATCGCTCGTCACCCAAAAGGCGCTATTGTGAACCGTCGCCGTTTCCTCATCGCCGCAGCCGCGACGACCGCCTACGTCTCCTCGCCGTTTGCGACGCTTGCCGCATCGCTCGTCGGGCGGACGATTTCGCAAGCCGATCTCTTCGCGACGCTCCCAAAACCGCAACCGGGGGATTGGTCGCGCGTGATGATGGGCTCGGGCGTTCGTTACGATAAACAGATGGGCTTCGGTCGCGAGCGCGATCCGCACGGCGGACCGTCGGCACTCTTCGTCGAGACCCAAATCGGAGAAGCGGGGGGAATCGCGTGCAATCCCAACACGCTTAAGAAAACGTACTTGCGCGACGCGCATTTCGGCTCGCTCGTCACCGAAGCATCGGTGCTCGCGATCGTCGCGCACTCGGGCAACATGCTCACGCGTTGGGCCGATGTCGGCGACGGTCAATCGCAAGCGCCACGCGACGCGAAGATGCGTTTGCTCGATGTCGCGTACCTGTACGACGAACGCCCGATGCGCGTGCTTTCGGTGACCGCGCAGAGCGTACGCGTCGGCATGGCGCGCCACGCAGCGACGCGCGTCGTCGCGGAGTTTCCCGCGGGCGAGCGACTGCAACGATTAGAGATCGTCCATACGCCCGCCGTGCCGCTCGGCATTGCTGCGTATACGGCGACCGTTCGCGAACTCGAACCGTTCGGTCTCGCGCTGCGAAGTTATGGAAGCGGATTCAAAACGGGAATTGCCACGCCCCTCGCGCTTTTGCGACCGATGACGCAGAGCGGGATCATGACGACGACGGAGTAGCCGCGCCGGGCTCGATCGCAGAGGCGATTGGTTTGAAGGCGTAATTGTTGGATATTTCGGCCGAGCATGCGGTGAGGCCGACGATAAGATCCATTTCCGCGCGGAGCACGATACGATCGCCTGCGCGACTCCGCGATCGCCGTAAATGATCGCGAATCGAAGGGGTTGTGCTCCCAAGCGTGTTGGAGCAAATCGAGGCGAGGATCGTCGGTCGCGTTCATGATTGGGTCGACTCGTGGCCGCGAACGCTGCTCGTTTGATCATGCCCGCCTGCTGACGTGCCCGCCGCGGGGTGCGCGCCGTCTACGGCGAAATGCGCGACGATAGGAGATTCGTGCGTGGCAAAAATGATCGAGCGTCCGGCAGCGGCCGGCGGTGCAGACTTCGCGGCTCAGCGTTCGCGCTATGAGGCCGCCGTCGCGCGTGGCAAGCGGCGTGGAGATCCGGGCTCGGGTGCGATCGATCGCACGCTCTCCGACGTTCCGCTGCAAGCAATCTACGGCCCCGAAGACATCGCTGATATGGATCTCGCGCGCGATCTCGCGTATCCGGGTGAGTATCCGTACACGCGCGGAATTCACGCGGGCGGCTATCGCGATCGACTTTGGACGATGCGTCAGTTCGCGGGCTTCGGCAATGCGAAACAAACGAACGAACGCTATCATTTTCTACTCGCGCAGGGTCAGGCGGGGCTCTCGGTCGCTTTCGATATGCCCACGCTGATGGGCTACGATTCCGATCAGTCACAGGCGCTCGGCGAAGTGGGCAAATGTGGCGTCGCGATCGACTCGCTCCGCGATATGGAAGTGCTCTTCGAAGGCATCGATCTCGGGAAAATCACCACATCGATGACGATCAACGGCCCCGCCTGTATCGCGCTCGCGCAATATATCGCAACCGCCGAAGGGAAGGGCATTCCGCGCGCCGCGCTCGGGGGTACGCTGCAGGCCGATATCCTCAAAGAATACATCGCGCAGAAAGAATGGATCGTCCCGCCTCGTCCGCACGTGCGGATCATCGTCGATATGATGAAATTTTGTACGGCAGAGATGCCGAAATGGAATACGATCTCGGTGAGCGGCTATCACATCCGCGAAGCCGGATCGACTGCGGCGCAAGAACTCGCCTTCACTCTCGCCGATGGGTTCGCGTACGTGGAGGCAGCGATGAAAGCGGGAATGGACGTCGATTCGTTCGCTCCGCGCCTTTCGTTTTTCTTTAACTCACATATCGATTTCTTCGAAGAGATCTGTAAGTTTCGCGCGGCTCGGCGCATCTACGCGCGACGGATGCGCGAACGCTACGGCGCGAAGGATCCCAAATCGTGGACCCTGCGCTTCCACACGCAGACGGCGGGGTGTAGCGCGACGGCGCAACAACCGGAGAACAATATCGTGCGCGTCGCCTATGAGGCACTCGCGGCGGTGCTCGGCGGCACGCAGTCGTTGCACACCAATTCGATGGACGAAGTGATGGCGCTGCCGACGGAAAAATCGGTCGAGATCGCGCTTCGCACGCAACAGGTGCTGGCGTATGAAACCGGCGTGACGAGCGTCGTCGACCCGCTCGGTGGATCGTATTTCATCGAGTCGCTGACCAACGACCTCGAACGTCAAGCCGAAGCGTATTTCACCGCGATCGAGGGCTACGGCGGCGTGATCGAGGCGATCGAAGAAGGCTTCTTCCAACACGAGATCGCCGATGCATCGTATCGCTATCAGCGCTCGCTCGAAACGAAAGACCGCGTGATCGTGGGCGTCAACGCGTTCGTGCGACCGGCGGAAACCGAGGCTCTCGATCTGTTGAAAATCGGTCGCGAAGTCGAAGAGGGTCAGGCGAGATCGGTACGCGACGTGCGTGCATCGCGCGATGGTTCGGCCGTCGAAGCGGCGCTCGCCGCGCTCAAGCGCGCGTGCGCGGACGAATCGATCAACGTCATGCCCTCGCTCATCGATGCGGTGAACGCGCTCGCGACCGAAGGCGAGATCGTGGCGACCATGGTGTCGGTGTACGGCCGGTACGTGGAGCGTGCGGCCTTCTAGGCCCGTCGACGAGAGGATCGGGGGCGTGACGGCGGGATAACCGTTGCTTCGGTCGCGAATCGAAGCGAACGATGCCAACCGAAAGACCGCTCCGCGTAATCGTGGCGAAGGCTGGGCTCGATGGTCACGACCGTGGCGCGAAGGTCATCGCGCGGGCGCTCCGCGATGCGGGCATGGAAGTGATTTATACGGGTCTCTTCCAGTCGCCCGAGCAGATCGTCCAAACCGCCATTCAAGAAGATGCCGACGGGATCGGGCTCTCGATTCTCTCGGGCGCACACATGACGCTCTTCCCAGCGGTCATCGAGCAGCTCCGCGCGCAGGGGGCGGGCGATATCGTCTTTTTCGGTGGCGGGACGATCCCGGCCGACGACGCGCGCGAGCTCAAAAGCCTCGGCGTTCGTGAGATCTTCACGCCGGGTGCGCCGCTTTCGGATATTATCACCTTTGTCGAACGCGAGTGCGGCGCACGACGCGAACTCGTCGGGTAGGATCGGTTGAGAGTTCGCACCCGCGTCGCGCCGTCTCCGACGGGCGATCCGCACGTCGGCACGGCGTACGTCGCCCTGATCAACTATTGCTTCGCCAAGCAACACGGCGGCGATTTCATTCTCCGCATCGAGGATACCGACCGCGTGCGCAGCACGTCGGCCTCGGAAGACGTCATCTTGCGCGCGCTGCGCTGGCTCGGTCTCGCCTGGGATGAAGGCCCCGATATCGGTGGCGTTCATGGCCCGTATCGCCAGAGCGAACGCTTGGCGATCTACGCCGACCACGCACGTATGCTGCTCGAGCGGGGTGATGCGTTCCGCTGTTTCTGCACGCCCGCGCGACTCGAGGCGATGCGCGACGAACAGCGCCGCGCGAGCCGCCCGCCCGCCTACGATGGCCGTTGCGCGCATCTATCGCCCGATGAGATCGCCGCGCATCTGGCCGCGGGAGAAGCCTCGGTCGTACGGCTACGCGTGCCCACGGAGGGCAGCGTCACGATCGACGACATGCTCCGCGGACCGATCGTGTTCGAGTGGAGCACCGTCGACGCACAGGTGCTCGTGAAAAGCGATGGCTGGCCGACGTATCATCTCGCCAACGTCGTCGACGATCATCTCATGGAGATCACGCACGTGATGCGTGGTGAAGAGTGGATCAGTTCGGCACCAAAGCATCTCTTGCTCTACCGCGCCTTCGGGTGGGAGATGCCGAAGATCGCGCACTTGCCGCTCTTGCGCAATGCCGATAAGTCGAAGTTGAGCAAGCGCAAAAATCCGACGAGCATTCTCTTTTACGAACGCATGGGCTACCTGCCCGAAGCGCTGGCGAACTTTCTCGGTCTCTTCTCCGTGCCACCGGTCGATGGCGAAGAGATGATGGATCTCGCAACGATGGTCGCACGCTTCGGCACGGATCACATCGCCCTCGGCGGACCCGTCTTCGACGTCAAGAAACTCGATTGGCTCAACGCGCGCTATATCCGTGAAAAACTCGACGTCACGCAGCTGATGGAGCGCGTGCGCGACTGGGCGCTCAACCCCGCGTATCTCGGAGCCATCGCGCCGCTCGCTCAGAAGCGAATCGACCGACTCTCCGATCTCGGGCCGTTGCTCGCATTCTTCTTCGGCGGCCGAATCGCCGTCGACGCAGCCGACCTCCGCGGGGGCAAGCTCGACGATACGCAACTGCGTCAGGCGTTCGTGATCGCCCTCGCACTTTTCGATGCGATGCCGGAGTGGGACGTCGCTCATTTGGATCGCGCGATTCGCGCGGTAGCCGAAGCGCTCGGCCTCAAATTGCGCGATGCGATCCGTCCGTTTTACATCGCGATCACCGGCAGTGCGCAGTCCGTTCCGCTCTTCGATTCGATGGCGATCCTCGGTCGCGACATCGTCCGGGAACGAACGCGCGTCGCCCTCGATGCACTCGGCGGCGCAACGAAAACCGAGACGGAAGCATGGAAGAATTTGATTCCTAGCGCGGTCCCGCGCGTAGACGCGCAGCCGATCGAAGCCGTGGTGGCGGGGAGCAGCGCATGAGTAAACACGTTCGCGCCGTCGTTCTCGCGGCGGGCAAAGGCACGCGGATGAATAGCGTGCGTCCCAAAGTCTTGCACGAACTCTGCGGTCGTCCGATGCTGTGGTTCGTCTTGCGGGCGTTGCACGAAGCGGGCGTCGACGACGTGACCGTGGTGACGAATTCCGATGTCGCGCCGCACGTCGACGCGATCGCGCGCTCTGCGGGTCACGCCGCGTCGAACGCCGTCCTGCAAGAACCGCAACTCGGCACGGGGCACGCCGTGCAGATCGCCCTCGCGCACCTCGAACCGCGTGAAGGCACGTTGCTCGTGCTCAACGGCGATATGCCGCTCATCGAAGTCGATCTCGTGCGCTCCGCGATGGCGCGAGCCGGGAACGCGCTCGCGCTCGTGACGGCGCGAATGCCGCTGCCATCGTCGTTCGGTCGCATCATCCGTCGCGGCGAGCACGTGCAAAAGATCGTGGAAGCACGCGATGCCGATGAAGACGAACTGCTCATCGACGAAATGAACGCGGGCCTCTACGCGTACGACGAATCGAAGCTTCGTTCGGCGATCGCGGAATTGCGCAACGAGAATTCGCAGGGCGAATACTATCTCACCGATACCATCGGAAACTTTCGCGAACGGAGCGAGACGATCGTGCCCGTCGTCGCGGGCGATTATCGTAGCGTCCTCGGTGTCAACGATCGCAACGAACTCAGCGCGGCATCCGCGCTCTTGCGCGCGCGTATTTGCGAACATTACATGCGCAAGGGCGTGACGCTCGTCGATCCGCAATCGACCTATCTCGAGCCGGAACTCGATATCGCCGCCGACGTAACGATCTTGCCCAACACCGCAATCGGGCGCGGGTCGGCGATCGGCGCGCACAGCGAGATCGGACCCAATACGCGGTTGCAGAATGCGCGCGTCGGCGAACACGTCACGATCTGTGACAGCGTCGTGGTCGATAGCGCGATCGGCGATTTCGCGATCGTGGGCCCGTTCGCGCACGTGCGCGGCGGCGCGGAGATCGGTACGGGCGTGCGCATCGGAAACTTTGTCGAGATCAAGGGGTCGACCCTCGCCCCGGGCGTCAAGGCGAGCCATCTCGCCTACGTGGGCGATGCGACCGTTGGCGAGCGCACGAATATCGGTGCGGGCACGATCACCGCGAACTTCAATGGAAAACAAAAAAATCGGACGACGATCGGCAAGGACGTGTCGGTCGGGTCGAATACGACCTTCGTCGCGCCGGTAACGGTCGGCGACGGCGCGCTTACGGGGGCGGGCGCGGTCGTGCTTCGCGATGTCGCCGCGGGCGAACGCGTGGTCGGCAATCCTGCGAAAACGCTGGGGAAAAAGACTCCCTAATCGCTTTGAGAAGCGAGGCGTTTCGAGCGCGGGCGAACGTCTAGTCGATACCGCGCCCTCGGCCACCGTATCGGAGATCTGCCATTATCACAATGTTTTCACGAGTCGCATTCGCGTTCGCACTTCTGCTGTGCGCGAGCGGCTCGGCCGCTCTCGCACAGACATCAGGGACGACGAGCGGCATCGATCTCGCCAACCTCGATCGCACGTGTAAAGCGTGTAATGATTTCTATCAGTTCGCCAATGGCGGCTGGATCATGAAGCATCCGATTCCCGCATCGTATGCGAGCATCGGGAATTTCAACGTCCTCTACGATCGCAACGTCGACGTGTTGCACGGCCTCCTTGAGGATCCGGCGCTCGCGAAAGCGGCGCCTGGCACGAACGACCGAAAGTTGCACGACTTCTACGCGAGCTGTATGGACACGGCGGGGATCTCGGCTGCAGGCATCGCGCCGCTCGCTCCATCGTTCGCGCAGATCGCGCGCGCGGGTGATGGCGCGACGCTCGCAGCGTCGCTGGCCGAACTCGCGCGTGTCGGCGTCGGTGCGTTCTTTAGCGCGTCGGGTGGACCCGATCAGCACGAGAGTCGTACCACGATCTTGCAACTGCGCCAGGCCGGTCTCGGCATGCCCGATCGCGACGATTATCTCAAGGACGATCCGAAGACGCTCGCGCTGCGCGCGACGTATGTCGACCATCTCACGAAGACGTTTGCACTTCTGGGCGACGCGCCCACCGTCGCGGCGAACGAAGCCGCGAGCGTGCTCGCGCTCGAAACGTCACTTGCCGTAAAACAGGTCGGCCGGGTCGAGCTCCGCGATCCTGCGGTGACCGATCACAAAATGAGCTTCGTCGATTTGCAGACGCTCGCACCCGGTTTCGATTGGGCGGCGTATTTTGCGGCAGCGGGAATTCCGAGCGCCGTCGCGCTCAACGTCGCAGAGCCCGCGTATTTTACGGCGTTCGCCACGATAGTCGCGAAGGCGTCGCTGCCCGACGTGCATGCGTATCTGCGTTGGCAGACGACGCGAACGTTCGCATCGGCGCTCGCCGCGCCGATCGATGATGAAGATTTTGCTTTTTACGGCAAGACGCTCAGTGGGACGACCGAACAGCAACCACGTTGGAAACGCTGCGTCGGCGCGACGGATCGTACCCTCGGTGAAGCGCTCGGCCAACGCTACGTCGCCAAAGCGTTTCCCGCATCGGCGAAAACGACGGCCCTCGAACTCGTTGCGAATTTACGCGAGACGTTCCGCGACGATTTCTCAACACTCGAATGGATGTCGCCGGCAACGCGAACGCGCGCCATCGCCAAACTTGCGGCGTTCCAGGTAAAAATCGGATATCCCGATCATTGGCAATCGTATCGCAAGCTCGACGTGACGCCCACGTCGTTCGCAGAAAATGTCGCTGCGGGCGCCGCGTTCCGGCGTGCCGACGCGCTCGCGCGAATCGGCAAGCCCGTCGACCGCACGCGCTGGGGCATGACGCCGCCGACGGTCAACGCGTACTACAATCCGAGCATCAACGAGATCGTTTTCCCGGCGGGAATCTTGCAGCCGCCGTTCTTCGATGCGAATGCGGATATGGCCATCAATTACGGTGGCATCGGGGCGGTGATCGGTCATGAGGCGACGCACGGCTTCGACGATCAGGGCCGCAAATACGATGCCGTCGGCAATCTCTCCGATACGTGGCAACCCGAAGATGCCGTTCGCTTCAACGCGCGCGCGAATTGCGTCGTGAAGCAGTACGATGCACTCTCACCCGCACCCGGCGTGATGGAAAACGGCAAGCTCGTGCAAGGCGAAGCGATCGCCGATATCGGTGGCATGACGATCGCGTATAAGGCGTTCGAAAAATGGCAGGCGAAACATCCGCGCCGCACGATCGACGGCTTCTCACCCGAACAACGTTTCTTTATGGGCTGGGCGCAAGTGTGGGCAGGCAACGATCGCCCCGAATCGATCGCGCTCCGCGCAAAAACCGACGTGCACGCATTCGATAAATTTCGCGTGAACGCGACGCTTGCGAACTTGCCGCAATTCGCATCGGCATTCTTCTGCCAGCTCAACGAAGCGATGGTGAAACCGCCGGCAGACCGCTGCGAGATTTGGTAGCGAGCCGTCCCCCGTGAACGGCGCGTCCCACTCGACCCGCTGGCCAAGCATTCCCCACATCATCTGAATAAATACATAATGTCCAGTATACTTGACATTATGTATCGCCGCCCCCTATGCTTCACGCATGATCGATTCGCTTGAGGATCCACGCGAATGCACCCCCTCGGAGAAGCGGAACAGCCGACGTTATGTCGTGGAATTTGCCGTCGGGGTGTTCGCGTATACCGTGTTGGTGCTGCTTTCAGTCGGTAACGTCGAGCACGTGACCG
>JAYTXC010000205.1:0-1527 GCA_043743145.1 Rhodospirillales bacterium
CTCTGCGCGCGCCTGGAAAAAACGACGGCACGGCCGCGCATGCAGATGCGCTTCGAAACCACGGACCGTCATCCACTCGGTGATTTTCCGATTCCCGCGTACGATAAGATCGACGTCTCGCAGTATTTTCTCGGGAGCGTGCAATTTTCGAGCGGGTGTCCGTATCGCTGTGAATTCTGCGATATCCCGGAACTCTACGGAAACAATCCGCGCCTCAAAGCCCCCGAACAGATCGTCGCCGAACTCGACGCCATTCTCGCAAACGGCGGCGAACGCGCGATCTACTTCGTCGACGACAACTTCGTCGGAAATCGTAAAGCCGCGAAGGAACTCTTACCGCATCTCATCGCCTGGCAGAAACGCAATGGTTTCGCGGTACAGCTCGCATGCGAAGCGACGCTCAATATCGCGAAATCGCCGGATTTACTCGCGATGATGCGCGAGGCATACTTCTGTACGATCTTCTGTGGGATCGAGACGCCCGACCCCGTCGCGCTGCGGGCGATGAATAAGGGTCACAACGATCACATGCCGATCATGGAAGCGATCGGGATCATCCATAGCTTCGGCATGGAAGTCGTTTCCGGTATCATCATGGGCCTCGATACCGATACGCCCGATACGGCGGATAAGATTCTCGAATTTGTCGAAGTCTCGAACATCCCGTTGCTCACGATCAATCTCTTACAGGCGCTCCCGCGAACGCCACTCTATCGTCGGCTCGAAGCCGAAGGCCGACTCATCGACGAGCCCGGTCGCGAATCGAACGTCGATTTCAAAATCCCGTACGATGAGATGGTCGCCATGTGGCGGCGGACGTTTACCGCCGCGTATACGCCCGAAGCGCTCTATCGGCGCTTCGAATATCACATCGACCACGTCTTTCCCCATCGCATCACGCCGCCAAATAGCAAGCAACGCGTCAACGCGCGCAATATTCGCACGGCGCTCCGCATCTTCGGCAACCTCCTCGTGCGCGTCGGCTTACTCGGCGATTACCGCGACGTCTTCTGGCGCATGGCGAAGAAGACACTCGCGACCGGGAATGTCGAAGCCATGTTTCACATCGGCATGGTGAGCCACCATCTCATCACCTTCGCTCGAGAAGCTGCGGCCGGCACCCGGAGCGCGTCGTTTTACAACCAGGATACACGTGCGGAAGACGGGCTCGCGCGTTCCGCCTGAGGCGGGGCTGTATCTCGGTGCAATGCACCGTCGGCGACGGCGCATTGCACGCTTCACCGAACGCTAGCGTTCGATGGACTAGAATTCCTTATACGCCAGAAACTTCGAATCGAGCGTGATGACCGCGCGTTCGCCCTTGCGCTCGACGTGGATCTTGAGATCGATCGCACTGAGAATCCCATCGCCGAAGGTCTCGAAGGTCCATTCGCGGATCGCATCGCCATAGACGTCGACGAGCTCGTGCAGACGGTAGACCAAGGGATCGGAGTTGCGAATCGGCGGTGTCGTCATCGGCTCGAGCGACGACTCATCGATGCCGAGCGCCTCGGCAAGCTTTTTCGC
>JAYTXC010000206.1:0-3520 GCA_043743145.1 Rhodospirillales bacterium
GGTCGATCGTGTGCATGCAATCGAGCGATATCCCAGCGCTCGTCTTCACCGGCACCGAAGTACCCGTCGTCGAGGGCGGCCTCGGCGTGTGTCGCGATCCCTTTGCGATCGAGCGGGATCGCATAGGCCCGCGCGAGCTCGGCGACGAGCACGTACGTTGCAGCGAGCAGGTCGTCGCGTAATGCGAATGCGCCGAAATCGTGCGGTGTGGCATCGCGCATGCCACAGACGGAGACCCCGATTGCATACGAGTTGCGGCCGCGCGTATGCGCCGCATACGGCGCGTCGCCGATGCGGACATCGCGCATATTCGCGCGCAAGTCGTGCGTCGCGACGACGACGGGGCGCGCATCCTCGCCGAGCGCGACACAGAAGTGATAGGCGGGATAGACGGTCGTGAAATCGTCACCCGTCCAGTGGAGATAGATCCGACGGAGATCGCCCGCGGGCAATTTAGGGAGCACGGTCATCGAAGCGCGAAGACGGTGGACGTGAATCCGAACGACACGGAGCTTCCCCCGACCGAACCGAGTGACCCGAATGCGCGTATCGCGCGACGCCCCGAAGAACACCCTTCATCGGGACGGCGCTGGCAAGCCGCTGGCGGCACGGCCGTTGGTATCGGGCTCTTCTTTGCGAAATTCAAAGGCCTGCTCTTCGCGCTCCTCAACCTCAAATGGTTGCTCTTCGGCAGTAAATTTCTGCTCACGGGCTTCTCATTTCTCGCATCGATTTTCTTCTACGCAGCATTCTTTGGCTGGAAGTTCGGCATCGTCTTCGTGTTGCTCATCGCGATCCACGAGCTCGGACACGTCATCTTCGTGCGTGGCTACGGATTCAAAACGCCCGCCATGGTCTTCGTTCCGGGACTCGGCGCCTTTACGACGTGGAATGCCGATGGCGCGCAAACCGTGTACCAAGAATCGGTGATCGCGTTCGGTGGACCGCTCCTGGGCACGATGGGTGGGCTCATCTGTTTTGCATACGGAGCTCTTACGAACGAGCCGTTTTGGTATGCGGCTGCGAATACCGCATTTTTCCTCAATCTCTTCAATATGATTCCGCTCGGCGTCTTCGATGGCGGGCGCATGACAGGGGCGATCTCCCCCATCCTCTGGATCGTCGGATTCGCGCTCGTCATCGTCGCGGCGATTGCATTTCACTGGTGGAGCCCGATCTTACTGTTGGTCGTGCTCTTCAGCATTCCGCGCGTCGTCTCGGTGTGGCGCGGCTCGCTCGATCCGCGATTCGCGGCGGTGACCGCACGCGAACGTATCACGATGTCGGTCGCGTATTTTGGGCTCCTTGCGGTCTTGCTCGCATGTCTCGTCTTTACGCGCGTCGCCATTCCCGGGCACGCGATCGGATAACGAGATGCGACCGCTGCTCCTGGTCGCGGCGGCGTGCGCGTTCGTCGTCGCACTCGTCGTCGCGCGACATACACCGAGTGAAGGGCCGCCGCTCCGTGATTTCGAGGCGTACTATGCGGGTGGACAGACCTGGCGCTATCACGGCGATCCCTATTCGCGCGATGTGTGGCGCAGCGAACGCCTAATTCCCGGCGTCGATGCGACTCGCGACGAACTCTTGCCCTTCGTCGGCCCACCCTACGGCTTGCCGCTCTGGTCCGCCCTTGGAAAGCTTTCGTTTCGCGGCGCATCGCTCGTGTGGGCGATCGCGCTCGGCGCGAGTTTTACCACGCTCGCACTCGGTGGCCTCATCGCAGGCGGCATCCGTTTGCGCGTCGTGCCGACGTTCGCCGTCCTCTGTTTCGCGGCAGCATCTTCCCCGCTCACCGGTGGTATCGCCCTCGGCCAAGTCGCACTCGTCGCATGCGCGGCGATCGTCGCCTTCCCCGCCACACTCCGACCGCGCGGGACGCTCGCCGCGACGGCGCTCGCACTCGTCGCGGGCCTGCAACCGAATCTCGCGCTCGTGCTCGCCGCGCGCGCGAGCGATGGACGCGCGCGTTTCGCAATCGTGGTCGCGGCGCTGATCGCATTTTTTGGATCTGCGCTCGCACTCGGCGGATTGGACGGTATCGCGCGCTATGCGAGCGTGCTGCGCGATCACGGTGCGGCCGAACGCTTCATTGCCATACAAACCACGCCCGGCGCCGTCGCCTACGCGCTCGGCGCGCCGCCCGCACTCGCATCGGGAATCGCGCTATCGTTCGCGGCGATCGTCGTCGTCACGCTCGTGGTGCAATGCACGCGCAGACGCTACGCACCGAACGATCGGCTCGTGCTCGCATGCGCGGCATTACCGCTCGCACTCCCCTTCGCGCACGCGCACGATTACGCGATCGTGTTCGTCCCCGCAATCGTGCTCGTCGTGCGCGCGCGCGGCATCGCCTGGGCCTGCGCGGCATGCGCCGCACTCGCGCTCGCCGTCGATTGGCTCGGCCTCGCGCAACGCCCCGACGGCGCGGCATCGGCCATCGCACTCGCGCTCGCCGGCACGTGCGCGCTCGTCGCGCTCGCGCCGGGCGCCCTCGGTCGCATCCATGCGATGCCGCTCGCGATCGTCGCGCTCGTCGGCCTCGCGGCGCGCGTCACCGTGACGCACCGCTTGCCGATCTGGCCCGACGCTCTTCCCGCCGGCTTTTCCGTCGCAGCGAGGTTGCCCGCAGCCGTGGTGTGGCATGCCGAACAAGTTGCCAGCGGCATCACCGAGCGCGATCCCGTCTGGGGCGCGCTCCGCGCGATCGGTCTCGTCGCGTGCGCGGTGCTGTGGGCCGTCGCGAGCCTGACGCTGGGCTCGAACGCGCGGTCCGGCGACGGAGCGACCGTCGGATAGACGGCGGCGCGACGTTAGTGCGCGAGGGATGCCTCGCTCGCAACGCTCGGTAGCTTTTTCCACTCCGCGTCGGCAATCGGCGGAAGCTTATCCATGTGCTTGAGGAAGAGCGCGACTTTCCAGAGTTCGTCATCGGAAAGATTCGCGCCGAACGCGGGCATCGCGGAGAAGCGGATGCCGTGCTTGAGCTTCCAGAACGTCACGCCATCGGGATCGTCTTCGACGCCGTCTTTCGCGAGCATCGGCGACTCGATGTAAAAGCCCTTGGCGAGCGTTGAGGGTTTCGCATCGGCAGCGCCGTGGCAAACGGCACAATTCGCCCCGTACGTTTTGATGCCGGCGGCGAGATTCTCGTCGGTATTCGCTACGGGATTCGTGAGCCCGTGACTTTCTCGCGCGATCGTGGCGTGCAAAGACACCTTCGCTGCGGCCTCTTCGATCGCCGGCGGTTTGTTATCGGCGCCCGGTGGGAGTGCGCCCGTAAAGACGGCGACGGCGCCCCCGCCCGCGATCAGTGCCAACGTAAAAACGATTCCATTAAAAAATCCGCGCATGGTGACCCTCTACCCTAAATATCGACGGAAAGCATGTCGTCGAACGGCGCGACGGGGTTGGGTTTCCAACCTTGAAGATCCGCGTTGTAGCCGATGAGTTCTTTGCGCGAATCGATGACGACCGTCGGGACCGCGTCATACACCGCGCGTTGCACGAGATCGATGTC
>JAYTXC010000207.1:0-2706 GCA_043743145.1 Rhodospirillales bacterium
CTCGCAGCCGAACCGCCACCGCTCCACATGTCCTTTACGGGCCGTCCCGGAACCGGCAAAACGACGGTCGCGGTGCGGATGGCCGAAATCTTGCATCGCCTCGGCTACGTGCGGAAGGGCCAACTCGTCGTGGCAACGCGCGACGATCTCGTCGGCCAATATATCGGCCACACGGCACCGAAAACGAAAGAAGTGCTCAAACGCGCGATGGGCGGCGTGCTCTTCATCGATGAAGCGTATTACCTCTACACGCCCGAGAACGAACGCGACTACGGTGCTGAAGCGATCGAGATTCTCCTACAGGTGATGGAGAACCAACGCGACGATCTCGTGGTGATCTTTGCGGGCTACAAAGATCGCATGGATACGTTCTTCAATAGCAATCCGGGTTTGAGTTCGCGCGTCGCGAATCATATCGATTTTCCCGATTACGCCGCCGACGAACTCCAAGCGATCGCGCATCTCATGCTCGAAAAACTCAACTACGAGTTTACGCCGAGTGCGGAACGCGCGTTCGAAGAGTACGTGAAGTTACGCATGACGCAGCCGCAGTTCGCCAACGCGCGTAGCATTCGCAATGCGATCGATCGCGCGCGGTTGCGTCAGGCGACGCGGCTCTTCGAAACGGGTGGCTCGGTAACGGCGACCGATCTCAAATCGATCGACGAAAACGATATTCGCAAAAGTCGCGTCTTCGAAAACAGTAGCCAAGCCCACTGAATCTGGCCTCCGGTCTCTTCATCGGCGGCGCGGCTTTTCTCGCGAGCGCCATCAACTCCGCGGCCGGCGGAGGCAGCTTCATTTCGTTCCCTGCCGTGCTCGCAACGGGCGTCGCGCCGATCTCCGCAAATGCGACGAACAATGTCGCGATGTGGCTCGGTGGCTTCGCATCGACGGGCTCGTTTCGCAGCGAGATCGATCTCCCACGCCCGGCGCTTACGAAGATGATGCTCGCGAGCATCGTCGGGAGTTTGCTCGGTGCCCTGCTGTTGCTGCGGACGTCGAACGCGTCATTTACACAGCTCATCCCGATCTTGCTCTTCGCGGCGACGACGCTCTTCATCTTGGGCCCGCGCCTTACGAAGGCGACGCAACACATGACGGCCGCGCTTACGGTCGAATCTCCGTTCGGCATCGCCTTGCAATTCGCGATCGCGATCTACGGCGGATTTTTTGGCGCGGCGATGGGCATCTTGATGCTCGCGCTCCTCGGGATTCTCGGGATGCACGAGTTGCGTCGCGCGAACGCGCTCAAGGTGTTGCTCTCGACCGTCGTCAACGGCGTTGCCGTCATTCCATTTTTGCTCGCGCGCGCGATCGCGTGGGATGCCGCGCTCTTCATGTGCGTCGGAGCGATCGCCGGCGGCTATGTCGGCGCGGGACTCGTCAAACGCTTACCGTCGAACGTCGTACGGTCGTTCGTGATTTTCGTTGCGGTGACGATGACCGCATATTTCACGTGGAAGACGTATATCGCGCGGGTTTAGTGTGCGGCGCCGACCGGCGCGTTAGTACACCGTTCAACCACGCGGCGGCGTGCCCCAACCCGACTGGACGTACACACCATCGATCACGATGGCAGGCACCGTCGGATCACCGCTCGTGTACGCGAACATCTTCTCGCGGGCGGCCATGTCGTTTTGCGCGTCGTGGATCACGTACGCGAACCCGCGCATATCGTAATAACCGCGCGCTTCGCGGCTGTACGGACACGTCGGCGAGGTGTAGAGTTCGAGCTTCGCGCCGGGCGCGATTTCCAAAACGGATGGAGACATGATGCAATGAACGCTGCCGCAGCGACGATCGGTTGCGCTTACGAGGCGTGCGTCCCGACGAGATCCGGGACGAGTAACTTCGGCATCGCGTCACCTTCGAGGAAGCGCGGCAGCTCCGCGATCGAAAATTGCATGCCTGTATAAAACGGCCCGAAGCCCGCGTAGTTTGCGCTCGCTTCATCGAAGCGCATTTCGTAGATCAAGCGCTTGAACGTTAACGGCTCGTCGGCGTAGAGATCGACGCCCCATTCCCAATCATCGAAGCCGATCGATCCCGAGATCACCTGATTGACGAGGCCGTGAAACGAGCGGCCGATCTTGCCGTGATCGGCCATCATCGCCGCGCGCTCGTCGTAGGGCAGCATGTACCAATTCACCGTTTCGCCGCGCTTCTTATCCATCGGATAGAAACAGACGTAGCGCCGCGGCGGGATCTTCGCCCACAATCGACCGGCGTTGCGCGGCGACTTCGCCTGCTCGTCGACCGCCGCATCGAACGCAGCGATCCATTCGGGTGAATGCGGTTTGAGGCCGCGGTCGCGCAGATCGGCGTGAATCTTCCCCGTCGCTTCGTAGAGGCCGAGTTCGAGAATCGAGACGTACGACGTCGTCGGTTCGAGGTAGTCGCGTAGCGCGAGCTTATCGAACGCAGTTTGCGCCGTGCCGAGTTCGTCGAACGTCTTCGCGTAGTGCGTGACCATGAGATCGGCCTTATGCCCGAGCAATTGCGCGAGCCCGACATCTCCATCAGCCGACGCGGCAAGCGGCGCGAGCATCGCGGCGGCCTCAGCCGCGATCGCAGCGCGGCGATCCGCGGAAATCGCATCGAAGGCACGGCGATCGAAGCGGAACATGCGATGGAGAATGTTCCAGCTGTCGAGCGATTCGGGAACGGCGGGATGACGCATGAACGCACCTTCGACGCGATCGC
>JAYTXC010000208.1:0-13874 GCA_043743145.1 Rhodospirillales bacterium
GAAATTTCAGCGGTGAAGCGTTCTTCGAGATCGCCCTCACCAATCCAAACGACGCAGAGCGATGGAAAGCGTTCGCGTACGCGCGTGACGACGCGTAAGAAGTCGAGCGGATTTTTTTGTTCGACGAGGCGCGCGACGCCGAGGACGATCGGCACGTTGAGCGGGAGGCCCAGGCGCGCGCGCGCACGATCGCGATTGCGCGGTCGGAAATAGCCGATGTCGACCGACGGATAGGCGAAGCGGATGTCATCCGGCGATGCGAAGCCGAATTTGCGCAGTTGTGCTTGTTCCGATTCCGAAGCGGCGACGAACGTCGTCGGCACGATGCGTGCGAGAAAGCGCTCGATCGCGAGATAGATTTTCGACTCTGCGAGCGCATGCGGACTGTACAGAACGCGGGGACGTTTGCGCAGGCCGAGCACCGCGAGTCGCGTGAGCGCACCCGCCTTCGAACTGTGCGCGTGGACGATGTCGGGACGCAGGCGTGCGAGCGTGCGTCGGAGTGCGAGCGCGTCACGGAGATCGTGGAAACCAACTTCGCGTCGCATATCGATGCGATGGAGTTCCAACCCGGATTCACGCGCGAGTGAGAGCGTTTGCGCAAACGCACTATCGGCGCGACGTCCCGAATAAATAAACGTCATGCGCTGATCGGTACCAGCGCTGGCCTCGATGATGTTTTCGAGATAGCGTCGCGTGCCACCGAGTGAGGCTTCGAGGACCTGGACCACGTGCAAGCGGGGTTCGATCATGAGTTCATACGCACAGACCTCCGTTCACCAGTGTGATTGCCATCAACCTCGGCAGCTCAAACAAAAATTTCGCTTCTGCCGATGATTTAGAGTCTGCGCAGAGTGAAAAAGTGACACGAGCCCTCCTTTCCGTCGGTCTCGCCACGGTCTTGACAAGCGTGGGATGCTCCGGCGGCGGTAGCGCTCCGGGAGGGTTTTCGGCGACCGCAGCCATTCCCGCAACCCTGGCAGCAACGGGCCGTGTGTCGTTCAGTATTGGCGCGCCGTCGGCGAACGCCGCCGCGCGGCATTCGGCCTACATCTCGCGCGGTATGAAGTCGCTCGCAATCGTCGTCACTAGTGCCACGACGCCGAGTGCACGGACGGTTTTCGACTGCTCCGTCGCCTGCACGGGTACGCTCGACGCTCCAATCGCACAGGACACCTTCGCGATAACCGTCTACGACGGCGCAGCTGGTACCGGTAATGCGCTCGCGAGCGGCCTCACGAGCCTGCTGGTACGGGAGGGGGTCGCAAACCAATTCTCCGCGGTGCTCGGCGGCATCGTTGCGAAGCTCTCGCTCGCCCTCGCACCATCCGCCTTTACGAGCGGCACGCCCGGCCGCGGCACGCTCACCGTCGTGCCCCTCGACGCGAGCGGAAACGCGATCGTCGGATCCGACGCGTTTGCTACGCCTGCGCTCGTCTCGCTCGCCAACGGTGCCTTCACCTTGGGCACGCATGTCATTACCGATCCAAGTAACGCCTCGATACCGATCTCGTATACCGGCGCGCTCTTTTCCGCGCCCGCGACCGTCACCGCGACCGCGGCCGGGCTCGATGTCGCCTCCCTCCCGCTCATGCTCGGCGCCCCGGGTACCGGCACGCCGCCCACCAGTGTGTCGGGCCGAACGGTCTCAGCGAATGCTTTCGTCGATTCCATCGGACTCGACACGCACCTGAACTACGCCGGGACGGCCTACATGCTCTACGAGCCGACCATCGTGCAATCGATCGTGGACCTCCACGTCAAACACGTCCGCGAGGGCATGCTCTACCCGTTTTCGATACAACCGGCAACGCTGCAAGCGGCGGTCCACGCACTTTCCGCAGCGGGTGTCCATACGCTCGCGGGTATCGCGCCGCCCGATCTCACGGCGTCCGATTTTGCGACGCGGTGGTCGAATTGGTTCGATTCCGTCGGCGGGACGAAGTGGGTCGAAGGCGCCGAAGCTCCCAACGAGTGCGACCTCAATGGTTGCCTGGCGCAGATTCCCGCGTATCAACAGAAACTCTATGCGACGGTCAAGGGATACGGGCCGTCGATCGGCGTGCCGGTGGTCGGGCCGTCGTTCGCCAACCAGCCGTCGTACGCGCAGACCGGAAATCTCGCACAATATCTCGATTTCGGAAACGTGCATCTGTACACGCTCTCGCAGCCGCCCGAAACGACGGGGCTTTGCCGACCGTCGGATCAATGCGCCGGCGGCGCGAACCTCGGCTCGCTGATCGGCAACACCTATTCGCTCGACAGCCTGCTCAAGAACAGTGCCAGCGTGAGCGGTACGAAGCCCATCATGAATAGCGAAGCCGGTCTCTGCACGACGGTCAGCAGCTCGGGTGACACGCAATATAATAATGTGCCGCGTGACGTGCAGGCCGCATATTGGCCGCGCTATCTGTTGCATGCCTTTGGCGATCTCGGTCTTCCGCGCACCTACATCTACGAACTCGCCGATGACGGCACGTCGGCGCCCGACTTCGACCAGTGCGGCCTGCTCGATCGCAACGCGGTCCCAAAGCCCAGTTATCGGATTCTTAAAACAATGCTCGACGCGGTCAACGATCCCGGCGACCCCGTGCTTTCGACACCGCTCGTGTATAGCGTCTCCGCTCCGAAAAATGTCGATGGCAACGACGTCTCGTCGATGGCGCTCGCGTCGCGTAACGGTTCGTACGCGGTGTTCGTGTGGAACCCCGTGAGCCTCTTTTATCAGCGGAGCGGCAACGGCGGCTTTGCGTCGCATCCGCTCGCCGTCGCGACGCTCGCCGGTAATCTCTCGATCGGGCAAACCTTCGGTTCGGCGCAACTCACCACGTTCGATCTCACGACGGGCGCCGCAACGACGTCGACGGTCGATGCGAGCAAGCCGATACCGCTTTCGATCACGCCAGCAATCACGATGGTAACGTTGCGGCCGTAGGGGGCATTCATCGCGTGCGTATGTAAGGGCAGTCGCCGTGATGAGGGCAATCAAACTCTTCTCGATCGCATTCGCCGCGGGATGCGCGGGAGGATGCGATGGCGCGCGCGCCTCGGCAACGGTCGCACCGCACACGATCGCGGCCGTTACTCGTACTGCGACGCTCGGGACGAGCGTCGTCACGAAAACGATTTCAGCGAACGCTTTCGTCGATTCGATCGGCTTGAACACGCACTTCAACTACGGGGGCACGGCGTACGTCGATCGGGAGCCCGCCGTCGTCGCCGCGATCGTCGGTTTACACGTCAAGCATCTCCGCGAGGGAATGCTCTATCCATTCGCAACGCAGTTTCCGACGTATCGTGATGCGGTCGGCAAACTTTCAGCTGCCGGCGTTCGCGACATCGGCGGCGTGCAAGCTTCCGATCTCACGGCACCCGACTTCAAGTCGCGTTGGAGAGCGTGGTTCGATAGCGTCGGCGGCTCGGCGTGGGTTGAAGCCACCGAGCCGCCCAATGAGTGCGACCTCAATGGCTGTCTCGCGAATGCGCCTTTTTACCAGAAGGCGCTCTACGAGGCGGTCAAAGGGTACCCGTCCTCCGCATCCGTCCGCGTCTACGGGCCGACGTTTGCGAACGCGAATTCCTACGCGAAGATCGGCGACCTCTCCCAGACGCTCGATGATGGGAACGCGCACCTCTACCTGCTCTCGCAGCCACCGGAGACGACGGGCGTCTGCCGCGTCTCTGATGCGTGCGCGGGTGGAGCGAATCTGGGGTCGACGATCGGCAACACGTATTCCCTCGAATACCAACTCGCAGCGACGCGCGTCGTCAACGCGAAGAAGACGGTCATCAATACGGAAGCGGGCTACTGCACGACGGTTGCGTCGGACGGCGACACGCGGTACAACGACATGCCGCGCTCGGTGCAGGCCATGTATTGGCCGCGCTATCTCCTTCACGCGTTCGCCGATGTCGGGATCAGGCGCTCGTACGTCTACGATATCGCTGACGACGGCCTCTCACCGCCGAGCTTCGATCAGTGTGGGCTCATCGACGCGCACGCGCGACCAAAACCGAGCTACCGCATACTCAAAACATTGCTCGATACGGTCGACGATCCGGGCGCACCCTACATGCCATCGTCGCTGGATTTTACGGTCTCCGCAGACGCCAACGTCGATGGCAATTCGGTCGAAGCGGTCGCACTGGGTTCGCGTAACGGCAACTACACGATCGCGCTCTGGAATCCGGTGAGCGTGTGGTATCAGCGGAGCGGCAATGGCGGATATGCATCGCATCCGCTCGCCGTCGCGCCGA
Source organism: Rhodospirillales bacterium (assembly GCA_043743145.1). GTDB lineage: Bacteria > Vulcanimicrobiota > Vulcanimicrobiia > Vulcanimicrobiales > Vulcanimicrobiaceae > JANYGA01. The sequence goes on from JAYTXC010000208.1 coordinate 4,258, forward strand.
TTTTGGCGAGCGTATCGCTTGGCACGTCGTTCGCGTCGGCGTCGATCACGACGTTCGACTCCTCGACTGGTGCCGCGACGACAACGCCGATCGATCGTAAAGCGCGAATCGCCGTCTCCGTCACGCCAACGATCACGCTCGTGACCCTGCGGAAGTAAGCGTCCGACGTAACTCCCCCGGCGCGAAGACGTGCAGCGCGCGCACGACGAATGCGTAGACACCGGCGGCGCACGTGGCGGCCGCGACGAGTCGTAGGACCGCAACTGTTTTGGAGGCGTCGAGTCCGCCGAGGCCTGCGAACACGAAGTGGAACGCGACTGCCGTCATCGCGCCTGCTGCTGCGAGCGGGACGATCCACGCGAAGAGCGCGGTCTTTAGCGTAACGTTTTGCTCGCGTGCGAAGAGCGCGTAGAAAATTGCAGAAGCCGCGAACGTCCCACCGAGCGTTCCGGCGAGCACGCCGTAAATGCCGAACGGTCGCACGAGTGCGATCGTGATGACGAGATTGATCGCCGCGCCGACGCCTGTGGCGAACGCCTCGAGTTTGGGTTTGCTCAATGCGCGCATCGCGGTAACGGGAACGGACACGATGGTTTCCAAGAGGTTGTTGCACGCGAGCACGACGAGCACGGTCGCCGCGATCGTCACGCCGTCGAGATGGCCGAGCCAGACGGTGACGATCGGCGTACTACCGCCGATCAAGAGTGCGGCGGCGAACACGGTAACGACCGAAACGAGCCGACTCGCGCGTACGACGACCTGCGATACGCGCTCCCCGTTCGGATCGGTCGCAAGCGAGGCGATGCTCGGCAAGAGCGCGTTGTTCGGAAATAACGCGAGGCTTCGGATCGCGCGCGCGAGCTTCGCACCCACTTCGTATAGCCCGACGGCCGGCACACCGACGAAGGCACCGATGAGGATTTGATCCGTCTCGCCACCGAGAAGCGTCGCGAGCGTGCTCAACTGCACCCAACCGCCGAAGGTCAAGAGTTGGATTGCAAGCGCGCGCCCGATGCGTAGCGGCGATACGAAGACGTGGCCGAGGTGACCGCGGCAAAGCGCGTAGAGCGCGACGGCGCTGAAAGCGACTTGCACGACGAGCGCGTCGAGGAGCGCCCACAGACCGAAGCCGCGCATCGCGAGGACGATCGCCGTAGCCGCGTAGATGAGCGTGCCGATCGCGTTGACGGTAGCCGTTTTGCGCAGGAGCCCGAGCCCGTTAAGCACGGATGCTAGTCCGGTCACCGCGATCGATACGAAAAAATAGGCGACGTACCACGTAAAAAAGCGTGGTGCCTCGCGCGCGAGGTCGGGCGACATGGGAAACACGCGTGGTAGGAGCCCGCCCGCAAGGGCCGCAAGCGGCACGAAGCCGGCGACGAGTCCGAGATAGAAGAGCGTCGCGAATGTGGCGATGCGGCGCACGCGTTCGAGATCGTCCGCGCGTTTCGCGGCCGCAACCATCGTAATGATCGGCGCGAAGAGCACGTCCGTGAGCATCCCGTAGCGCGATATGCTCGAACACAGCGCCCAAAATCCGTACCGTTCGAGACCGATCGACCAGATTAAAAACGGCGTGATGGCGAGCACGACGAGCTGCGCGCCGATCCCCGACAGCGCGGCAACCGCCATGTTCACGATCGTCTCCGCGGAAAGCGAACGGCGCGCGGGCGGCCCTTTAGTCACGAGCGAGCGCTTCGAGTTCGCGCAGATACGCGGCCGTCATTTGCTCGACCGTGTTGCGTTCGGCAACGGCGCGCGCCTCGCGGCCACGGCGCGCGCGATCGGCCGGATCGTCGATGAGTGCACGAAAGGCGCCTGCGACGGCGCGCGCCGTCGCAGGCGCTTCGACGATGTAGCCGCACTCGGGCGTCATCACCGACGATGCGCCGACGTTGCGCGCGGTAACGGCCGGCAATTCGCATGCCATCGCTTCGATGACGACGAGGCCGAACGGTTCGTAATGCGAGAAGAGCGCGAAAAAGTCGACGCTCGACATGAGCGCCGGCATGTCGCGGCACATCCCGATAAAATGCACGCGATCCGCGATGCCGAGCGTTCGTGCGAGTGTTGGGTATTTGTTGTCATCGTTGATGCCTGCCGCGATCGCGAGATGCAGGCTCGGCGTTTCGACGAGTGCATCGAAGATGACGTCGAGATTTTTCCGGCGCGTCGTGATATCGCCCGCGAAGAGGACGAACGGCACGTCGGCCGGCAGCCCGAAGCGTTGCCGATCGGGGCTCTGTCGCACGAACGTCGACGTGCGGACGCCGTTGGTCACGACGACGATGGCGTTGGGGTCGATGCCGACACGGCCGATGAGCTCGTCGCGGACGCCCGCCGAGCACGCCACGAGCACACGCGATGCGCGAAACGCCCAATTCTCGAAGAAGACGAGCGATCGCGAGAAGATCCAATGATAGAGCGAGCGGATACCGTCGATGCGGCCGCTCTCGACGTCGGGCGAGCGGATCCATTGTGCGAAGACGAATTGGACGATGTTGAGATCGACGCGTGCGAACGTCCCGAAGCCGCTGCCGATCACGAGATCGATCGCGGCGCGGTGGCGCGCGAGCCAGAGCCAACTCAGCGCCGAGAATGCGAGGATGCGCAGCAGATCGGTCGGGATGCGCGCGACGGGCACGTGCACGTAGGTCACGCCGCGTTGCGCTTGCAGCTCCGGATCGATGTCGGTTGCGATCACCGTAACCGCGTGTCCGCGACGCACCGCTTCGCGCGCGACTTCGAGGTGGATACTGCCGACGCCGTCGTATTTGCGAACGCCGCGCGTGACGAAAGCGACGCGCATTATTGCGCGCTCAGCTCGCGACCGATGGTCGGCTCGCTGCGCGGCGCAACGCGCTCGGAGGCCGCACGTTGTGGCGCGCGATACCCGAATGCCGTCGCGAGCGCTACCCAAAAAAGGATGCCGTCGAGCGCCGAGTGGCTGTCGACGGCAAAATCGATCGAGACCAATGCCAATTGTGCCGCTACTGCCGCGACGACGACGACGGCACGCTCGCGCTCGCCTTGCGATGCGACGGTAAGGGCTTGCACGAGCGATCGTCCGAGCCCACCGACGGTGACGATTAGGTAGCCGAACATTCCGAGATAGCCAAGCACCATAAAGCGACTCACGTAGCCACTATCGACCGTAATCGTCTCGCCGGCACCGCCGTCGAGTTTGGCGGCTGGGCCGATCTTGCCGAGACCCTGGCCCAGCGGCTCGGCGATTGCGAGCGACATGCCCGCTTCGATTTCGAGCTGACGCGTGACGACCGAGACGTCGGAATCGAGCGCGTCGATCGTCTGGAAGCGATCGGTAAGGCGATCGACGAAACGCGAGCCGGTTTCGCCTGCGATCGAGGGTGCGAGCCCGAGAACCAGCGCGATCGCGAGCACGATGCCGCCGATGCCGAAACCGAGCTCCGTACGACGTGGCGAAAGAACGAGATAGATCGCGAGGCACGCGCCGAGCACGAGGACATCGGCGCGCACGAAGCTGAGCGCCAGGCCGAGACAGCAGATGAGCGTGGCGACGAGCGCGACGGGCCTTCGCCAAGAGACGAGCGGGAGCGCGAGCAAAATCGTGCACACGAGAAAGTCTGCAAAGGGTCCGGGCGAATTCATCGTCCCCCACGCACGCAACGTGTAGGGATATGGCAATCCGGCTGCGAGGAAGCCCGACGCGTAGATCCACATCGCATCCCATGGCGGTGGCGAGATGAATTGAACGAGGGCGTAAAGGCTGGATACCGTCCCGATGACGAGCAGCGTTACGACGATCTTGCGATACGCACCATCGTCGGTCTGCAGTTCGTTTGCGAACCAGATGCCCATCCCCACGGGCATACACGTGTTGGCGAACTCGTAGAGCACCGCGAGCGTCGGAGCTCCATCGAGGATGCCGATGAGAAAACCGTACGCGTACGCGGCGATCCAGATACCCGCAAACGCACGCGTGAGTGGCGCCGCGCGGCTCCACCCGCCGCGAATCGCGTACCACACGAATGGCACGAGCATCGCGATCGGTACGATGCTGAGGATTTCGACCGGTTGAAAGAGACCGCTTTTAAAATCGTAGAGGCGTCGGATTTCCGGCATGAATCCCCACGCGAGAAGCGTGAGGAGTGCGTATCGCATCCAGGTGGGCCTCACGCGCGCGAGAGCGTTCGTTCCGCTTCGAACCACGCGAGCGTCGCACGGATACCGTCTTCGATCGATGTCGTCGGCGCCCAGCCGAGGCTGCGCGCGATCGTCAGATCGGGTTTGCGACGCTGCGGATCGCCCTCGCGCGCCGAAAGATATTCTACTTCGAAGGGGACGCGCGCGATCTCCGCGACCGCGCGCGCGATGTCTTCGACGGTGCGTTCGTCGTCGTTGCCGACGTTGATCGGTTGGAGCGTCGCCTGTTCGCCTTCGGCGACCATGCGCAGCAGTTCGACGGCATCGGTCACGTAGGTGAGCGAACGCGTCTGCCGACCGGTACCGTGAATGGGAAACGGTTTCTTCGCAAGCGCGGCGTCGATGAGCGCCGGAATGAGCCGACCGTCGCCGCTCTCCATGAACGGGCCGTAACAGTTAAAGAAGCGTACGAGACGGCCCGTGAGGCCGCGCGACCGAACGGCCGTCGCGACGGCGGCTTCGGCGAATCGCTTGCCTTCATCGTAACAGCTGCGCGGCCCGATCGGATCGACGTTCCCAAAATATGATTCAGGCTGCGGATGTACGAGCGGATCGCCGTAGATTTCCGACGTGGATGAAAAGATGAAGCGCGCGTCGCGCTCGAGGGCGAAATCGATGAGCGACATCGTGCCGATGCCGTTGACCGCCAGCGTCTCCCACGGATGTGCGTTGTAGGCTTCGGGACTGGCGGGCGAGGCGAGATGATAGATCGCGTCGATCGGTCCGACGTCCGCGCTATCGATGAGCGCGCGCAATGCGTCGAGGGGAACGGCAACGTTGCCGTAGACGAACGTGGCGCGACCCGACGATACGGAGCGCTCGAGATTGCGAACGTTTCCCGTCGAGAGGTTATCGAGAATGAGGACGTGTTTGCCCGATTCGACGAGCGACGCGGTGAGGTGGCTGCCGAGAAATCCGGCACCGCCCGTGACGATCGTGGTGTGCGGTTTGGTACCGAAGCGCATATAAGTAGACCTCTAAAGTTTCGTTTGTGTGAGGACCGATCGTCCGTGCGATGATTCCGCGAGCGTGCCGACGCGTGGATCGATGCGTTCGGCAATGAGGGCTGCGACGAAGGCGATTGCGAGCGCGATGAGGATATCGATGATGGCGACGATCTTCGGGCTCAAGCCCGCGACATCCGCATACGTCGCGCGGTCGATGACCGAGAGCGTGCCGTAATTCTGCGCGTTCGCACGCGACGCGATCGTGGTCGCGAGACTCGCTGAAAGTGCGTCGAATTGTGCGACGACGCTCGCACGTTCGGCCTTGAGCGTCTCGATGACGACGCGGCTCCCCACGAGCTTGTTCGAACTCGATGAGAGCGTCGTGATCTGCGAGTCGATCGCGTCGAGCTTCGCGTGATCGGCTGCGATGAGCGCGCTCGAACGATTGTTCGCCTCATTGCCTTGGATGTCGACGGGCGATGGCGCGGCGCCGGAAGCAACGAGCTGGCCGCGTAGCGTCGCGAGCTGTCGCCGTTCGACCACGATGCGATTCTCGATTTCGGCGAGGCCCGGGTAGTCCGCGGTGTATTGCGCTTTTGCGGTCGCCAAGAGCGCTTCGTCGCGCTGCAGGGCGCTCTCGAGCGTGCCATAGACGGGGTTCGTACTCACGTCGGGTTTCGCGGGCGGCAAGGCGACGGCGCGGTTCCCGCTGCCATAGGCCTGGTCGCTGCGTAGCGTATCTTCCGCTTGAATACGCTGCGCGCGCAGAGCCGAAAGCGACGCTGCGATCTCCGCGCTGCCTGCGGGATTTTCCGCGTCGACCGGGATCCCCGCGGCACTGAGTGCTTGGAATCGGCGGTCGAGGTCGTGCAGTTGGCGTTTCTTGTTTTCGAGTTCGGCTTGTAGGCGTGCGGTGCTCGAGGCGTACTGTTGCGATGTAAGCGCGTTGTAATAGTTCACGAGTGAATCGACGACGGCGTTGGGCACGGCGACCGCGAGTGCGGGGCGCGAATCGGTGTACGTGATCTTGAGGATCGTCCCGTAGAGTCGCGCTTTCACGTTCTGTTGCAAGCGCGCGATGGGAACCGCGTCGTTCGTCGCCGTGCGCGCGCGCTCGAGGATCGCGCTACTTTTGGCAAGCGTCGTTAGCACGGTCGTGAGCTCGTTGCTCGCGTCGGACTTTTGGTTCGAGAGCAAGAGGCTCGCCGACGCCGCATACGTGCGTGGCAGAAAGTACGAAACGACGAAGACGATCGGAAGCGCGAGGAGCAACGCCGCGATTGCGACCACGCGATGGCGGTTGAAAACGGCGCGTGCGTAGGCGTAGGTCATCGCATCCCACGCACGTTAGTACGCGCCCTTCTGTCGAAAAATAGCGAGGAACGTCCGGATAATGAGCATCCCGTCGAAGAGCGGTGATTTTCGGTGGAGATAGTCGATGTCCATGAGCGTTGCTTCGGGGCGCTCGAGTGGGATCGTCGAACGGTGCGTAATCTGCCACGTACACGTGATTCCGGGCTTCGCGAGATGGCGCAGGTGTTGCCACGGTTCGTAGCCGGCCGTGACGAACGGCATTTCCGGTCGCGGGCCCACGAGCGACATCTCGCCGCGGATCACGTTGACGAACTGCGGTAGTTCGTCGATCGAGAAGCGCCGGAGGAGGCGGCCGACGCGCGTGACGCGCTGGTCGAGCGGCGATGTTGGCGAGAGACGGTCGTCGCAATCCGCGATGGCCATCGTGCGCAGTTTAAAAATGGTAAAGTTCCGTTCGAACCGGCCGACGCGGCGCTGCTTGAAGAGGACGGGGCCGCGATCTTCGAACCAGATCGCCGCTGCGGCGATCGCGAGAATTGGCGTCGCGACCACAAATGCGGCGCTCGCCAAAACGAGATCGAAGCTGCGACGTGCGGCGCGCGTCGCGGTCGAATTGCGATACACGAGTCGTACGGAACGCGAAAAATCTGCGGCGGGCGGCCGAACGACCACGTCGTTACGGGAAAATCGCGGAAATGCGACCGGTACGACGGCAGCACGAGATACGCGCTCTTCAAGCATACGACGAGCAACAACGAGGAGGCACGCGGGGGCACAGGAGCACGTTGGTCCCTTCACGGGAGACGTCGCCGAGACCGCTCGTCAACGACTTGTAAGAGCACACGCTCAACGGCGTTTGCATGATTGAGCCAGCTATACCGCGCCGTGAAGGCCTTCAATCGAATTTTCGTCTCGGCGACATCGGTATTCGCACGGGCGAAGCGCACGACGGCCTCCCCGAGCGCGTCGCTCGTGGTGTTTCGTGCGATGAGGCTCGGGTCGAACGCTCGCAGAATCTCGGGTGTAGCACCGATCGGCGTGCCGATGACGGGTGTGCCTGCGGCAAGCGCTTCGACCGTCACGAGCCCGAAGGTTTCGAGTGCGAGCGAGGGGACGACGACGACGTCCGCGCCGCGATAGAGGTCGGCGAGCGTTCCATCGAGATGCCCGAGGAGGCGCACGCGCTCCCGGAGGCCGAGCCGCGCAATCAACGCTTCGAGAGCCGCGCGTTCGGCGCCGTCGCCGCCGATGAGGAGTTGCGCTTGGGGAATCGCTTGCAAGATCGCCGGAAACGCCGCGATGATACGATCGAAGCCCTTACGCTTGACGAGCCGACCCGCGCAGGCGATGACGAAGGCATTGGGGTCGAGGCCGAACGTGCGGCGGTACGCGCTGCGCGGCTCGGTCGGTGCGAAGCGTGCGAGGTCGGCGCCGCCGGGGATGCGGTCGATTCGCGCATCGTCAACGCCGAATGCACGGACGATTTGCGCGCGTGCGTAGTCGCTGAGCACGATGACGCGCTCCGCCGAGCGGAGCCCCGCCCATTCCACGCCGTAGCGGAAACGATCCGACGGTCGCGCCGGCCGCTCCGCGATCGCCTCCAAATTCCAAGCCCCGTGATAGGTTCGCACGCGCGCCATGTTGCCGACGCTCGCCGCCAGCGGCCCGAGCGCGCAGTAGGCGAAATGTGCGTGCAACACGTCGATCGGGCGTCGTGCATGGAGATCGCGGAGTGCGCGGAAGCCCGCGATCGCATCGCCGACCGGCCCGTTCGAGCCGTCGTACCGCACGACGCGTACGCCATCGCGATTTTCGCGTGCCGGTTCCAAGTGCCGGCGGAGCGTGAAGATCGTGACGTCGTGCCCTTGCCGCACGAGATGACGCGCGGTTTCCGTTGCGACGCGCTGCATGCCGTTTGGCGTGTCGCGATCGAGCCGATCGATCGAAACGGCGACGTTCATGCGGGCAGCGTTGCGTATACGTCGAGCAGTCGATCGACGTGCGTGACGATCGTCGATGGGCTCGTCCAGAAGCGGTCGTAGGCCGCGCGCGACATCGCACGCACGCGTTCGTCGTCTGCGAGGAGGGCGATTTTGCGACGCAGATCCGCGACATCGCCACTACGAAAAATCAAACCCGTCACGCCGTCGACGACGTTGCGCGCGGCGGCGCTGGAGTCTGGCACGATCGCCGGAATACCGAGGGCGGCCGCCTCCATCACGACGAGTCCGAACGTCTCGTACCAGCGCGACGGAAAAACGAGCGCGCGCGATTCGCGCAGATGTGCGACGACGCCGTCGTGGTTTTGCCAACCCGTGATCGTGGCATCCGGTGAAATTGCTTCGACGTCCGCGCGGCTCGGGCCGTCGCCGATAAAGACGTGTGGCACGCCCTCAGCCACGGCGGCAGCCGCGAAGAGATCGGCGCCTTTTTCTTTCGAAAGGCGCCCGACGTAGGCGAACGGGGCGTGAGCGGCCGCGTCGACGGCTTCGGCGCGCACCGCGGCGATCGGGTAGGCGACGGGATGCAGGCGGCTCGCTGCGGGCAGCAGCGGCTCGAGAACCTCGTGGCTGAGTTCGGAGACGGTGATGAAATCGCGCACGCGCGCGGGGACACCCGCAACGCGTTGCTGCATGATCTGACGCGCGACGCGCCACGTCTTGTGCGCGTACGATCGTGAATCGCAATTCTCGCGCACGCACGCGAGCGACATCGGTTTCAGATGGCAGATTTCGGCGCGCGGGTGATTGTAGAGACTGCCGATCGGACACACCGTAAAGAATTCATGCAGTGTGATCACGACCCGGAAACGGTGCCGCAGCGCGGCATGGATGGGGCTCGCAGAAAGCGATTTTGTCCAGCTGTGGACGTGGACGACCGTTCCCTCGCGATCGCAGCTTGCGAGCAACGCATCGAACGCACGCGCGGCCGTGAGGTTCCACAGGCCTTGCGTGGCGGCACGCAAGCGGTTCGTATCGCTGAGAATGTCTTTTTGATCGAGGCACACGACATCGACATTCGGGTGCGCGAGCAGTTCGGGCATGGCGGGGCCGACGCCGGCGAAGATCGTGACGCGGTAGCCGCGGTCGGCAAGTTCGAGGGCGCTCGTGAGGGCGACTTGGGCGCTGCCACCATCGATGAAGGCGGTATCGCAGACGAGCACGAGATGGC
>JAYTXC010000209.1:0-1690 GCA_043743145.1 Rhodospirillales bacterium
GATCGGCAAAGTCGATGAGAGCTTCGCGTCGAGCTTGCGCCAGGGCGACGTCATGCTCATCGCCGGGCGCACGTTCAAAGTAAAGGAAGTCCGCTCCGCGGGCGTGACCGTCGAGCCGTTCGCGGGACGACCGACCGTGCCGCAGTGGAGTTCGCATATTAAAGGCGTGCCAACCGTGCTCGCGCGCGAGATTGCGGATTTGCGCGCGGGCATCGCGGAACGTCTCGCAGCCGATGGCGGCGCGCGGAAAACGCTTACGTGGCTCGCGCGACGGTACGGTCTCGAGGGCGCCGAGGCGTCGCATGCCGTGCGCTATATCGCGCAACAGATGGCGATCTCGGCGGTGCCGAAAACAGGTGAAGCGCTCGTGGAAATATATCGCATGGATCGCAAGCAAACGGCCGTTTTTCACACGTGTGCGGGCCGTCGCGCCAACGAAGCGCTCGCACGCGTCGTCGGCGCGCGACTTTTTCGCGAAGCGCGCGTCAACACGCAAATCACGACCGACGATAACGGCTTTCTCGTTACGATGCCTCACGGAAAGACGCTTCCCGACGGGTTTTGGGCGACGCTTTTGCACCCGCGTAATTTCGAGCGCGATCTCCTCGATGGTTTGCGCGCGGGGTATCTCTTGCGTTTGCATTTCCGCTACGTTGCCAACACCGGACTGCTCGTCTTACGTCGTGCGGGCGGACAGACGTTGCGGCGCAGCGGCCTCCGCTGGAATAGCCAGAAAATCTTCGACCGTTTGCTCGAAGCAGCGCCGGATTTTCCGTTGTTGCGCGAAACGATTCGGTTCGTCACGACCGATCTGCTCGACGCACCAGGAGCGCTCGCCTATCTCGAAGCGTTGCCGAGTGAAGTGCGCGTCATCCATCCGGCGGCGGCTTCGCCATTTACATTCGGTATCGTGACATCGAGCTTCGGCGATTCAGTCGTGATGGACGATCGCCGAAGCATGGTGGAAGCGCTACACGAACGCGTGCTCGCCGTGCTCGGCGAAAGCGATCTCCCGGCGACCCCGCTTCGCACCGCCGACGGTCCACTTTTCGATGAGGGGTTCGCTACGACTCCGACCGATACGACGATCGCCGCCGCATCGCGCATCACCGCCCGTCGAGCACCGCGCGGCAGGAAGGTCACGTAGGTGTTGCCGCGACAGGGTTTCGCTGTCGACTGCGGCACTGCACGGCGATGATGACGCCCTCGCGGTCTGCGGAACGTTGCGAGCTCGCGCGCGGTGTGGTCGCGCTCGCACCGGGTCTGGCATGGATGCCCGCGACGCAGACGCTGATCGCAGCCGACGCACACCTCGCCTACGAGGATGTCATTGGTGGGACGCTGCCGCTGTGGAGTACGGCCGAGATCGTCGCGACGCTCGCCCTCGTGGCCGCACGAATGGACGCGCGCGAGATTGTTTTTCTCGGCGATATCGTCCACGGCGCGCGGATGAGTGAGGGCGCGGTTCGGACGGTGCGTGACGGGCTCGATGTGCTGCGCGCGCGTGCGATCGTGACGCTCGTTGCGGGAAATCACGAGGGTCGATCGCGTGCGTTTGCCGTTCTCGGCGCGACGGTCGAGGGATGCGAGCGCGACGGGTGGCTGCTCGTGCACGGCGATCGGCCGGCCGTGCTCGGTACGCCGACGATCATCGGTCATCTCCATCCGAGTTTGCACATGGGCGGTGGCG
>JAYTXC010000210.1:0-7478 GCA_043743145.1 Rhodospirillales bacterium
CGTTGAGAGTGCTAATATGAACGACGAGTTCTTCGCGGAGTTCGACGCATTGTTCGCCGGGATTGCCCGCAAGGCAAAACCCGGCGGCTTCGAGCCCAACGCCGACATGTACCTCAGCGCCGATGGCTGTTCGTTGCTCGTCAACGTCGAGATCGCGGGCGCGGACCCAACCGAACTGCGCGTGATGGTGGAGGAGCGTCGGCTCTACATTATCGGCCGTCGAATTGATCGTGAACGTGCGGCGCGCGGATCGGTTTTGATGAAAGAAATCGCGTACGGCGACTTCACCAAGCGCTTTCATTTGCCGATGGCGGTCGCATACGACGATGCCGCGGCGTCCTACCGCGACGGAATCCTCACGATTCGCCTCCCCGTTTCAGAAGAAGCCGCGCTCCCCGCGCGACGCACCGAAATCCGCATGACCGTAAAAAGGATCCCCGCCTGATGGCACGTGCAAAGACGATCATCGTCCCCGCCGAGAAGAAAATCGACGTCTTAGGTATCTTGCCGCTTCAAGACGCGGTGCTCTTCCCCAATACGGTCATTCCGCTCGCCGTCGTCAAAAAACCCGGCATCGCGCTCGTTGAAGAAGCGCTCCGCGACGGTCGTTCGATCGGGCTCGTCGCGCTCAAAGATAAAGATACCGAAGACCCCGGCCCCGATGACGTGCGCCGCATCGGCACGATCGGCACGATTCAACGCATGATCAAAGTCCCCGACGGTACGATCCGCTGCATCGTCGGTGGGACGAGCGTGTTTTCGATCGATACCTTCACGCAGTCGTCGCCATATCTCGCAGGCACGTATACCGAGCTGCCCGATATCACGAAAGAATCGGGCGAACTCGTCGCGATGCATCGCAATCTTGCGACGCTCTTCTCCAAACTCATCGGCTATCTGCCGCAAGCGCCGCGCGAGATGGAGATGGAAGTCAACAACATCACGGATCCCAATTTGCTGACGTATTTCGTCGCGAGTTCGATGCGCCTTGATACGGCGGACCGCCAGATGTTGCTCGAGGAACGCCACACCGAGAAGCGCATGCGCAAGCTCACGATGCTGCTCACCAAAGAACTCGAAGTCGTCGAACTCGGACATAAAATCCAATCCGATATCCAGCGCGAGATGGAAAAAAATCAGCGCGAATTCTACCTACGCCAGCAGCTCCGCGCGATTCAGGAAGAACTCGGCGAGACCGATCCTGCGGCAGCCGAGGCGAGCGACCTCCGTGTCAAACTCGAGGAAGCGGGTCTGCCCGAAGATGCGAAAAAAGCGGCCGATCGCGAACTCGACCGTCTTGCGAAAGTCCCGCAGGCGAGTCCCGAGTATTCGGTGATCCGCACGTATCTCGATTGGATCGTGCAGTTGCCGTGGAGCAAGGTGACTTCGGATGCCATCGATATCCCGAAAGCACGCGAAGTTCTCGACGAGGATCACTACGATCTCGAAAAAGTGAAGGACCGGATCGTCGAGTATCTTGCGGTCGGAAAACTCAAAAAGAAGCTGACTGGCCCGATCCTGTGCTTCGTCGGGCCACCGGGCGTCGGCAAAACATCGCTCGGGCAGTCGATCGCGCGTGCGATGGGGCGCAAGTTCGTACGCATCTCCGTTGGCGGCGTGCGCGACGAAGCCGAGATTCGCGGTCATCGCCGAACGTACATCGGCGCGATGCCGGGAACGATCGTTCGCGCGCTACGCGATGCAGGCACGAAGAATCCCGTTATGATGATCGACGAGATCGATAAGGTTGGCGGCGATTATCGCGGCGATCCGCAATCGGCTTTGCTCGAAGTGCTCGATCCGGCGCAGAACAACTCGTTCCGCGATCACTACCTCGACTTGCCCTTCGATCTCTCGCAAGTACTCTTCGTCTGTACCGCAAACGATCTCTCAACGATCAGCGGTCCGCTACGCGACCGTATGGAGATCATCCAACTCTCGGGCTACACCGAGTTCGAAAAGCTGCAGATTGCCAAGCGCTACCTCGTCAAGAAGCAACGCGAAGCCAACGGCCTGCGCGAGACACAAGTACAGATCAACGATGCCGCGCTCAAAACCGTGATCAACGATTACACGCGCGAAGCGGGCGTGCGCAATCTCGAACGTGAGGTCGGCACGATCTTCCGTAAGATCGCGCGCAAGATCGCGGAGGAGCCGCGTCACAAAGGCCGCGTGAAGAGCGAGAACGTTGCCGATTATCTGCAACGCCCGCGCTACTTTAACGAAGTCAAAAAACGCACGGCTTCGATCGGCGTCACGACGGGTCTCGCGTGGACGCCCGTCGGCGGCGATATCATGTTCATCGAGAGCTCGGTTATGCCGGGCACGGGCAAACTCGTGCTCACGGGCCAACTCGGCGACGTGATGAAAGAATCGGCGCAGGCCGCCGTCTCGTTCTTACGCTCGCGAAGTGCCGAACTCGGGCTGCAAGACGATTACTTCGGCAAGCACGACGTGCACATCCACGTGCCCGCGGGTGCGACACCGAAGGATGGCCCGTCGGCGGGCATCGCGCTTGCGACCTCGATCGCGTCGTTGCTCACCGGCACGAAGGTCGATTCGAATCTTGCGATGACGGGCGAGATCACGCTCACGGGGCAAGTGCTGCCAATCGGTGGGCTCAAAGAGAAAGTGCTCGGAGCTAAACGCGCCGGCATCAATAAGATCGTCTTGCCCAAGCGCAACGAGAACGATCTCGATGATGTGCCAAAAGAAGTCCGCGATACGATGACGTTCGTGCCGGTCGAGGAGATCAGCGAAGTCTTCGAACAGGCTTTCGGGAAGCGCATCATCACGCCGGTCTTTCTCGGGGAGCCGCAGCGGAACAACGATGCCGGCGTCGTCGTACCGATGCGTCGCTCGAAGCGGCCACCCGCCGCTCCGCCCGTAGCAGCTCCGGTCGTGGATCGCAAGCGCGGGACCACGCGACGCAGCGCCGTCCAAACGCGTAAACGCTAGCATCCGAGCAACGCAACCGCATGCCGCGGTGCGGGATCACGGAAACGTGATCTCGCCCGCTCTGCCTGCGGCCCGCCCGCACGCGTCGACACTCGCCATCGTCTCGACGCTCATCGCTGTCTACGTTCTCTGGGGTTCGACGGCGCCCGCAATCAAAATCGCGGTCGCAACAATTCCACCATGGTGGATGGCGGCGCTGCGGTTCTTCTTCGCGGGGTCGATCTTGTGGGTGTGGACGCGATCGCGGGGCGTTGCGATGCCCGAACGTGCCGAGTGGAGATCGGCTGCATTCACGGGCGTGATCTTGCTCGTCGTCGGCAACGGCGTTTTTTCTTGGGCGTTACAATATATGCCGAGTGGAATCGGTGCGCTCTTTTTCGCGCTCTCGCCGCTCTTCATGGCGATCTTCGCCTTCGCGATGTATCGCGAACGACTCGCACCGCTCGCGATCGTCGGCGTCTGCCTCGGTCTCGTGGGAATGGTCTATCTGTACTCGCCCTCCGGGGCGCAACACTTGCCGACCTTTGCGACGATTCTCGGCGTGATGTCCTCGATCGCATGGGCGTTCGGATCGATCTTGCAGCGGCGCGCGCGCGCCAGCGATGTCGTGCAGATGAGTGCGATGCAGATGCTCTGCGCGTCGGGTGTGCTCGTCGTGATGGCGGTCGCGGGTGGCGAGCACCTGACGGCTGCGGCCTTTACGCCGCACGCGATCGGTGCGCTTGCGTACCTCGTGATCTTCGGGAGTGTCGTCGGGTTTAGCGCGTTTCTTTGGTTGCTCAATAACGTGCCGACGACGCTTGCCTCCACGTATTCGTATGTCAATCCGATCGTCTCGCTCGCGATCGGCGTGGGCTTCTTACACGAGGCGTTCTCGTGGCGACTCGGTATCGGCGCGGCCGTGATCGTGGTCGGCGTCGCCGTGATGATGATGGCGCCGCGGCCACCGGTAGCCGCCACGCCGAGATTGCGCGAGGCGGCATTCCCGGAAACCGCGTGAGGGTCGCGCGAAGAACGGCGCGGTCACGTTCGGCGCTTCGCAAACGTTGCGCGATTGGGGCGGATCGCGCCTCAGAAGGACGTTTCGTGAGACGCTCGACCCTGCAACTTGCAACGGCACTCGTCGTCGCAATCGTTACGCTCGCTCCGATGCGCGGGTCGACCGAGGTGCTGGAACGCACGACGACGTCGGCCGATCAGAAACACGTCAACGTGACGATCTACAACGCCGACCTCGCGCTCGTGCACGATCGGCGTCGGATTCCACTTCCCGCAGGCACGAGTCACATCGCGTGGCGCGACGTGAGCGGCGCGCTCCAACCGGCAACGGCGATCCTCGAAGATCTCACGACCCCCGGCGCCGTTCGCGTCGACGAGCAGAACTTCAATTTCGATGTCCTTCGACCACAGACCGTGCTCGACAAATTTGTCGGTCGCGATGTGACGGTCGTGCACGAGAAGCCCGCACCGGGAACGCCCGCGCGCGAAACGGCACGGCTGCTGGCGACCAACGACGGCGTCGTCCTCAAATATGCCGACCGCATCGAAACGGGATTATACGACAGTCACATCGTCTTTCCATCACTCCCGAACGATCTCCGCGATCGCCCGACACTGACGCTCGAATTGCGGAGCGATACGACGGCTTCGCATGAACTCGATCTCGCCTATCTCACGAGTGGACTCGGCTGGGTTGCAGATTACGTGGGAACGGTTGCTGCCGATGACGCGCACGTCGACCTACGTGGCCTCGTCACGCTCACGAACACGACGGGCACGACCTTTCCAAACGCGCACCTGCAACTCGTTGCCGGGAACGTCGGTGCGCCGCCGCCCGCATACGCGTCGTTGAAATCGATCGGTCGCGTCGCCGCAATGGACGTGGCGCCCGCACCGCAATTTGCGGAGCAGAATTTCTTCGAGTATCACCTCTACACGCTCTCGCAACCGACGACGATTGCGAACGCACAGACGAAACAAGTCGCGCTCCTCTCCGCGCATCGCGTTCCGATGCGCAAGACACTCGAAGTGCGTGGTTCCGGATTTTATTACGCGAGTCCCAATGCCGATCTCGGAACGAAGCTCAAAGTTGGCGTGTACGTTACCTTTGCGAACAAGGGCGGCGAACTCGGCATCCCACTTCCCGGCGGCGTCGTCCGGCTCTATAAGAACGATGGCGATGGCACATCGCAGTATCTCGGTGCCGATCGGATCGATCACACGGCGAAAAACGAAGACGTGCGGCTCCACGTTGGCGATGCCTTCGACGTGACGGCGAGCAAGAAGCAGACATCGTTCGAGACGCCCGCGCGGTGCACGTATCGCAGTACCTACGAAGTGCGGATCGCAAACGCGAAAGCGGAGCCGCAAGACGTCCTCGTCGTCGAACCGATTCCCGGCATTTGGACGATCGAAAACGAATCGCTGCCGCATAAAAAAACGTCGAGTGCGACGGCGACATGGAACATCCACGTTCCCGCGGACGGCAACGCGACGCTCAAATATACCGCGCAGGCGCGCTTGTGTCCGTAGCACGCGATTAGCGCGGGCGAACGAGATCGTCGACGATCGCTTCGAGATGCCGTAAGCGATTGCACGTTTTTGCGATCGTGCAGAACGGCAGATAACGAAGCATCTCGGAATCGTCCATACCCCAGGCGACGCGGTGTTCGGGGTTGAGCCAGATCACGCGACGCGCGCGCTGCGCGATCTGCGCGACGAGATCGAGGCGCGGGTCGGCGTAGTTCGTGCGCCCGTCGCCGAGGATCACGACCGTCGTCTTTCGATCGATGGCGTCGCGATAGTCGTTGGTGAAATCGGCGAACGCCCGCCCGTAATTCGACGAGCGCATGCCGACGGCTTGCATCACCGCCGTGAAGGCCGCATCGATCGATTGGCGGCGCACGATCTCCGTCACTTCCACGAGCGGGCCGGAAAACGCGAACGAGCGCACCTGGGCGATCTCTTCGCCGACTTCGTGCACGAAGAGCAAGAGAAACTGCGCGAGCGCCGCTACGCTGCCGCTCACGTCGCAGAGCACGACGAGTTTCGGCCGTTCGATCTTGCGCGTGCGCATGACCGTTTTGACGAGGACGCCGTCGTGTGCGATGTTGGCGCGGATCGTGCGGCGCACGTCGAGCGTCCCGCGGCGCTCGCGGCGCATACGCGCGTGACGCGTTGCCAGACGCTTCGCCATGGCGCGCACGAGTTCGCGCATGCGCTCGCGGTCGCGAGGTTCGATATTCGCGAGCCGCGCATCGCGTAAGAACGCGTCGCGTTCGGTCGCGCGCAAATTCGAGCGCTTCGCGAGCCGACGCTCCACGAGATCGCGTGCGAGTTCGCGCACCGCACGCTCGCGTTCGTCGAGAAAGTCGGCCGCGCGTTGCTGCTTCGGATCGCCCGACGAACGCAGGCGTCCGATGGCGTTGCCGAGCGCGGGGAGATCGAGCCGATCGAGGAGACGTTGCGTGAAGAGCGACGTTTGCGTGAAGAGGCGGATCGCATTCACATCGGCTTCGGCGGCCGCCGCGTGGAGGTCGCGCACGAGCGCGGCGCGATCGTCGGCGAGCAACACCCGTGCGAGCGCGGAATCCGAGACGGCGTCCGCGATGAGCGGCGATGTGAAATCGTCCCACGCCGTCGCATCATCGTCGCTCGCGACCACGAAGGGCGCGCCCGCGCCGCCGAAGTAGCGCGCGAAGACGAGATCGAATCGCTCGCGTTCCGTATCGCTGCGCGCGAGGAGCATGCGCAGACTCGCGTGCACGGTCTCGCGATCCGCGTAGCCCGTGACATCGAGTGCCGCGAAGACATCGAGGGCGTCAGCTGGGACGATACCGAGACCGGCACCACGCGCGACGCGCAAGAAGTCGAGAATCGGCTCGCGCACGGGTTTAGTTGCGCGCGGTCTCGCGGACGAGCGTCTCGATTTGGCGCGCCGTCGCTTCGATATCGCTTTCGTACTTGAGTAAGACGTTGAGCGTCTCGCGTGCCGCGATCGCATCGAGTTCGCCCGGATGGAGCAAGAGGATCGTTTTGGCCCAATCGATCGTCTCGCTGATCGACGGCGACTTGCGCAATTCGAGCGTGCGCAAGCGTTGCACGAACGCCACGAGATGTGCGCGTAAGTTCGCATCGAGGCCGGGCACGCGTGCGTCGAGGATGCGCTCTTCGCGCTCGCGATCGGGAAAGCCGATGTGGAGGTGGAGGCAACGGCGTTTGAGCGCGTCGCCGAGATCGCGCGTGTCGTTGGATGTGAGGATCACGAGTGGTGCGACGGTGGCACCGATCGTGCCGAGTTCGGGAATCGTCACTTGATAATCGGAGAGTAATTCGAGCAAAAATGCTTCGAACTCCTGATCCGATTTATCGATCTCGTCGATGAGCAAGACCGCTCCGCGCGGCTCTTGCAACGCCCGTAAGAGGGGTCGGGCTGCGAGGAATTCCGGCGCGAAGAACACGTCTTCCACCGTGTGGAGGCGCGCCATCGCTTCGCCGAGCGTGCGCGCATCTTTGAGTTC